>JAGHYV010000126.1 GCA_017743475.1 Roseiflexus sp. | reverse complement strand
GTGACGGCGTGGGGCGTCGCAGCGCCGAAGGTCGCCTGCAACTGCTCCAGTTGCTCGATGATCTTCTGCTGCTTTGCGATTTCATCGTTGAGCGCCGCAACGACCGACGGATCGATGGGCAGCGGCGGTGGTTGCAGGGTGTCGAGTTCCGTCTGCGCTCTGGCGAGCGCCTCACGCGCTTCCGCCAGGGCAATGGTGACGGCGTGGGGCGTCGCAGCGCCGAAGGTCGCCTGCAACTGCTCCAGTTGCTCGATAATCTTCTGCTGCTTTGCGATCTCGTCGAGCAACGCCTGGCGTCTGGCTTCATACTCCGCCTGGGCATCGGCGGGGGCAGGCGACGGCGCTGCCGCTTCGACCGGTGGTGCGGCGTGCTCACCAACTGGCTGGACTGCCGCTTCGACCGGCGGCGCGGGAGGAATCGGCGCGGGAGCTGCTTCGATCAACGTTGGCAGCGGCGGCGCGGACGGTTCGGCAGGCGGGGGCGCAGGAATCGACCACGGTGGTTCAGGCGCTGCAGCGGTCGGTGCATCGGCGATCGCCGTTGATGGCGCCGGTGCGAGCGTTGCGCCGCACGCATCGCAGAAGCGGTCGCCCGGCATGGTTTGATGACCGCAGGATGGGCAGATCGAACCCGCAACCGGCATTGACGCAGGCGCGATCATGGTTGGTGCATCCACGCTGACCGGCGCTGCTGCAGGAGGCGCCACTGCCGCAGGAGGCGCCACTGCGGTCAGGGCTGTCCCGCACTCTTCACAAAACGCCTGTCCGGGGAAGACGGTTGCACCGCAGTTGGGACAGGTCTGGGCTGTCGCTGTGGGTGGCGCCTGAAACGTGGGCGCTGATGCCTGCGGAATCGGACCACTCGGTTCGAGCCGCGATCCACACTGGTCACAGAAACGATTGACCGGGTCGTTGAGAGCGCCGCACGTTGGACACGTTATCATACCGATCCTCCGAATGCTTCAAGAGGCTATTCCTCGAGTTTTTGCGTCAGGCGACGGGTTGCATAGCGCAGTTCTTTCTGATTTTCGGCGCTGATCGCCTGCCCCTGTTCGAGATGCGCCGCCTGCTCGGAGACTTTCTGCGCCAGTTCAAGTTCTCCAAGATCGAGCAACCGTGTCGCAGCCGCGCGCAGTTTTTGCGTCGCGCCCGACAGGTTGCCGGCTTCTGCTTCAGCCAGCGCGCGTGTTTGCAATTTGAACGCCGTCACCTTTTCGACCAGATTCATCACACGCGGATCATACGCCGACGCAGTCGGGTCGGTCACGAACTCGAGCAGCAGGTCCTGTTTGACGACCTGTTCTGCGCCGCCAACCGGCGTGTAGTGAAGTTCCGCCTGGGCGATGCGAAAACTCCCCGCGTCGCGCGCCGGAACCATCAGATCGACAACGATGCTCGACGGTGTCTCTGCCTCGATGGCGCCGAGCCGCACGGCAATCTCACTGTCGCCGATTGGCTGGTAGCCAAGATTGGCGATCACAGGACTGGCGCGATAAACCGCGCGCGGCGTTGCATCACGCACCAGACGCAACAACAGACGTGCGTCGCGGGCAACCGTTCCCTGTGCTGTGCGGACTGCATGCTGGAAGAACGTCGTGATCTGCGCCGGATCGGCGATGTAGTCTGAAATGCCGCCGGTCGCTTCGGCAATGTCGTCGAGCAACTTCTCGTTCCATTCAGCGCCGAGACCCAGGGCCGTGATCCGCACCCCATCACGGGCGAGTTCCTGGGCGAGTGCGCGGCAACGATCCTCATCACCCCATGTCTGCCCGTCGGTCAGCAGCAGCATCGCCCCGACACGTCCAGGGTCATGGTTCTTGCGCAGTTCCACAATGCCTGCTGCCATCCCGCCCGACATTGCCGTGCCGCCAGCTTCTTCAATAGCATCGACCTGCGCAATCAGTGCAGCTTTGTCGGTGGCAAACGTTGCAGGAACCAGCGTTTGCACAGTGTCGTCGAACAGCACAATCGCAACAATGTCCTGCGGGGTCAGGGTTTCGATCACCCGTTTGGTAGCATCCTTCAGCGCTGCCATTTTGGTGCCCTGCATTGATCCGGAGCGGTCGAGCACCAGGCAGAAATTGAGCGGCATTTTCCTGGGAATTGCCGCAGCCTGCGCTTCGATAAGCAGATAGGCGACCTGTGGAACCTTACTGGCAACCAGCGGTGCGCGTCCCCAGGTGCACGTAAGCGTTATGCCGGTATTCATCGTCCTTCACTCCCTCTCCGCAACGTTAACGGCTTAGACGCCACGCCATTCTGAATCGTTGCACCCGTAGCTATTGAGTGCGGTTTAGCTGCTTCCCCCTGCAACGACGAAAATGACGCAGCAAAGCAAGCCAGTCGCCAGTCCGGTAGCAACGGCAATCGTTGCGTGTTGCCGCCCCTTGAGTGTTTGTGCTGTCGCAGGGGAGAGCAACGCGATCAGACCGAGCAGGAAGGCAATCGGTCCCGTTGCAAATGGCAATAACGCCATCAGATAGCCAGAACCCGCAAGCGCGCTATCGGAACCTTCGGTTGCAGCGCCGGCGACCACAATCACGGTTGCCAGTCCCATGATGAGCACACTGGCGATGCCAAGCCAGCGCCCGGAATTGGCAACGATAGTTGTTGGCGAAGGGACGGCCAGCGGTTGCGCAGCGGCGGAACCAGAAATTGAGGAAGACACTGGAGTCGTTTGCCCGATCGCCTCGGGGATTGCCATTCTGGGTTGCACTGCCTCTGACACTGGTGTTTGAAGGATCACTGGTTGCCCGCCGAGCAGCGCATCACGGAAGGCCCGCACGTTGGGGAAACGAGCGTCGGGGTCCGGGTTAACCGCCCGGGCGATGGCGTCGGAGATATGCTGCGGGATCGATGGGTTCACCTGATTGGCCGGCGGCAGGCGAAAGGGGGTGCTGGTCGGGTCGTAGCCAGTCAACAGTTGATGCAGCAGGACGCCGAGTGAATAGATGTCGGAGCGCGGATCGGTCTGACTCTGCCCATACTGCTCCGGTGCGCTGTAGCCGAGCGTGCCGAACGCCTGTGTGTCGCGTTCCTTGCCAGGTTTGAACAGGCGCGCAATGCCAAAATCGACCAGTTTGATGCGTCCTTCGGGGGTAAGCATCACATTTGCCGGTTTCAAGTCGCGGAAGATGATGGGCGATGGTCGGTTGTGCAGATATTCCAGCACATCGCAGATCTGTTTCGCCCAATCAAGAACGCGCGGCAGGGGGAAGGGCAGGCCCTCACGGCGCGCCAGCGCAAGCAGCGATGAACCCGGAACGAACTCCATCACCAGGTAGGCTTTACCGTCCTGCTCGAAATGATCGACGACTTTGGGCAGCCCCGGATGCGAAAGACCGGCAAGCAGTTCGGCTTCATGCCGGAATGCCGCGCGCGCCTGCTGGAGTTCCAGTGTTCCAGTTATCTGCGCCTGGCTCATCTCTTTGATCGCCCAGTTCACCGTGCTGAGCCGCAGATCACGGGCGCGATAGACGGCGCCCATACCGCCCTGTCCAAGTTTTTCCTCGATAATATAACGACCCTGCAGAACGGTTTGCTGCAAAGGCGTGCTGGTGGGTGGTGCAACCGATGGCGGCCGGAGGGTATCGGTCAGGCGCACGCCACATTCGGCACAGAACGGAGCGCCGTCGGGATTGGATGCGTTGCAGACAGGACACCGCATAATGATACTTAGTATGCTTCTACATGCACCAGAATCACGGTAATGTTATCATCGCCGCCAGCAGCATTCGCAGCATCGATCAACGCCTTACACGCCGCCTGCGGATCGTGGTGCGTAGCGATAATCTCTGCCATCCGCTCATCGCGCACCATTTCCCACAAACCGTCGCTCATCAGCAGCAGAGCGTCGCCTGGACGCAACCGTTCGACAAAGATATCAACCTCGATGTCGCGTTTGTCGCCCAGTGATCGGAGGATTGCATTGCGCTGCGGATGCGTGTACACGTCGTCAGGCGTAATCTGACCGAGATCAACCAGGCGCTGCACTAGCGAGTGGTCGCGGCTGACGCGCCGCAGTTTTCCTTCCCGCATAAGGTATGTTCGACTATCGCCAACGTTTCCGATGATTGCGCGATCACCTGCGATCAGCGCCATTGTTATCGTCGTGCCCATGTCGTTCCCGCGACTGCGCGCCTCGTGCACAACGTACTCATTTGCCTGGAGAATGGCGCGACGAACAACGCTGCGGAGCATCTCTTCTTCATCCTGCGCATTGGTATCGATAGTCGGCATCAGGTATTCGCGCTGCACCACTTCCAGCGCGCCGCGCAACGCCAGATCCGATGCCACCTCGCCTGCGCTGTGACCGCCCATCCCATCGGCGACGATGAACAGGCTCCAGGTACGCGGCTGGTTGCGGCGAATCAGGCGGAGATCGAGCGCCAGCAGGCTATCTTCGTTCAGATCACGCACAATACCAGTATCGGTGGCTGCGCCAAACCGGACGCGCAGCGGCGCAGGCGCGGTATGGTACGCTATGAGAAGATCAAACCGTTGCACCAGTTCTGCCGGGTCGGTCAGGCGACCTGTGCGTACTCCGCGCAGCAGATCAACAATGGTTGGCGCTGCGTCCGGGGATATGTCTTCTTCATCGAGCCGCCTGGTCGTGCGCGGCGTTGCCGTCAGCGCTTCGAGCAATGTTGCCAGGTGGATCAGATCGGCGGTCGCATCGCCTTCTGCGGCCCAGTGCAATCGGGGGGCGTTGCGCAGCCGCACGGTGTGCGCCGGTGAGATGTCGAGATCGGCCGGTTCGAGCGCGCCAAGCGCAAGCCCCTGACTGTGCAGAAGGGTCAGCAACCGCGCCAGATCCCGTCCGATGACGAGCGCCTGAAGTTCGCTGAGTGGCAGAGAAGGGGGTGTCGAGGGGATCTCGGGGGTGAGGGTTAGTGTTTGATCACCGTCGCTGACCTGATCCCAGATCGGCGGGAGGAGAGCACGCGCAGCAGGATCAGTCACCTGCGGAACGAGTGCAAGACCGGCAGGCATAGCGCCTGTCAGCAGACCACGATAACGACGACCGTCGAGCGCAGCGCCGCATTGGGTGCAGTATGCCTCGCCTGGTTCATTCGAGGTTGTATCGCACGACCAGCACCGTCGCCAGGGCTGGCGATCCAGCGCTTCGACCGTTTCGCCGGATGCAGCAATGATTTCGTACCGTCCCGCAAACAACGACGGCATTTCCGGGTCAACAGGCGGCGCATTCATAGCAGACTCCTCATCTAAGCGCGCAGGGGTAACGAGAACCGGATCATCGCAAAGGTGCGTGGAAGGTAGCGTTGCACCAGGGTTAGGCATGTCTATTGGCGATGAGATTGAACCGGACGGGTCAGCGAGTAATCGCGCTGCCAGCCAGGCCCGATCATCGGGTGACGGGTGGGCGGATGCAAGTGGTTGCGCGCAGTGCAGACAGTAACGAGCAGTGTCACGGTTGACTGCGCCGCACGACTGACAAATGACAGGCATGGTTACGCTACCATCGCAGGCAGAAGACGAACCGATGAGCATTACCGTTCACCCGAAACACGAACCATCACGACGCTGATATTGTCCCGCCCGCCGCGCTCATTTGCCAGGCTGACGAGACGCATCACTGCGCAATCTGGGTCGGTTTCGCCAAGTGCAATCCGGGCAATCTCTTCATCGCTGACGTGGTTGACCAATCCATCGGAGCAGAGCAGCACGATGTCGCCCGGTTCGAGCGCTTCCGAGCGTGTATCAACATCGACCGACGGATCAGTTCCAATCGAGCGATACAGGATATTCCGTTGTGGATGCACCCGTGCCTGTTCCGGCGTCAACTGGCCAATGTCCACCAAACGCGCCACCAGGCTATGGTCTGATGTCAACTGGGCAGAGGGAGCGCCATCGTCGGTCACACCGTTGGTATTCAACAAATATACCCGCGAGTCGCCGACTGATGCAATATGCAGGCGATCACCAACCAGCAGCGCCATCGTCAGCGTCGTTCCCATCCCACGCCGCGCCGCATCGGTGCGCGCGGCATCGTAGATCTGGCGATTAGCAGCGCGCACCGCATCGCGCAGCAATGCCTGCCACGCGGCGTCGGTCGCAGGCGGATGACTGGTGGATTCCTGTTCTAGGTAGGCGCGACTGACATCGGCTGCCAGTCGACTGGCGTACTCACCAGCGGCTGCGCCGCCCATTCCATCCGCAACCAGGCAGAGATACGCTTGCTGCCCATCAGGTAGCGGGATCACGCCCGTATACACCGAATCCTGATTCTGATGGCGCACGCGACCGGTGTCGGTACGTGCAGCGACCGTGAAAGTGAGCGTGCGTGATTGCACGTGTCCGGCTCCATACCCTGGCGCTGCGTTGAGCAGCGCACCGCAACGCTGACAGAAACGCGCACCAGCCCGATTACCGCTGCCGCACGATGAACAGGCGATATCGAATCGGCGCAGCGCTGGCAGTCTTCTCGTGATGCGGATGGTCGAGCGCCCATGCGCTAGTTGCTGCGAAAGGCTGTGCAGAATCTGCGAGAGATCCTCAATCGCGTGCGCCGCCTGATCGCAAGTCATCGCGTCGCTGCTCTTCAACCTGCGCTGCCACCATCGCACGCTCGATTCTACCATGTTTATCAGCTCACGCGGATCAAGTGCATCGCCGGTGACCCGCAATCGCTTTCCATTGGCTAATGCACCCTCGACTGGCCAGTTGTCGATAGGTGGCGGCGGAGATGTGGTAGGCAGGGAAGATGGCGGCAGCAACCGCCCACACATCGAGCAGAAGCGTGAACGCATCCCAACCGGTGCGCCGCAGAATGGACAGTGCGTGTTCAATACGTCCTCCGTCCTGACGCATACAGTCCAGGCTCCAGTATAGCATGTCGGTGTGGTTTTGACATCTCTTGAGCACCGGCTACAATGGGAAAACCTGTTTTCGGTGAATCACAGGAAAGCCAGGTTGAGTATGAGTGCAAAACAACATGTCTACATTGGCACCGATGGTGGCGCCACCACATCCAAAGTCGGCGGTATATGGGAGGATGGAACGGTTATTTCCACACAATTGTTGCAGCGTCCAACCGGAGCGCTTAACGGACCGGAAGCGGTTGTGCGTGGGTGGGTTGACGCGATCACTGATTATCTGGCGCTGCATGGGTTGGAATGGGATCAGGTACGTGGCGTTGGTCTCGCCATTCCTGGTCCCTATGAACGCTTTGGCGTGCTTGGACGGTCGCCGAACCTGCCGGAGAGTTTTGCTGGCTTTGACCTCTACACCGCCTATCGCGATGCGCTTGCCGACCGCGCTGGTCGTCCAATCCCGCTGGCATTCGGCAACGATGGGAATATGGGAGGGGTTGCGGAGGCGCAATATGCGCGCGGCGACCAGAACGCTTCTGTCGTCATGCTGGCGCCGGGCACTGGACTTGGCTGTGCGTATGTCGGGCGCGATGGCTTGCCGCTCGACGGTGATTCACTGAACGGCATGGAGGGCGGGCATATGCCCGCACCGCTGCATCTGCTCGGCGCACAACCGTATCCCTGCGGATGTGGTCGGACGTGGGGATGCTTCGAAGTCTATACAACGCTATCCGGTCTTCCGTATTTGCTGGAAGAACGATTGCCGCGTTATCCGGATCACGAACTGGCAACCTCGCCCCTTAGCATGCGCGAGCGCGCGTTTCAGTTGCGCAGTCTGGCGCAGAAGGGTGATCCGCTGGCGCTAGAGATTTTCGACTTTCAGGCGCGGGCGCTGGGGTTGCTTGTAGCGACGCTGGCAATGGCGCTGGATATGCAGTACGTCGTCATTGGTGGCGGGTTGATGGATCCCGAAGCGACGACAGCATCGTTCCGCGAGCGTTACCTGCGTATCGTGCGCGAGACTGCCGAACCCTATCTCTGGCCACCGCAGCGTGGCTTTTTGACGATTGTTCCGGCAGCACTGGGCGATCTGTCGCAGGCGATCGGGGCGGCGTTGACCGTCCTCTACCAGCAGCGCGCACGCCATGCCGGATGATGATTGTGACATGTTCTCGCTCAGTTTCTTGACAGTGATCATCGATAATGCTATGCTATAGGCACGATCTTCGGGGCAGGGTGAAATTCCCGATCGGCGGTGATGTGCAGCATGCTGCACCAGCCCGCGAGCCGCAAGGCAGGAGACCGGTGCGAAGCCGGCGCCGACGGTTACAGTCCGGATGGGAGAAGATCGGCGAGCATAGCGCCTTGAGTTGATTGCGATGATGCGCGCGTCATCGTAGTTGTCCTCTTTAAGGCGTCGTTGTGGGCGTCACGCTCTGCGTGATGTTCCGTTCGCTGTCATATATGCCCCGAAGCCTATTGGCTTCGGGTTTTTGTTTTGCAGCATGTCTGGCCAGCGTGCTGCGTGCATGCATGATTGCCTCCCATCCCCCCTGCCTCGCGTCCATACGCGAGGTGCCTTATGGTCAACGAACAAGGTTTGTCGCTCCGATCCAATCAGGCAATTCATCTATACAGTAGAATGGTTCGTCGCCTCTCACCGCGTCTGCCATCGTGGCTGGGCCTGACTGTGTCGCTGGCGCTGGTGCTGCTCGCCTGGCAAACGGTCGTCATCGTACAGGACTACCCGCCGTTTATTCTTCCCGCGCCAACGCTGGTGATCCAGCGCCTGGCGACTGAGCTTGCTGGTGAAACACTGCAACGTCACATCACGATAACACTATTTGCCGCCCTGAGCGGCTTCAGCATCGCGCTTGTGCTGAGCCTGTCGCTTGGTTATTTGCTAGCGCGCATGCGAACCTTTGACCGCGTGCTGACCCCGTTGCTGGCGGCGAGTCAGGCGGTGCCGATCGTGGCGATTGCACCGCTGATTGTGCTATGGGTGGGCGTCGGGCTTGAGTCGCGGGTGCTGGTGGCGACACTTGTGACCTTCTTTCCGATCCTGAGCGCTACTATTGTTGCCTTCCGCAGCGTGCCGCGTGAATTGATCGATATGGCGCGCATCAGTGGGGCAAACCGCTGGCACCTGCTGCGGTATGTCGAGGTGCCGCTGGCACTGCCAGGCATCTTTGGCGGCGTAAAGGCAGGGCTGGCACTGGCAACAACCGGCGCTGTGGTTGGTGAATTCATCGGTGGGCGTGACGGTCTCGGCGCGCTAATCAACATCGCGCGCGGTCTGTTCGATACGCCGCTGATGTTTGTAGCGCTGACCGTCCTGGCTGGAACTACGTTACTCCTGTTTCTTCTCGCACTCTTGATCGAACGTTTGCTGATCACATGGGAGGCATAACCATGCGTTGTCTATCTCTGTTTCTCGTGCTTCTGACCGCCCTGATTGGCGTTGGGTGCGGCGCAACGCCGATGGCAACACCTACACCTGCTACTAGGCAAACCGCGCCAGCGGCGCTACGCCCGGTCACGATGGGCTTTCCATATATTCCGAATGTGCAGTTCTCACACTTTTATCTGGCGCATGCTAAAGGGTACTATGCTGCCGAAGGGCTGGACGTGACCTTCGATTACAACTATGAGACCGATGTCGTTCAACGGGTGGCGCAGGGCACCCTGCAATTCGCGCTTGCGTCGGGCGACTCAGTGTTGCTGGCGCGTGCCCAGGGATTGCCGATCGTTGCCGTGATGACCAATAGCCAGCGCTTTCCGGTCGTCTTCTTCAGTAAAACCGAAGCAAATATCACGACGCCGAAGGACCTGACGCGCAACGGAGTGACCGTCGGTATTCCCGGACGCTTCGGCGCCAGCTGGATTGGTCTACTGGCGCTGCTGTATGCGGAAAATATCCCGCGCGAATCGGTGAATGTCCAGGAGATTGGGTTCACCCAGGTAGCGGCAATCAGCGAAGGGAAAGTCACGGTTGCCGCGGGGTACGGCAACAATGAACCGATCCAGCTAGAGCGTCAGGGCATACCGGTGAACGTTATCCGTGTTTCCGATTACTTCCCGCTTGCATCCGACAGTTTGATTGCAAGTGAACAGTTGATCGGCAGCGATCCGGATGTTGTGCGCCGCTTCGTGCGTGCGACACTGCGCGCCATGGCGGAAGTCATTGCCGATCCCGAGACTGCCTTTACCAATGCGCTTGATTACATTCCCGAACTCAAGAGCGCCGATCAGCCTACTCGCGACCTGCAACGCGCCGTGCTCCAGGCAACACTGGATTACTGGCAGAGCGACAAAACCAAAACCGAGGGGTTGGGATTCTGCAATGAAGAGAACTGGCGTGAAACCCACACTTTTCTGCGTGAAAGTGGACTACTGACGACCGATGTGGACGTGACGAAAGCGTTCACAAATCAGTTTATCAAGGATTGAAGAGCCAGCGTACCCTGGGGGTTGCAAAAGAGAAATGCAAACCCCCGGTTTTTCCTGACGTGTACGACGTATTATCGTTGACACTT
>JAGHYV010000036.1 GCA_017743475.1 Roseiflexus sp. | reverse complement strand
AGCCGAGAGCCGATAGTCGATAGTCGATAGCCGAGAGCCGAGAGCCGAGAGCCGAGTCGGAGTTCGCGTTCCGCGCAGGCGGGCTTTGCATCAGACGCACGCAGGCTTACAGGGGGAGGTTTTTGGGGAAGCCCCTGCCTGCCATTCTCCGTTTCAGGCATCAGGACGCCCAACCTCCCCCTTCTCCCCGTGTGGGAGAAGGGGGCAGGGGGGATGAGGGGTAAAGGCGCACGGGAATGCAGAACATCGCTCATCTCTCCCAAAAACTCTACCCTTGAGAGCAGGGGGATGAGGGGCAAAAGGCGCGGGAATGCAGCAAACCGCGCATCGCGCCCAAGAACGCTACCCTTGAGAGCGCACGCAGGGGGGCGGGGGGTCTAGCCGAGGGCTTATGGCCTTTGAGTAATTATTCCGCTCTAGCCCGCGCAGGCGGGCTTTGCATTCCATAGCCGAGGGCTTATGGTCTTTGAGTAAATAATCCATCATAGCCCGCGCAGGCGGGCTTTGCATTCCATAGCCGAGGGCTTTAGCCCCACGGCAAGAGGCGTATAGCGGATTTATTTCTCAATCTCCATCAGCCCCACGGCTAGCGCCGTAGAGCGGAATAAATGCTCAATCTCCATCAGCCCGCACTCTTCAGCCCCGCTTCAGCAACCGCAAGCCAGCGCAGCATATGTTGGGCAACGTGGCAAAAATCTGCTGATTGTCACTTGAGGAGCCGTTCATACTCGTCGTGCGTACCAATCCAAAACCACGTTACCGTATCACCTTTCAGCAATCCAAGCGCTCTGTACCCCACACCAATGCGCACAGAGTAAACTGGCTGGCTTTCTTTCACTCGCTTGAAGAAAAGACCCGGATGGGCTGGATTATCTCGCCACAATTTGTAGGCCTGCCGTGCCCGCTGGCGGATTTCTGGCGGTAAAGCCCGGTAATGTTGCCAGAATGAGAGGGTGGTTTGCGATTTCATGAATGTTCGATGAAGTTCCCCTGTTCGTCGAACATTGGCACTACTTTACCCTCATTGATCTCGACTTCGACTGCTGCCACCAGTGCTGCCAGCTTACTATCGTCGGTTGACGCAAATTGCGTATCCCATCGCGCTTCGTCCGCTGCAATTTCTTCAAAGGTTTCTTCGGCAGGCAATGGATGGGTCTTGAGAAAGAGCGCGAAGTGATAAAGTTGCACTGTGCGGGCCAGCGGCATGGTTGCAGCGATCTCCGCGATAGCCTTGATCAAATCTGCATGGGTCTGTCGTATCTTTGTTTCCATATTTCTACTCCTTTGCCCACCTGCGCTCAGGGTGGTCAGACTGCAAGCGCTTGTTGGACACAACGACCAATCAATCCAAAACACCCTTGCCCACAACACGCCCTTTTTGCATCTCGCAATACTACTGCATTCCATTGTAGCACGACGGCGCCCAAACCTGGACAAACCCCACGCCGCTCACTGTGGATCGACACCGGATCAACCCACCCGTCCACGTCGTCGCGTTCGCGGTGGTGGTGAGAACCTCGCGCACCAGTGGACCCGTCGCCTGCACGGCGCCTGCAACACCCCTCACCGGTCAATCTCCTCCCGCCAGGGGATAGCGCCCGGTCCGATCCCTTCGACACTCCGTGCTGCGATGCATGCGGCGGAATGCGCCGCTTCGAGCGGATCGCCGGTTTCATCCAGGCGCACCAGCAGCGCAGCGGCAAACACATCACCGGCGCCGGTCGGATCGCGCTCAACCGCCGGACACGCCTCGATGTGGTGCGGCTGACCATTGAGAAACAGCGTCGCCCCTGCCGCGCCGCGGGTCAGCGCCACGAGCGGGCAGTGGCGCGCATAAGAGCGCGCGCGTTCCTCGTCGAATTGGAGATCTTCGATGCTCATAATCAGCGCATCGATCCGCTCGAGCAGACGCGGCGACGGCGTCCAGGGTCGGTACGTAATGCGCGCCGGAAGCGGCGCATGCCAGGCGCGCATCATGCCCTGCGGCGTCATACCCAGGAGCGCGCCGGGGAACGCATCCACCAGCGATTCGGGGGTCTCCGCCAGAATTGGAGCAAGATGCACAATACGCGCCGAACGCCAGGCAGGCGGCACATGGTCGAGCGTCAGCACACCGGAGACAGTATGCAGCGTCTGCACCCTTCCCTGCGGGGTGTAGCGATTCTCGAACACCGGCGTTTCCATCGTCGGAACGAACGCCACCTCGATACCGGCATCCCAATCGATGGGGATTGTCGCCTGCGCCGACACGACACCCACCCGCCGCCCCAACCGATGCGCTGTGAGGGCGGCGTAGAGCGCGGTGCCACCCGGCGCAAACGCGCCATCAGACAGCAGGTCGCGGGTCATATGACCGATCAGGAGATAGTCTGGCGTTTGCATAGAAAGAAAAAGAGCGGGAGAATACAACTAGCGCTGAAACTGGCGCTCGCTCCCGCTCCTCGCTACCGTGTCACCAATGTCACGACCGTTTTGCCGGATAGATCACAACCTTGCGGTTCTCCCCCTCGCCGCTGCTCTCTGTATACACCGTCGGGTCGGAACGTAACGCAAGATGAACAATACGTCGCTCGTAGGCTGCCATCGGCTCCAACATCAACGGACGCCCACTCTGCCGCACTCGTTCCGCCATACGCCGTGCCAGCCCTTCGAGCGACTCCTGGCGACGCTGACGGTAATTCCCGACATCAACAACAATTTGCGGCCATTTTTGCACCCGACGACTGACCAGGAGGTTGACCATGAATTGCAGTGACCGCAGCGTCTCGCCACGCCGCCCGATGAGCAGACTCGTCGCCTCCTCATCAGCGCCCTCGATGTGGAGCGTAATCGTTTCTTCCGGTTCACCGTGCTGATCGGGAACAGTGCTGACGACCGCCGTAACGTAGGCATGGATGTCCATGCGTTCAAGAATGTCTTCCAGAATCTGGCGGGCGATCTGATCAACCGGACCGGTTGACGCTACCCGCGGTGCTGCTGGCGCCTCGTCAGCCTCATCCTCGACGACAGTTACGCGTACAAGTGCCTCATCGCCATTGCCGCCTGGTTCAAGCACCTCGATAGCCACCTCATCGCGATCTTTGCCAAGTTGCGCCAGAGCAAGTCGAATTGCTTCCGCTACTGTGCGTGCACTAATCTCGATACGTTTCATGGAACCCTCGGTTGGAGTATGGCATCCGCGCACCAATGCGATCCCACAGATCGAATACTATTTGCGCACCCTCCGGCGTCGCGGCGCCGCCTGTCGCACCTCCGATGGCGCGGCGCTTTCAGTCGCTTGCTTTGGTGATTCATCAGACCCGCTGCGCGGCTCGGTCAGCGGGCGGAGAACTTCCCAAAAGTCGACCTTTCGCGCTGGCTCGTCTGTCGCAGATGCACTTCCACTGCCGGTTGAGGACGCCGCTGCCTGCACTGACGGAGGCGGAACAGGCGGAAAGAGACCGCCGTCGGTCGGCAGGAACTTGAGATAATTCGCGAGCGACCCCCAGCCCGAAATAATGTACTGCTGAATGATCGACAGGATACTGCCGACCACCCAGTAGAGCACCGCACCACTTGGGAAGATAAACCCAATATACCCGAACACAATTGGCAGGATCAGCATCGACTGCATTATTGCCTTCTGCTGAGGATCCTGCACCCGCGGTGTTGCCATCAACTGCACAACGAGTTGAAAGATGACTGACAGGATTGGCAGGATATAGTACGGATCGGTCTTCCCCAGGTCGGGCAACCAGAGGAAACTGCCTGCCAGTTGCGGTTGACCAAGGGTTGCATCTGCGACACTCACTGCAATACCCTGCTCATTGAGCACCCGCAGCATTGCACTACCAGCATACTCGGCGGGCGAGACGCGCGTCAGGTTGATAACTGCCTGATAGACACCCAGGAAGATAGGCAACTGAAGAAGCATCGGCAAACATCCGCCGACCGGGTTGACCTTATACTCGCGGTAGAGACGCATCGTCTCTTCCTGGAGTTTCTGGGGATCTTTGCCATACTTACGCTGCAGCTCCTTCATATGCGGCTGCAGTTCCTGCATTTTGCGCGACGACTGGAGCGACTTAATCGTTAGCGGCAGAATGACGATGCGCGCAACGATAGTAAATAGAATGATGGCAAATCCAGCGCTGCCTGTCCATCGGTAGAAGGTTAGCAGCACCTGCTCGAGTAATTCGACGAATGCAAGCCAGATTGGCATGGCAACATATCCTTACCACACGCAACTGCACGTGACGTGTGTATTCTAGCGCATTTTTGAAGGTCTGTCAGTATTGGGCGCGCATGTTATCCCGTGTTGGACTGACCACCATCTGACACCTGCAATATGCCTGCGCGCTGAAGCGCCTGCCGTACCAGCGCCTGGAGTTGCGGAAAGGCTATCTCTGCAAGTGCAGGTGAGCGTGCAATGAAGACAATATCCCAGCCCGGAACAATCTGCGGATACAGGAGGCGCACTGCTTCACGCACACGACGACGGATCCGGTTGCGTGTCACTGCGCTCCCTAGTCGTTTTGGCGTCACGAAACCGCAGCGTGACAGGCGGCGCCGGTTTGGGGCAGCATTGAGCATCAGCATCCCAGTGTCCCACGTGCAACCGTCGCGGCGTACCCGCTGGTACTGTTCCGGCGTGCGAAGGCGATAGGCACGTTTCATCGCAGGCTGTGGGCGAGTGATTTGGAGAGACGGGATCATACCCGCTGCCCACAGATCAACGGGACTACCGATGCCCGCGACGGATCTGACGACGCTCATCGCTGACAGTCAAGCGGTAGCGCCCCCGCAATCGGCGGCGGCGGATCACTGCACGACCATCTTTGGTTGCCATGCGCGCCAGAAAGCCGTGCTTTCGGCGGCGCGGAATGCGTTTGGGCTGCCATGTTCGCTTGGGCATCGGTACTAACCTCACACAATACATCACCGGTATGCACATCGATCAGGCATACCGCATGTACTATCATATGATACTGCCGCGCTATGTACAGCGCAACACTTGACCGGCGCGGCAATGCCGCGCCGGTCCCCGCAATTATACTCGCTCCGGAAACAGAATGTCAAGAATCTTAATCTTCATCAAGTTGCTGCAACGTGCGCCGAATGGCGTCGCGCTGGCGGCGGAGATAACGATCTTCCATATCGTCGTCGTCTTGGCGACGGCGGCGTTCGTTGCGACGCGGTCCGCCAAACTTCGACATCAAATCCTCGATGGTTGCGTTCCCGCTGAAATCATCTTCCTGATCAACTGAGCGGTATGTTTCGGTCGCGCGTTCGCTCGCTCGCCGCGACTGGCGTTCCTCACGCGGCGAACGCCCTTCTCCCCGCAGACGCTCCCCGCGTGAACGCTCCTCACGAGGGCGCTCCTCGCGGGGCGGCGGCTCACGTGGCGTATCCTCCAGACGCAGACTCAGACTGATACGCTTGCTCTGCAGATCGACGTCAAGCACCCGTACCTGCACTTTGTCGCCAACCTTGACGACATCCTCCACTCGCTCCACATGCGTGTTCGACAGTTCGGAAATGTGCACCAGACCGTCACGCCCGACGCCGATATCAACGAACGCACCGAACGGTGCCAGACCACTGATTGTTCCTTCCAGAATCTGCCCCTTCTCCAGTTGCTGGAGTTTCTGCCCACGCTGCGCCCGCCGCAGGCTCAGGCTGATCCGCGCGCCCGCCGCATCGACTTCCAGCACCTTGAAGGTATAGGTCTGCCCGACTTGAACCACATCTTCCGCTTTTTCGACACGTCCTTCCGCTAGCTCCGAGACATGCACCAGACCATCTTTGCCGACACCGATATCGACGAACACGCCAAACGGCGCTATCCCGGTCACAGTTCCCTCGATATTGTCACCAACGCGCAGCGCAGCAAGCTTCTCGTAGTCGACTTCCGGCTTCTTCTTGCCGCGACTGCCGCGTGGTTCAGCGCCACGCTCTTTCGTGCGCATCGTCAGACTGATACGGCGCCCGTCGGGTTCAACACTTTTGACCCGCACTTTGACCGTATCGCCGATCTTGACCAGGTCGCTGGGTGACTCGATCCGCGTATCGCTCATTTCTGAAATATGCACCAGACCGTCTCGCCCGACGCCAATATCCACAAAAATGCCATACAATGCAATAGACGTCACCCGTCCTTCCAGTTCCATGCCCGGTGCCAGGTCTTTCACCCGTCGCGGTCGCCCTGGAGCCTCCTCAGCTGGTGCCTGATAACTCGCTTCCTCGGCGGGAGATGTTGCCACGCTCGCAGACCCGACGTCCTCCGTCACCGACGAGGCGTCGGCACGAGCCGCCTCTTCTCCTCCGCTGCCATCAGACGATGCGACGCCTTCATCCACTGCGCGCACCCCGGTGTCACCTGCTGTTTGGGGCGATGGCGCATCACCTCCGTCCGCTGCGCGCGCCCCGACGTCATCTGTCATTTCGGCAGTTGGGGGCGACGGCGATTCTATTACTTGCTGCTGAGGAGGCACTTCTGCCTCAATCACTGCCACGCCCGGTGCGGTAGTCGGCAGATCCCCCAGCAGTTTGTTCCGCTCTTCGACGGGGCGCTCCTGATTGGTCATGACCAACCGTCCTCCTGGTTTAGTTGCCTGTACTTACCTTATCTCAACCACACACTACCGTGCGTGGTCACGTAACTCCGCTCGAACCAGATCGGCGAGACCGCGTTCCTGCACATCTTCGAGCCGGTAGTACTTGCCCTTCAGGTGATACGCTAGCTGGCGCGCCAGCCCGCGCTCGAAGATTGGATGCTCAGTATCGATCACGACCGCCGGTATCGACTGCGCTGCAATAAAATCGGCGAGTGCGTAACTTTCCACCTGCGGCGGCAGATCGCCCATCGATACATTTGCCTGCCCATCGGTCAGCAACACTAGTAGCGGCATCACTTCCGGATCCCGACGGCGCGCACGCTCCAGCACTTCGTACCCCATCAACAGACCGCGCGAGAGCGGCGTTTTGCCGCCGGTCGGCATCTGCTGCAACCGGCGCTGCGCCAGTTCGACACTATTCGTCAGCGGCAGCAGCAGCGTGGCATAATCACGCTGGAACGAGACCAGACCAACTCGGTCGCGCCGCTGATAGGCATCGCGCAACAATGACAGGATTGCCGCTTTCGTTGCGCGCATCCGCTCTTCCGCCGCCATGCTCCAGCTGGCATCGACCACGAAACAAACTGCGTTGCGCGTCTTCCGCACCCGCACCTTCTGGCGCAGATCACTTCGATGGATAATGATACGTCGTTTGCGCTCTGTAGCGATGCGTTCCTCCTGCCGACGACGTTGATGCGGCGCCGCCTGACGCAGGGTTGCGTCCAGTGCCAGGTCGGTAATGCGATCCGCCGGACGATTGGTGATGTAGCGTCCCTGCTTGCGTGTCGTACGGGTGCGTGTACGTCTGCCAGGCGACCGGCGCTGCAACCGGTCGCGCGAGCCTTCGATCCTGCGTGGCTGGAACGTCGGGTCGTTTGCGAATGTTTTGCCGCCCTGTCCCCTGCCGCCACTACTGGAAGCAGCATCGGTGTTGGTCGATGCATGCATCGCAGGCGGTGCATTGCTCTCCTTGCCAGACCGCTGCTCGCCATCCGGTTGACCGTTGTTCAGGCTGTCAACTTTTTTTTTACGTTCCCAGCGGATGGCGCCTCGTCGCCCATCTCGCCTTTCACGCGCTCCAGAATCTGCCCGATGCGCGCTTCGTCGAGCCGGACTTCCGTAAACGGCTGCCGCCGCATCCGGTGGGGCAGCGCCAGTTCCGCTGCCAACCGAATATCCTCGACTGTCAGACGGGTACGCCCCGACCAGGCAGCGTGCGTGCGCGCCGTTTCAAGGATCGCAAGATCGGCGCGATGCCCATCGACGCCCAGTTCGAGCGCCAGCGCTGCCACAGCTGCCATATCGCCACGCGAAATCGTGACTGCTGGAAGCAGGGCACGCGCCGCAATAATACGCTGCGCCAGATCCTCTTCTTCATGCCGCCACTGCGCTACAAAGGCGTCGGGATCGCTCTCATATGCCAGACGACGTTCGATGACTTCCACTCGCCCGGCAATGTCGGTCAGACCGCTGATTTCGACCACCAGTCCAAAACGGTCGAGCAACTGCGGACGCAATTCCCCCTCTTCGGGGTTCATCGTGCCAACCAGAATAAAGCGTGCCGGATGCGAGACGCTGATGCCCTCGCGCTCGACCGTATTGACCCCCATCGCAGCAGCATCGAGCAACACATCGACCAGGTGATCATCGAGCAGATTCACCTCATCCACATACAGCAACCCGCGATTCGCCTGCGCAAGCAATCCCGGTTCAAAACGGCGCTGCCCTTCCGTTATCGCATGCTCAAGGTCAAGCGAACCAACAACGCGATCTTCTGATGCAGCGACCGGCAACTCAACCAGGCGCGTTGGGCGTTCCTCAACCGGCAACTCCTCACCACGGCGCAACCGCGCACTACACGTCTCACACATCATTGCCGGGCGATCCGGCGGACAACTGTACGGGCAGTCGGCGACAACGGTAATGTGCGGCAGGAGGCGAGCAAGCCCTCGCACAGCGGTAGATTTCGCAGTGCCCTTTTCACCGCGGATTAGAACACCGCCGATACGCGGGTTAATCGCATTCAAGATAAGCGCGCGTTTGAGACGTTCCTGACCGACCAGCGCACTGAACGGGTAGATTGGACGTTCTGATGGCATTTGATATGCGTATCACTTGCGCAACACAAGCACCCATGGTCGCTATCGACCGAAGCGCGATGCTTGCGTTGGTTCTTCTAACGAGCGCACGACCAGTAGTAAGTAACGATCTGTTCGTGTACCGGACGTGGTCATTGTCGCACAAACAACTGTAAAAGTCAAACCGTACCAAACCATACTTTTCACCCTTCTCTTTCGCGCGATGCACCGCGCGTGATTGTGGTATAATGTTCATTCAGCGCAGCATCGGCGCTTATGTCGGGCTGCGCATTGCGTGTTTCAACAGTCAGGATCGACGGATGGATGGCAAGAACATCATCTACGGGGAAACCGCGATGGATAAACTGGCGCAGCAGGTGCGCGCCACCGGGCAACCGCAAGACCTGCAAAGCCTGACGGAACGTTATCTTGAGATTCTGCGCGAGCTGGTGCTCGCAGGAGAACAAGAGGATGATCGAGCGTCCGACGTTTACCGGTAACGAAGAGCAGCGAGCGCTGGCAGAAGAGATCTTTCACCTGATGACGGCGCAGGGGCGATTGTTCGCGCTCGATACGCCTATTCGTCAGACATTGCGCAACTTGGCGGATTTTTATGCTCGACAGCGTCAGATCGACCCTGAGGAGGCAGCGCGCCTGATCGACGAGGCGTTGCGCGTGAACAGTCAGGTGTTTACACGCGAGGAAAACAACGGCGATGTCATTTTCATAACGTCGCGGCGCGGACGATACATTCCGCCCCAGATCGATACCGTTCATACGTTCAAGCAACGCCTGCACGAGCCTGAGAATCCGCTTCCTGTGGACGATCTCAGCGTCGTGGTGACGACGACTCGCCCTGCGTTGACGACAGTCGAGCCAGTGTTCATCTCTGAATACTGGCAGCAACAAGCCGGGTTGATCCCGGTGACTGTCGAGGCGCCGGCCGAAACTCCGGCTACAGCCGTCGAAGAGACACCGCAGGTAGGAGAATCGGTCGCAGCAGCCCCGGTCGTCGAAGAAGAGCAAGTTACTGCTCCGCCAGCTGCTCCGCCAAGCGAGCCTGCACAGATCAACACCGTGATCGCGTTGCCCAATGGTCTGCAGATCGATCTGCGCCGTCCAGTCGAAGAGTTGATGGCGCAACATGGTCAGACGCTTATGTCGCAATTGCGCATAGCAATTGAGAATGATCCGCTGCGCCGGTTGGTGCTGTTCGGTAATCAGGCCTTCCCCGAAGCAGCACTAGTGAGTTTCGGCAAAAATGACTTGCGGCGGATCAGTGACTATATTAAGGAAGTAGGCGAGCCGCTCCTCGATACGCAGATCATCGCCGACATCTTCTACCACAATCCGCGCCAGAGCGATTACGAAATCTTCCGCTTTGCGCTCAACTATCGCCTGAGCCGCGAAAAGGATTTCGAGTTCGTCGGTGTGGAAGGTGCGCGCCTCTGGTCGGTGCGGAACCTGCCATCTATAGGCACCAGGCGTGTCAAGGCAAGCGAAATGGGGCAACTCGCCGGGTATATCGAAGAAGGGTTCGATGATAGCCTGGCGGAACAGAGCGTCGAGGCAATCCGTAAGACCGGGCAGGTTAGCCACGTCTTGACATTCTTTGAATGGGAATATGGCATCCTGCCGCTGACTCGCGCGCTGTCGGCGCTTCTGCCGCAACCGCTGCTCGCCGATCAACGCAGCGCCGTGTTGCGCTTTGAGATGCCGCAGCACTATATTAGTGCGCTGGTCGAACTGCGCTATCCGACAGGGAACCGCGGCGGATGGTTGCAGGGGCTTGAGACGCTATTCCACGATTACCTGGTTCCCGGCGCGCTTATCACGTTGATGCGCACTGATGATCCGCGCACGTTCGCCATTACCTACGAAGAACAGGCGGAAACGCAGGATCGCCTGCTGGTGCTCGACGAAACCAAGAAGACGCCGAAATTCACCTTCGCCAATATCTCGTTCGCCTGTGTCGTCGATACCGATATGCTGGTGAACCAGCAGCAGTACGGGCGACTGCGCAATCTCAAGGTCTTCTCGATGAATGAACGACGAAAAGCCGACCTTATGCTCGAACATGTCTTTGAGGTTATCGGCACGCCGGTCGGCACACGCACCGAGCCACAGTATGCAGCGCCCTTCAATGCCCTGTTTGTTGCGATGAATGTCCTGCGCCCGGTATCGCGCGAGTATCTGACCCACCTCCTGATCGACGGCGATAACTTCACCCCTGATGAGGGCCATCCAGGATGGTGGCGCTACACGCCGCCGCCGTCGTTGACGGAGGAAGAAGAGGACGACAAAATGGACGAAGAAGATTTCGACGACGAGGAGTGAGAGACGACAACGATGGATCTTGCTGCTCACCTGCGCGCCCTCGCGGCGCGCGAGCATCTTTCGATGCGTGAATTACGCCCGTTCTCCGGGCTTAATCCTGAGGACCGCGATGCACTGTGGGAAACATGGCAACGCATCCCTGTCAGGCGACGCACCGAAATTGCGCACGCGATGGTCGAACTTGCTGAAGACAATATCGACCTCGATTTTACGACGATGTTTTGGTGGTTGCTCGACGATGCCGACCCAGAGGTTCGCGCCAGCGCCATAGAAGGATTGTGGGAGTGCACAGACTTGCCGGTCATGCGGCGGTTGCTGGCGCTCCTGCATGATCCCGCCGATCAGGTGCGTGCTGCCGCAGCCATGGCGCTTGGTCGCTTCGCCTATATGGCGGAGATCGATGAACTCGATGAGGAATATGGGCGACAGGTGCACGATGCGTTGCTGACGCTTATTCACGATACGTCGCAACCGACAGAAGTACGCCGTCGCGCTATCGAGAGCGCTGGCTATTTTGCTGCTAGCAATGATGTGCAACAACAGATTGAACTGGCATATGCCAGTAGTGATCAGTTGATGCGCGAAAGTGCACTGGTAGCCATGGGGCGCTCGATGTTGCCACGCTGGCTGCCTATTGTCAGCCGTGAACTCGAGAGTCCGTCCCCTGCGCTTCGCTACGAAGCGGCGCGCGCAGCTGGCGAGATGGCAGACGTTGCGCGCTCGCTGGTGGCGCGTGTTGTGCGCCTGTGCAGCGATGCCGATACTGAAGTGGCCCTGGCAGCGATCTGGGCGCTCGGTCAGATTGGCGGCGAGACAGCGCGGCGCACCCTGCAACACATCAGCAGCAGCGAAGACGAAGCGCGCAGTCAGGCAGCTGCCGAGGCGCTCAACGAACTTACGCTTGAAGAGGGCTTCCCCGATAGCAATTGGCGGAACAACTAGAACCAGATGAACACCCGTCCAACCGATCTTGTGAACCGCGTCAATCTGGCACGCTATGCGCGGGTGTATCTCTCGCCGCACCTCGATGATGCGGCGCTCTCGTGCGGTGGAACGATTGCTGCGTCGCCGGACCAGGCGCTGGTCATCACGCTGTGCACGGCGTCCCCCTCTGAAACGAACTTCAATGCGATAGCGGTCGAGTTTCATGCTGAGTGGGGGCTGGCGCCCAATGAGGTGCTGCGCGTTCGACGGGCGGAGGATGCTGAAGCAATGACCATTCTTGGCGTCGATTATGTCTATGCCAACTGGCTCGACGCTATCTACCGTATGCCCGAGACGTACCACAGTCGCGCTACCCTCTATCACCGTCCGGTGCCCGACGACCCGTTGCTGCTGCATGTGCGCGACCTGCTTGCCACGCTGATCGCGCATGCACCACAGGCGACAATCTACGTGCCGCTCGGCGTCGGTCATCACGTTGACCACCTGGCGGTCTTTGAGAGCGCGGTCGCCTGTCCATCTGATCGCCTTGCGTTCTACGAAGATATCAACTACGCGCTGGCAACTGGGGCTGTTGAACAGCGGTTGGCGGAGATTGGACAGACCCTTGTCGCCGAATACCTGACGTTTGGTGCATCCTCATTACGGAAGAAAATTGCGGCAATCGCTGCCTATCGCAGCCAGATGGAGGCACTGTTTGGAGGAACCGCGGCAATGGAAGCAGCAATCGCTGCATATCATGCGACACTGGCGCAGGAACGCGACGGATATGCTGAACGCATATGGCGGATTGCATGATCGAGCGACATCCAGAATGTGTATCCCCAACCGTTGCGATGACGGTTGTCACTCCTGATCCGGCAGCCTGGGATGCATTCGTGGAGGCGCATCCCGACGGTCATCTGCTGCAATCGTCGCAATGGGGAGCACTCAAGGGACGGTTCGGCTGGAAACCACACCTGCGCGCAGTCGTTGCTGGCGAAACTATTCAGGCTGGCGCGCTGGTGCTGGAAAAACAGCGGCTCGCGTTGAGTGCATTGTATGTCCCGCGCGGTCCGCTCTTTAGTGGCGACCCGCTCATCGATACCCTGCTGCTGGACGATCTGATCCAGTTGGGACGGCGTCGCCGCGCAGTCTTTGTGCGCGTCGAGCCAAACATCACGGAACACGATCCGCGCGCCACCGCGCTGCATTCCCTCCTGATGACCCACGCGCTGCGACCGATGCCCCCCATTCAGCCGCGCAGCACTATCCATCTCGACCTGACGCCAGAACCTGAGCGCCTCCTAGCAGCAATGAGCAAAGGTCATCGCGCTGATATCAAACGCGCACTGCGCGAAGGGGTCGAGGTGCGCGAAGGCGGCACACCCGCCGATCTTGATGCGTTCTATGCCATCATGCAGGCAACGAGCGGGCGCGCAGGGTTTGCCATTCACTCGCTCACCTACTATGCTAGCGTCCTGGAACTCTTTGGCGATGCAGTGCGTTTATGGCTGGCGGAATATCGAGGCGCGCCGGTAGCGACTGCGATAACGGCAGTATGGGGCACGATGGCAATCTACCTGTACAGCGGTTCAACGACCGATGGATTACAATGCGGTGCCCAGCATGCCATTCAGTGGCGCGCGATCCAGTGGGCGCGCGCGCGCGGTGCCGCATGGTACGATTTCTGGGGCATCCCCGACGCCATCGGGCAGGCTGCTGGAACTGCAGATCCAGCCGCGCGTGCGTGCCTCGAAGCAGCAGCGCAGCACGACCCATTGTACGGCGTGTATCGCTTCAAAAAGGGATTTGGCGGCATCACAATCCGCTATCTGCCAGCATACGATCAGATAGGCATGCCGCTGCTTTACGCGCTCTGGCGACAGCGCGTCATAGGGTAAGGACGATGGAACTGGACGAGAACCTGACACTCGATGAGGCGCGCCGTTTGATCGCCTATCTGCAATCCGAACTGGAACGACAGCGCGCCCTGAACGCTGAGATGCGTCGCGCCGTTGCCGATATGGCGCGTGCGTTTCAGGAGTCGCTGGCACGCTCACACCAGGCAGCGATTGACGGTGACCTGGAACGGGTACGGCAGATCGTTATCGAGAACCGGCGCGCATGGCAGGATTGGTTGCGTCAGATCATCGAGGCAGCAGGGAGGAAGCCATGATACGGGCGGTCATTTTTGATATGGGTGGAACACTGCTGCGATACCCGCGCCTCGGAAACGGCGCCTGGCGCGAGTTCGAGGAACGCGGCATTCGCGGACTGTACCGCTACCTGGTAGAGCAGGGACATCCGATCGCCGACGGGGAAGAAGCGTTTGTGGAACGTATGTTCGAGCGCCTGGCGCAGGGATGGGAACAGGCGACCGGCGGACATATCAACCTGCGCGCGGTTGACTGGATTGCAGCTGGAGCAGCAGATCATGACCTGGATCTTCCGGAGAGCACGCTGATTGAGGCAGTCCACCACTATGCCCGCCCCTTACGCGATGGCGTCTCCGCTATGCCTGGAGCAGCAACGGCGCTAGCAGAGTTGCGCGCGCGCGGTATTCATACCGGTATGATCTCCAACACCATCTGGCCTGGTGACCTGCACCGTGAAGACCTGATGGCACTGGGGTTGTGGTCGTACATTGAGTATGCTGTTTTTTCAGGCGACCTGGGCATTTGGAAGCCCCGCCCCCAGATTTTCTTCCACGTCCTTGAACATTTCGGCGTTAGCCCGACAGAAGCCATCTTCGTTGGCGATAACCCCAAAGAAGACATCCGTGGCGCACAACAGGCGGGTATGCGCGCCATTTGGGTGCGCAGTCCTGAATTTCCGCTCCCGCCAGACATTCGTCCTGATGCTATTATCGAAAATCCCGGCGAAATCGTGTCGCTGCTGGAAGCCTCTGGTCAACTTCCGCCGCGCTAATCTGACACAGCATCCTTCAAAAAACGTCGCACAGTTAAGATACGCGACAAACCCTTCCCGGCGCACCTGATGCATCGCACCGGGGATGCGCACGACCTGCACGTCAGGACGCATCCGCTGGACGATCTGCTCAGCGCTGGCGTCGAAAAGCGCCCCTCGTTCTGGCTCACTGGTCGGGATAAGAAGCGGACAGTCGATCCAGCGCACATCTTCGGGCCACAAACGCACAAATGATGGAAGAATGTCGAGCGCGTCGGGATTAACGGCTTTCTTCGACTCTACCCACAGTGCATAATCTTCGTCACTCCATCCCGGAGATTCAGCGCGACACTGCGACAGCAGCGCCGCGTTATCCATCGTTTGCATCGCCAGCAGGTCTTCCCGCCATAAGGTGCGTGTTGTTGCCACGTCCAGCATATTGGCAGGCAGTGTGCTGCACCAGGGCAGATCTTCCAGAATGACGCAGCGAAACATACTGGGATGGGTTGCTGCGGCAATCGCCGCCGTCGATGCGCCCATTGAATGCCCAATGACTGCCAGCCGCGTCAACCTGAGAGCTTCAACCAGCGCAGTCAGATCGGTGGCGAGCAGGTCAAGATAATAGCCATCGAGCGCGGGATTGGACGACCAAGTGTTCGCATTTCTCCTGGGAGTGAGGGTATTTTGCCCTTGTAGACGCAACGATGGCAGGGCGCCATCACTTCCGAGGTGTGTGTTGCCCGACGTGGGAGCAATTACTTCCACACCTGTCGGGAGCCTGTGCTGATATCCAACGCGCAGCGTTCATCCTTCGCCCCGTAACGTATTCCACTGCAACACAACATAGCCGACCACTAGAATGCCAGCGAATGCAAACCACTGAATGGCATATCCCAGGTGCGGTCCCTGGTCAAGTTCGGGCAGCGCAACCGGTTGCGGCAGTATCGGTTCTGCGCCGGGGATAGGCTGCACCTCGATGAACAGCGGCAGCAGCGGATAGGGCGTCTGTTCCTGAATCCGCGCCACATCGACGCGAAACCAGGCATCAAGACGTGGTCGTTCTGGACTCAACGGCGGATCCTTCGGTCCACCGACATACGTTTCGGGCTGTCTAGCAATGCCAGTCACGACTATCTCGCCAGTGGGGGGATTAAATTTGCGCCGCGCGTCTGGAGACGCCTCGGTCAACGGGATCCATCCGCGATCAACGAGCACTGCCTCATTTCGACCGCTCAGGCGCAGTGGCGTAATCACGTGATAGCCAGTCACCCCGTTGAACGAACGGTTTCGCAGCAGCACTTCGTGCGTCGGGTCGAACTCGCCACGCGCAGTAACGGGGCGATAGTCGAGCGACTGGAGATCGCCCACCGTTTCTAGCGCCACTGGCGATTGCGCCAGCCCTTCGGCGATGCGCGCATTCAATGCAGCACGCTGATAGTGACGGTCAAGCTGCCACATCCCCAGTCCACACAACACCACTGCACCAATCAGGACGAGGAAAGTGGCGATCAGACGCTTTCCGGTGAGGATATATCGCACCATAGGTCAGGTTACAGGCGAGGGTGCTGCTGATAGAGATGGAGCATTAAATCCGCTATACCGAACGAGCCGTGAGGCTGAAGCCCTCGGCTCTCCAGGGCGAAGCCCGTCTGTGCGGGCTATACGGAATTATTTATTCAAAGACTATAAGCATGACGATCAGGATTTTCCGCATTTCTCAGATACGTGGACCATCGTTCACCTCTGTTGTGTCGCACGAGACATTCGCTTCCAGCGGAGTGTAGACCGAAATTCATTTCGGTCACCGCGCGCGGCACACGATCGTGGTTGCAGTTATCGGTGGAATGTTCAAAATAGTATAGCATTGGCATAGTGAACAACTCACTAATACCACCGACCAGCTCGCCACACGATGCAAAACTATTTATGAGTCCGCTGCAAATATGTTACCGCTGAGGCGCAGCGTTCGCAGAGGAAAATGCCATAGCGAGTCGCTCAAACGTATGCTTCACCGCACATACATTTCATTTTTGAAGTTCTCTGCGCCCTCGGCGTCTCAGCGGTACGTTTTTGCAGTGAAGTCATTTATTATTTACCTGCCACCGGTTCGACTGGCTTCTTCACCTCCAGATCGAGCGTCTCGCGCCGCGTGAAGGTCAAAGTATCGGTCTGCGGATCAACATCAACGAGGATGGTATCGCCAGGCTTGAACAAACCGCGCAGCAGGTTGCGCGACAGCGGCGTTTCGACCAGACGTTGCACTGTGCGACGGAGCGGACGCGCGCCGTAAGCCGGGTTGTACCCTTCGCGCACCAGCAATTTCTTTGCTGCCGGAGTCAGTTCGAGTGTCAACCCCTGCTCACGCAGACGCTCATCGACCTCGCGCACCAACAGATCGACAATCTGCATCAGTTCCTGTTCGGTGAGAGCGTGGAAGACAATAATCTCATCAATACGGTTGAGGAACTCAGGACGGAACGCCTGACGAAGTGCTTCAAGCACCCGCTCGCGCGCTGCCTCCTCAGCATTTCGGTCGTGGGTGCGCACCAGACCGAGGCTCTGTTGACGCACGTGCTCCGTACCGACATTCGAGGTCATGATGATCACCGTATTGCGGAAATCAACCGTATGACCCTGCGCGTCAGTCAGGCGACCATCGTCGAGCAATTGCAGCAACGTATTGAACACATCGGGATGCGCTTTTTCAATCTCGTCGAACAGCACCACCTGATAGGGGCGGCGGCGGATGCTTTCAGTCAACTGACCCGCCTCTTCATACCCCACATAACCGGGCGGCGCGCCGATCAGACGCGACACTGTATGCCGTTCCTGGAACTCCGACATATCGACGCGCGTCATCGCATCTTCGCTATCGAAGAGAAACTCGGCAAGCGCTTTGGCGAGTTCCGTCTTACCGACGCCGGTTGGACCGACAAAGATGAAACTACCGATCGGGCGACGCGGGTCTTTCAGACCGCTACGAGCGCGCCGAATCGCATCGGAAAGTGCAACAATCGCTTCATGCTGACCGATCACGCGTTCGTGGAGGCGCGCCTCCATATCGATCAATTTCTCACGCTCGGTTTCCAGCATGCGGCTGACTGGAATACCTGTCCAATTCGAGACGATGGCAGCGACATCTTCCTCATCGACCACCTCATCGAGGTTCGAACTCTTGAGCCATTCGCTACGCGCACGCTCGAACTCGGCTTCAAGTTGCAAATAGCGTGCCCGCAACATGGCAGCACGTTCATACTCACGGCGCGCGCCTGCTTCCTCTTCTTCACGACGCAGGCGGTTTAGTTCGGCTTCCTGCTCGCGCAACGCCTTAGGCATTGAATAAATGTCAATGCGCAGTTTGGCAGACGCTTCATCGATTAGGTCAATCGCCTTATCGGGCAGGAAACGATCAGTAATGTAGCGACTTGACAGGCGCGCCGCAGCCTTTAACGCCTCATCACTGATCGTCAGTTGATGGTGCTCTTCGTAGCGTTTGCGCAGACCGCGCAGCATCTCGACGGTTGTTTCAACGTCGGGCTCCTCCACAAACACCGGGCTGAAGCGCCGTTCAAGCGCTGCGTCCTTTTCAACATGCTTGCGGTACTCTTCGACAGTAGTTGCGCCGATCACCTGAACTTCGCCGCGCGAGAGCGCTGGCTTCAGCATATTCGAGGCATCGATCGACCCAACCGCAGCGCCAGCGCCAACTACCGTGTGCAGTTCATCGATGAATAGGATGATCTGTCCCTCACTGCTGCGCACCTCGTCCATCACTGCCTTGAGGCGCTCCTCGAACTCGCCGCGGAACTTTGAGCCAGCAACCATTCCTGCCAGATCGAGCGCCAGCAACCTGCGATTCTTCAGTGGCGGCGGCACATCGCCACTGGCGATACGCTGCGCCAGACCTTCGGCAATTGCCGTTTTGCCAACGCCGGTTTCGCCGATGAGGACAGGATTATTCTTCGTGCGACGGCAGAGAATGCGGATAACGCGTGTGATTTCGGCGTCGCGCCCAATCACCGGGTCGAGTTTCCCCTGCGCCGCAAGGTCGGTCAGGTCGATGGAGTATTTCGAAAGCGCCTCGTAGCGTGCTTCGGCGCTGGGATTATCGGCACGCTGATGCCCGCGAATATCCATCAGTGCCTGATAGATGCGCTCTTGATCGATACCGAAACTGTTCAGAATGCGTGATGAGGCTCCTTCGCGCTCGCCGCTGATCGCAATCAACAGATGTTCAATGCCGACGTACTGGTCATTCAGGCGATTGGCTTCTTCCTCGGCACGCTTGACCAGGCGTTGCGTGCGCGGAGTAATGTATACCTGATTGCCATAGCCGTACTGACCGTACACTTTGGGCGATTTTTCAAGCTCGTGCTCTACGCGCCGCGCGACCATTTCGGCATCCACACCAAGACGCGCAATTGCACGAGCGGTCAGCCCGTCGCGCTGCCGCAACATCGCCAGGAAAATATGCTCGACGTCCAGCTGGGTGTGATGCTGGTCGTGCATGATTTCCTGCGCATCCTGAAACGCTTCCTGCGCCTTCTCGGTAAACCGTTCGAGTCTCATGTGCTCTGTCCTCGGGGAAAGCTTCCTCTGGCTAATGCCATTGCGTGTTAAGTATAGCACAGAGGCTCGCTATCTGCTGATGGTTACGCACGGTGCAACTGTCGTGGCTTCCATGAAGCCGATAAGTTTTCAGAAATTCGTCAGGACAGCGCGCCTCAAGCAGGCTCGTAGTTGTTGAGCAATTACTCCGCTCTCGCCTGGCAGGCGGGCTTCGCCTTGAAGAGCCGAGGGCTTATGGTCTTTGAATAAATAATCCGGTCTAGCCCGCGCAGGCGGGCTTCGCTTTAGATAGCGGAGGGCTTTATCCCGACGGCGAGAGGCGCATACTGGATTAAGTCCTCAATCTCCACGAGCTCGACGGTCAATTCGCTACACTGAACTTAATCCTCCAATCTTCATCAGCTCACACTCACCTTGATCTTGGGAGCATTCCATCCTAAGAATCGGCTACGTGATGGGCGGATCCTCCTGTTTATTCACCGGTGACTGTAGACACTTCACTGCAGTGCGCGGTTAGCACTATGATGTCGGCGCACTGCACCTAGCGTGTAACGATATATCTAACGCGCCGGAAAGCATTCTTGTTCTCAAAGGAGTACGACAATGCTGATACTGTCGATTTTCGGCGTTATTGTATGTATTCTTTTTTTCATCGCAATTCCGTGTTCCCTATTGTGAAGTTCGCCGCTTACCTGGATGAAATATCTTACTATCACTTTTTCAGAACCTCTCTTGTTATGCTGGCAACCTTTCTACTTTTTGTCTTGTCGGTGGATCATACTGGTGCGATGAGGCAGCTAAAAGCGGGGGGCGGAGATATGTCGAACAGGCTGATTTTGATAATGATTAGGTAGGATCACCTTCGTGATACACCATCTGGAGAACCAACCTGTTCTACGCCATACTTATAACGCTGGTACAGATCAGAGTTGCTGCGCTTCTCGCATTCTTCAGGATGATTGCGCTCATTATCGCGGCAGGACTACTCTTTCTTTACATCCTGTTTGAACTGGGAAGCGATCAAACCGTCCACGTGGTCAACGAAGATTGACTGGGTTAAGCACAAAGGTGACGCTTCTGGCGCCAGAAGCGTCACCCGACTCTTAACCCTGCGCTCCTAACGTTTACGACGAACTCGTCACGATGTATGGCGCGATCGCCTTGGCGAGGTTGGCAGTCGGCATCGTCTGCAACCAGACACGCCCCGGTCCGCGCAGTGTCGTCAGGAACAACCCTTCGCCGCCCAGCAGAATGTTCTTGAACCCCTTCACCATCTCGATGTCAAAATCGACCGTCGGCTCATACATCGCCACGTGCCCGGTGTCCACCTTCAGCACCTGCCCTGCATCCAGCGTATACTCGACGATCTCGCCATCGAGACAGACGAATGCTATCCCTGGACCAGTCAACTTCTGCATGATGAACCCCTCGCCGCCGAAGAACCCTGCGCCCAGGCGCTTGCGGAAGTGGATATCAAGCCCGACGGTCTTCTCAGCGCAGAGGAACGCCTGCTTCTGCACAATCATACTCTGCCCCTCAAGGAGCGGAACCGGCACGATCTTGCCGGGGAAATCGGAGGCGAAGGCGACGATGCCCTTGCCGCCGACCGAAGTGAACTCGTTGAGGAACAGGCTCTCGCCGGAGATGGCGCGCTTGAATATCCCGCCAAGCCCGCCGCCGCGGGTGTTAGTCGCCATCTGGATATTGCCTGACATCCAGGACATCGCGCCCGACTCGGAGTAGACTGTCTCGCCAGGGTCAAGTTCAAGGATGACTGCCTGCATCGTCGTGCCGATGATCTGATACTCCATCCCGGTCACACCACGTCCCCGCGCTGCTACGACCGGGTCGGGAAGGTCCAAACGGTTGCTTTCATACGAAGTCATGAAGGAAACGCTCCTTTCGTGATACGACACCGACGACCGCCGATGCCTGCCTGTCATAGTGTATGCCAGCAACCAGAGGTACGTCAAGACGGGCAATAAAGTTGCACACTGGTCAACAACGAATGAATAATCGTCAGCGCGTACGCGGCGGTCCGGTAAAGAACGTGAAGCGCTGATCCACCCCTTCGATATAAACACAGGCTTGCGGATCGAGACCACTGACGATTTCGATGACCTGGTCGTTGCTCAAGCCAACTGTCACATCACGCGCTTCAAGATCCGGACGCGCCGGACGTCGATCCGGCGGCAATGCACACAATCCAGGATCACGCACCACATCAACCAGCAAACGCCCGCGGTCGCTGCGCACAGCGCGACGCGGCACGAGCAGCACATTGTCGCGCTCCGCAACGACGATATCCGCCCCTACCGACATCCCAGCGCGCACACGCGGATCGGTGTTGGGGATCCCGATCCGCACCTGGTACGACGTTACCGCAGCCTGAGGCAATGCCAGCGGACTAATCGTCTCGACCGTCGCCACAAGGGTCACTTCCGGCAGCGCATCAAGCGTCAGCGTCACCGGTTGACCGACGCTCACCCGCGTAATGTCAATCTCGTCCACTGTCACATCCACGTAGAAACGCTCCAGGTTTGCCAGAACAATAGCGGGTCGTCCTGGCGACGGCGCTTCGCCGACTTTCAGGTTTACCTCGGCAACGACTCCGTTAAACGGCGCTTTGAGCACTGCTTCATCGAGCGCCAGTCGCGCCAGATCGCGTGCTGCCCGCGCACCATCCACCTGAGCGCGAGCAGCAGCCAAGTCTGCCGGACGTGGATCGGCGCGCAACCGTTCCAGATTCGCCCTTGCGACTTCGAATGCGGCGCGCGCAGCTTCAAGCTGACCGCTGCGCTGGTCGCCGCGCATCCGGTCGAGTGCAGCCCGCGCACCGGCAACCTGCGCACGCGCTGCAGCCAGCACATCCGGCTCAGGAGTAGCGAAGAGGAGATCTCGATTAGCACGCGCAACCGCGAGTTGCCCTTCTGCCAGTTCGACGCCGTTCGCCTCCGCCAGACGCGCATTGTCATAATTCACCTGCGCCTGAGCAACGGCATTTTCAGCACTGCGTAACGCTGCCTCCGCCTGGACAAAGGCATCGTAGTACTGCTGGCGCTGCGAGTCGTTCAGAATATTCGGGCGCGTCTGCCCTGGCCGGTTCGGATCGGCGACGGTGCGCACAATTGGGTCGGCGCCGGTTTCACGCACATACTCCCAGTTCTGCTTTGCTGTCGAATAGCGCGATTGCGCTTGTGTCAATTGATTGACTGCCTGTTCGAGTTGTATCTGGGCATTGGTTTTTGCAGCAGACAGCTGTGCGCGCTGACGTTCGAGGTTCAATTCCGCTTCGCGGATGCGCGCTTCGGCGATCTGCACGTCCGACTCACGCGGACCGGCGAGAAGCTGGTTGAGACGCGCCTCTGCCTGTCGCAGTTGTTCCTCGGCAGCACGCATATCTGCGACTGTCACGCTTCCTTCGACCTGCCGCAGTTGCCCGGCAGCCTGGGCGAGTTGCGCTTCGGCAGCGGCGATCTCCGCAGACGACGGACCGGCAAGCAACCGGTCGAGGTTTGCCTGCGCCTGGGCGAGTTGCGCTTCCGCCTGCGCCAGACGCAATTCCAGTTCGCGGGTATCGAGCCGGGCGAGCGGTTGCCCCTTTTCCACAGTATCGCCAGGGCGCACCAGTACCTCAGCGACCCTTCCGGTGACCGCAAAACTGAGATTGACTGTCTGAACAGGGGCAATCTGTCCAGTGGCATTGACCGTTGCGATCAGTTTGTCAAACCGCGGGTTAACCAATCCGTAGGAACGCACTGGCATTTGTTGCCCGCCACGAAGGAAAAATACGCCTGCGGCGCACGCTGCCACGATGAGCACCAGCCCAACAGCAGTGACGATAGCGCGCCGACCGGGCCATCGACGCGCAGTGGTTGTAGCCATTCTCTTCCTCTATAGTTCCGGCGCATTACATCATAGAAATCAATATGAAACGCCGTCACCGGCGTTGTTCTCCTCTTGTTAATTGTCGGTCTTTTGCAATGATCTGTCAATCCTGGGGAAAGTGGAAAGACGCTTTGTGCCACCGACGATGCGTCTATCAGTGGATAATGATAAGTGTTCGCATTTCTTCTGGGAGCGAGGGCATCTTGCCCTCATAGACGCGATGAGAGCGGAACGCCTTCACTCCCCGGCGCGTGTGTTACTCCCAGGTGTAAACAGTTTCGCGCCCTTGCCTTGCTATAGCGCCTGGATCAGTTCTGGAAAACGGCAGCCATCTGCGCAACGAGCGTGGCAAGGTCAGCGATGAGCGCTGGCGCGGCGTTGGGGATGTCAGCGCGAACGTACCCCAATCCAAGCGCAGCGGCCCGCTCTGCCATACGCACATCGAGTTCGTAACACACTTCGACGTTGTCATAGACGGTGTTGATGGGAACCGCCAGCACGTGCCGGAACCCTGCACGGGCAATCTCATCCAGCGCCGACAACACATCGGGACCAAGCCACTGACCGGGACCCTCGGCACCGTAGTACGCCAGATATCCGGCGTCGCAGCCGAGCGTGGAAACCAGGCGTTGCATCGTTTGCCGCAGCCGCCACTGGTATTCCGCTTCCGGTTTGCGTGCGCTTTCGGCAACACTGTGAGCAATTGCAAGCAGCGCTGTTCGACTGCGATCACGATCCGGCAGACGCTCCAGCGCAAGAGTCGCATTAATCGTTAGCGTCGAATAATAGCCCGGCAGATCGGGCCAGTCGGGGATCAGATGCAGGCGCACTGGACGAGCGACTTCGGTCTGCGCGCGTTCGAGCGCTTCCTGGTGACTGCGCAGGCTCATCTGTGAGGCGATGGGGCTGAGGGGCAATGCAAGAACGCATTGGATGCCAGTTCGAACAAGGTGCGCCAGTGCATCAGCCACCGTCGGATGCCAGTGACGGGCGCCCAGAACGACCTGAAAGCGTGATCCGAATCGCTGTCGCAGTTCATCATCGAGTGCGGCGGCAAGTCGCCTGGCAGCAGAGTCGCCGCTTGTTCCGCTCCACACCCGCTGGCACCGTTCGCGCATATACGCAATATCTCTTGGTGACGGCGGATGCCCGTGGTAGTGTGCTGTCAGGTAAGGAACAATATCGTCGAGCGTTGCCGGTTCGCCGTACTCCAGAACCAGGACGCCGGTTTGCGGGATGTCTTCATAGTTCATTGTCAACCTCGATTCGTTATCCCCATCATTCCACCGTCACACTCTTCGCCAGATTGCGCGGCTGATCCACATCACAACCGCGACGCACGGCGATATGGTACGCCAGCAGTTGCATCGGCACACTGGTGAGCACCGGGGTCAACAGCGGCAACGTCTGCGGCACTTCGATCACATAATCCGCTTTCGATGCGATCAAGGCGTCACCCTCGGCAGCAATAGCGATCACATGCCCACCGCGCGCCCGAACCTGCTCAATGTTCGAGATCATTTTCTCATAGACGCTGTCGCGCATGGCAATGCACACCACCGGCAGATCGCGGTCGATCAGGGCAATCGGACCGTGTTTCATTTCGCCAGCTGGATACCCCTCGGCGTGAATGTAACTAATCTCCTTCAGCTTCAGCGCCCCTTCCAGCGCCACAGGATAGTTCACCTGTCTGCCGAGATAGAGCGCATCACGCACGTTGTGGTAGCGTTCGGCTAGTTCCTTGTAGATCTCCTGGCGCTCTAGAATACGCTCAACCTTGCCGGGGAGTTCGATCAGCGCCTGAATGTAACGACGCACCTCATCGTTGGAGATCACGCCCCGCACTGCGCCCAACCGCAGCGCCAGCAGGTAGGATGCCACCAGCATCGTGGTGAATGCCTTCGTCGAAGCGACGCCGATTTCAGGACCGGCGTGCAGGTAGATTGCTCCGCCATCCGCCAGTCGTGCCGCCTGACTGCCAACCACGTTGACGATGGCAATGCTCTTTGCCCGATGCCGCCGCGCTTCTTCCATCGCTGCCAGCGTATCGACAGTTTCACCACTCTGGGTGATCGCAAGCACGGCAACGTGCTCGCCGATCAGCGGGTCACGGTACCGGAACTCGGATCCGTAATCTACCTCGACGCGCAATCGCGCCAGCGTTTCGATGGCAAACTTCGCCACCAGCGCCGCGTGCCATGCCGTCCCGCACCCTACTGCGTAGATCCGTTCCAGCTGCCGCAGTTCCTGCTCATCGAAGGCAAGTTCATCGAGCAGAACTGCGCCATGGTCGAGATCGATCCGCCCGCGCAACACATCGGTCAGCGCACGCGGTTGCTCGAAGATCTCCTTCTGCATGAAATGCTTGAAGTCGCCCTTAGCGGCAGACACCGGATCCCACGGGATTGTTATGGGAGTGCGAATGACCGGCGTTCCGTCCAGGCGCGAGATTGTCGCTCCATTGGCGTCGATCACCGCGATTTCACGGTCGTCTAGAAAGATGACGCGCCGGGTATAATCAAGGATCGCCGGCACGTCGGACGCGACGAACATTTCATCATCGCCCACACCGATGACGATTCCGCCTGCATGCCCCAGGCGCGCGGCAATGATGCGCCCCGGCTCGCGGCGCGTCATTGCTACCACTGCATTACCGCCGCGCAACTCGGCGAGCGTGCGTCGCATCGCCTGTTCGAGCGACCCGGTTTCATCGTAGTATTCGCCCAGGAGACGGGCGATGACTTCGGTATCCGTCTGCGATGCAAACTGATGACCGTGCGCGATCAGGCGCTCCTTCAGTTCGAGATAGTTTTCGACGATGCCGTTCTGGATCACGACAATCTCGCCTGAGGCGTCGCGGTGCGGGTGCGCATTTTCCTCGGTAACGCCGCCGTGCGTCGCCCAGCGAGTATGCCCGATGCCGCAGCGCCCGACGACCGGTTGTTCCCGCAACTGTGCCGCCAGATTTGCAAGTTTCCCAACGCTGCGCCGTAATTGCAACTGTCGCCCGTCATCAACGGCAATGCCCGCTGAGTCATACCCGCGATATTCGAGCCGCCCCAGACCGTGGAGCAGAACTTCACCGGCATCACGCGGTCCAATATAGCCAACAATGCCACACATGCGCTTTTCCTTTCTGCACGCACGAAGAGTCGCGGCGCTGCGCTACACGCCGCGCAACCGGTTCCGAACCAGCACGTGCTTCATGAGAATGACGCCTAACTGCGCGGGGCATCCACAGTCTTCGATGCGTCTTACAGGAAGGGGCGCTGACTGCGCTCCGCTTTGTTCCACCCGTCGCCGGATGGGTTTCCCAGAGCGCTCACAGGCGGCAGCACGCCTGGGAGGCATCCGCTGATCTCTCGATGTTCCGTCGGCGACGCCAACGTTAGCCCTGTCGCGCGACAGGGAACCTCCACCCTCGTCAACTGCGGGAAAGGACCCGCAGCCCATGCGCTTTCTACTGACCGTTGCGTGTGCGCATCACCTCCCGTAGCCCCTGCATATCCCACACTGCTGCTCAGCATACGTCATGCCGCGCTTCCGGTCAAGATCGGACGTGGTTACGATTCTTTCAGACACGGATCCGCGCGGCGTTCATAGAACACTGCGCCCGTGCGCCGGATCTCCGCGCGCACGTCTGGATCGCTGATCAGGCTGAAGAGCGACAGATCAAACGTGTACGGCAGCAGCAGATCATCGAGTTCATCAAAAATCTTCCCCAGAATCGAGAGAGCCAGATCATCGCCGCCGATCAATGTCAGATCGATATCCGAGCCGATCTTCGCATTTCCGCGCGCGAACCGTAGATCACAGCGCGCTCAACCTGCGGATAATGGGAAAGCACTGCCCGAATCTGTTCAATGGTCGCATCGTTCAAGCCGTATGCCTTGGCATTTCTTTTAGCAATTGTTCGATGTTATCCGCCAGTGCGACAAACTATCCGGTGCGCTCATAGAACATTCCATCAAAAGAATGAGCAGGAGAACTCTTGTCACATGCCGTGTGAAAATCGTACCATAACAGAAGCAAGGGTTTCAATCTGTGCGCCGCTTCCGCACATCGACTTCAGGTATGGTACGATACTGTATCGGCGAAGTAGAAGACGTGAAAACGACACTCAGGGAGTGAACGAATGACTGGCAGGCTCGCCCGCCGTGTAGCGGGCTTCGGCACAACCATCTTCACCGAAATGAGCGCGCTGGCGCTCGAGCGCGGCGCGATCAATCTGGGACAGGGCTTCCCTGATTTTCCAGGTCCGGCATTCATCAAGGAAGCGGCGGCAGCCGCGATTGCCGCTGATATCAACCAGTATGCCCCAATGCCCGGATCGCCTCGTCTGCGCCAGGCGGTTGCCGCACAGTGGGAGCGCGACTACGGGCGCGCGGTGGACTGGCAGCGCGAAGTCACGATCACCAGCGGCGCAACCGAAGCGTTGTACGATGCACTGCTGGCGCTTATCGAGCCGGGCGATGCGGTCATCATTTTCGAGCCGGCGTATGATGCCTATGTACCCGACATTACCCTGGCAGGCGGCATTCCTCTGCCGGTGCGCCTCTACCCGCCAGATCACACCCACGCAACGTGGTGGTTTGACGAGGCGGAACTGCGCGCCGCGTTTAAGCGCAACCCGACGCTCATTCTCGTCAATACGCCACACAACCCGACCGGTAAGGTTTTCACCCGCGCCGAATTGTGCCTCATTGCCGAACTCTGCCAGGATCACAACACCCTTGCGATCACCGACGAAGTGTATGACCGGCTGGTTTTCGACGGCGGCGCCCATGTGCCACTGGCGACGCTCCCCGGCATGTGGGAGCGCACGCTCACCATCAACAGCGCCGGAAAAACTTTCAGCGTTACCGGATGGAAGATCGGCTACGCGGTTGGACCGGCGCATCTGAATCATGCGCTGCGCCAGGCGCACCAGTGGGTAACGTTTGCCACATCGTCGCCGTTGCAGGAAGCAGTTGCCGTCGCGCTGGAACAGGCGTCGGTCAACGGATACTACTGCGAACTGTTGCGCGACTATAGCGAACGGCGCACGCGGTTGCAGCAGGCGCTCGAGTCAGCTGGATTACCGACACTTCCGGTTGAAGGCGCCTATTTCCTCTCTGCCGACATCGGCGCGCTGGGATATACCGACGACCGCGCCTTTTGTCGGTGGCTAACGACCGACATTGGCGTGGCAGCCATTCCTACCTCAGCGTTCTACAGTGATCCGACGGGAGCACCCAATCTGGCGCGTTTCTGCTTCGCCAAGCGTCTGGAAACCATCGATGCTGCTGCCGAACGTCTGGCAGCGCTGCACACCCGTCTGTAACATCGATGTACTGACAGTAGAATGGCCGTGTGAAACAGTTAACCTTTCGTCAACGTCTAACCAACTGCCGGGAACACACAGGAGGAGAAACGTTTATGCGCAATGTGCGCATCCTGATACTGACAACGGACGCGGGGAGCGGACACCGGAGCGCCGCGCAGGCGATCGAGGCGGCACTGTTGCACAACTACAGCCAGAGCATGCAGGTCACTATCGCCAATCCGTTGCATGAACCATCGAGTCCCTCACTGCTCCGGCACGCAGAAACATTCTACCTTTCAACTATCCAGCATGCGCCGGAACGGTATGACCGCGCGCACGCACTCACCAATGCAGCGGCATATGCCGCGCTCCTGCGCAGCGCAATGGGGCTGGCTATTGGCGATGCGCTGCGACAACTGCTTGTGCGGCACACGCCCGATGTGGTCATCAGCGTGTATCCGCTCTTTACTGCACTGGTTGCCGATGCCTATCGCGGGGTGCGGGGCCGTCCCGGATTGATCACGGTTGTGACCGATCTGGGTCATGTGCACCACACCTGGTTCTCGCCGGTCGATGACCTGTGCATCGTTCCGAATGCGCAGGTGCGCACACGCGCATTGAGATGCGGTCTTAAGCCGCACCAGGTACGGATCGTCGGCATTCCAGTCCACCCGCGGTTTGCAGCGCCACGTGCTGCGCTAGAAGACGTGCGGCGCGATCTAGGCTGGCGCACCGACCTGGTCACCGTGCTTATCTCTGGAGGCGGCGCTGGGGTGGGTCCGCTGGCGGAACTGTCGATTGCTGCCGACGAGTCGAATGAGCGTCTCCAGCTTGCCATCGTTACAGGTCACAACCGCGAACTTGCTGAAACGTTGCGCGCACGCACCTGGAGGAATCCAACCCACATCTACGGATTCGTTCCAATGGCGGACATGATGTATGCCGCCGACATCATCGCCACCAAAGCTGGTGGTTTGAGCGTTAGCGAAGCGCTGGCAGTAGGACGTCCCCTTCTCATCTACGGCGCTGCACCTGGCCAGGAAGCTGGCAACCTGGAGTACGTCGTGCGCCGCGGCGCTGCGCAGTACACACCAGATGCAGCACAATTCGTCGCCGGAATACAGCGCTGGATCGAACAACCAGAAGCCCGGCGAGCGGCAGCCGATGCTGCGCGTGCCGCTGGAAATCCACTGGCGGCGTTTGAGATCGCCGGAATCGTACGCGACCTGGCGCTGTCCCGTGACGCTGCGCCGCGTCTGGCGCCGCGCGTGTCGCTGAGCGATTGGTTGAGTTCGTGGCGATGATGGTACCGGAAAGAAAAATCGAACTGCGGAAGTATGTGGAACTTCCGCAGTTCAAGGTTACTGCCTGATGACCGGACGGCACCGTTCTTAGAAGTCCATTCCGCTACTGCCGCCGGGGGTCGGCGTCGCTGGCTTCTCCTCCGGAATATCGGCAATCAGCGCCTCGGTGGTCAACAGCAGACCAGCAATCGACACTGCATTCTGCACTGCCGAGCGGGTCACCTTCACCGGGTCGATGATGCCCATCTCGATCATGCTGCCAAACTCACCGGTCAGCACGTTGTAGCCGATATTCTTATCGTTCTTTTCCTTTTGCAAGCGGCGCACTGTATCGATGATCACCGCGCCATCCTCACCAGCGTTGCGTGCCAGCTGACGCATTGGCTCCTCGAGCGCGCGGCGCAGGATCTGCACGCCATACTTCTCGTCATCATACATCACCTGAACACGGTCAAGCGCCGGGATGGCATTGAGCAACGCCACGCCGCCGCCAGGCACAATGCCTTCCTCCACCGCCGAGCGCGCTGTCGAGAGCGCATCCTCAACGCGGTGTTTCTTCTCCTTCAACTCTGGCTCGGTCGCAGCGCCAACCTTCAGCACTGCTACGCCACCTGCCAGTTTCGCCAGACGCTCCTGCAGTTTCTCGCGGTCGAAGTCGCTGGTGGTTGTCTCGATCTGAGCACGGATCTGCTCGATGCGGGCACGGATTGCGCGCTCATCGCCGCGACCCTCAATGATTGTCGTGTTGTCCTTATCGGACACCACACGACGCGCACGACCCAGGTCTTCGACCGTTGCACTGTCCAGTTTGCGACCGATCTCTTCCGAAATCAGGGTGCCACCAGTCAGAATCGCAATATCCTGGAGCATTGCCTTGCGGCGATCACCGAAGCCAGGCGCCTTCACCGCCAGCGCATTGAGTGTGCCGCGCAGTTTGTTGACCACCAGGGTCGCCAGCGCCTCACCATCGACATCCTCGGCGATGATCACCAGGTTCTTGGTCACCTGCAACGCTTTCTCCAGCACCGGCAGAATGTCCTGGATGCTGCTGATCTTCTTATCGGTGATCAAAATGTAGGGGTCCTCGAGTTCCGCTTCCATTCGCTCTGGGTTGGTGACGAAGTAGGGCGAGATGTAGCCACGGTCGATCTGCATACCTTCGGTGTATTCCTTCTCGAAGGCAATACCCTTGCTTTCCTCGACCGTAATCACACCATCCTTGCCGACCTTCTCCATCACCTCGGCGATCAGATCGCCAATCTCGCTATCGGCTGCCGAAATTGCAGCGACGTGCGCAATATCGGCGCGGTCGCGCACCGGGATGGCAGCGCTCTTCAACTCGGCGACAACCGCTTCGACCGCCTTATCGAGACCACGCTTGATCAACATGGGGTTGGCACCAGCGGCAACCATTTTCAACCCCTCGTTGACAATCGACTGCGCCAGAACGGTCGCCGTCGTCGTACCGTCACCAACGACATCGTTCGTCTTGGTAGCGACTTCGACGAGCAGGCGCGCACCCATGTTCTCGAAGGGGTCCTTCAGTTCAATCTCCTTGGCGACCGTCACACCATCGTGGGTCACGGTCGGCGCACCGAACTTCTTATCGATCGAAACATTGCGCCCACGGGGACCAAGGGTTGTCTTGACTGCGTCGGCAACAATATCAACGCCCCGCTTGAGGGCGCGACGCGCATCTTCGTTGAAATACAGCTGCTTTGGCATGGGAGTTCTATCCTCCTGATCAGACTGATGATCGCCTGACGACTATACGATACAGCCAGCGTTACTCCTGAATGATGCCCAGAATGTCCTTCTCCGAAAGAATGAGGTACTCAACATCATCGATCTTGAATTCAGTGCCGCTGTACTTGGCGAAAACCACGCGGTCACCGGGCTTGACATTCATTGGAATGCGCTTGCCGTTGTCATCGATGCGCCCCTCACCGACCGCCAGCACTGTACCCTCCATTGGGCGCTCTTTGCTGGCAGTATCCGGCAGATAAATGCCGCCCTTGGTCTTCTCTTCGCGCTCAACCGGCTTGACAACAACACGGTCTGCGAGCGGCCGGACGCGGAAATCCGTGCCCATATCTGTGCAACCTCCTTCGATATCGATCAGGTGAGATAACTGAAGCGGTTAGCACTCTCAACAGAAGAGTGCTAACCGCTTTTTATACTACCGAAAGCGTTTGTTTTTGTCAAGTCCCATTTTAGCACTCAAAAGGGAAGAGTGCCAGTAGACATAATGAGACAATCGAGACGTATTGCATCACCGAAGTGCTAGGCAGAGTAGTGTAGTCATGCTACAATCATAGACAACTTCCTCTCCACGTACAATGCGCGGTTTTCCGGGATCTCACTGCACAAGGAGGCTGCGGATGCGTCTCGAACGAAATTTGGGAATGGATCTGGTACGCTGCACCGAAGCAGCGGCGTTACGCGCTGCTCGCTTCATGGGACGCGGCGACAAAAACGCCGCCGATCAGGCTGCCGTCGACGCCATGCGTTTTGCGCTTGACGCCGTACCGATGGATGGTGTGGTGGTCATTGGCGAGGGGGAAAAGGACGAAGCGCCGATGCTCTATGTCGGCGAGAAGGTTGGCACTGGCGATCCGCCCGAGGTTGATGTCGCTGTTGATCCGGTGGAAGGAACGACGCTCCTCGCCGAAGGGATGCCCGGTGCAATCGCTGTCGTCGCTATTGCTGAGCGTGGATCCCTTTATCACTGGTCGGGCATTGCCTATATGGACAAACTGGCAGTCGGACCGCAGGCGCGCGGCGTGATTGATATCAACGCGCCGGTCTCAGAAAACATCCGCAACGTTGCACGCGCGCTTAAGAAGGAAGTCGAAGATATTACTGTCGTTGTGCTCGATCGACCGCGTCACAAGGAACTCATCCGCCAGATCCGCGAGACTGGTGCACGCATCAAACTCATTCTCCATGGCGATGTCTCCGCTGGTATCATGACTGCCATCGAAGATCCGCCCGCTGATATGCTAATGGGGATCGGCGGCGCGCCGGAGGCAGTGATCACTGCCTGCGCGATGAAATGCCTGGGTGGTGAGATCCAGTGCAAACTCTGGCCCCGCAACGACGACGAACGCGCACTTGCTGCTGCCAATGGGATTGATCTCGAACGGGTCTATCGCACATCCGACCTGGTGCGCAGTGAGAATGTCTTCTTTGCCGCTACTGGAATCACCGACGGCGAGTTTCTCCGCGGCGTGCGGTATTTCAGCGGCGGCGCGCGCACCTACTCGGTTGTGATGCGCGCTGTCTCCGGCACGGTGCGCTTCATCGAGTCACGCCACGACTGGGCCAAACTTATGCGCATTTCCGGTGTCGATTATGTTCACGCCCGCTAGGGACACACTGAACGTTCAACGTTCAATGTTCAACGTTGAACGTTCAGCCCTTTACAGCACTCCAACGTTCGAGTGATCTCCAAGCACCAGGCGATATGCTTTCGGTTTGCGCGGCGATCGGGTGATCTCGACATACCGTCCGATCAGGCTGTCTTCCAGTCGGTGGGGAAGATCACGAATGATGCAGTGTTCCAGCACAATCGAGTGCTCAATTTCGGCGCTTTCGATCAGGCAGTGGTGGTAGATCGAGGTAAAGGGACCGATATACGCATTGATAATGCGCGTATGTTCACCGATGATTGCTGGTCCCCGAATGGTGCTGTTGACGATTTCTGCCCCCTTCTCGATGATCACCTTCCCGATCAGGTGCGAATCACGGTCGACAAACCCTTCGATCGATACTGGCATTTCTTCCAGCACCAGCCGATTTGCCTCCAGCATATCATCCTTCTTACCAGTATCGATCCACCATCCGCGATGAATGTAGGGAAAGACACGCCGACCATGATCCACCAGCCACTGGATCGCATCAGTAATCTCCAGTTCGCCGCGCCACGACGGGCGAATCGCTTCGACCGCTTCCCAGATGCTTTTGTCGAACATATAGATACCGACAAGCGCCAGGTCTGAGGGAGGCTGGCGCGGTTTTTCGATCAGACGCACGATCTGCCCCCGATCGTCGAGCACAGCGACGCCGTACTGTTCGGGTGTAGAGACCTGTTTGAGAACGATCTGCGCGTTGAAGTCGCTTGCGCCAAATTGCTCCAATAGAGGCGCAATCCCTCCCTGAATGCAGTTGTCCCCCAGGAACATGACAAAACGTTCATCCCCCAGAAAATCGCGCGAGATTTTGACGGCATGCGCCAGACCCAGTGGCTCGTTCTGTTCAATGTAGGTGATGCGCACTCCCCAGCGACTGCCATCGCCGACGGCTGCGCGCACTTCTGGTCCGGTGCTGCCGATCACGACGCCGATATCTTCGACTCCAGCATCGCGGATCGTCTCGATGACCCGAAAGAGCACTGGTTTGTTAGCGACCGGAACGAGTTGCTTGGCGCTGGTGTAAGTGATAGGGCGCAGACGTGTGCCTTTGCCGCCGCTGAGTATCAATCCCTTCATACGTTTATTTCCTCGTTTGTGGAATAATGTGGGCGTGGTGCGCCAGATCGCCATAGCATCGCCCAACAATCAACACAAGAGTGCAAGCGAATGCAGCACACAGCGTGCTGCGAGCCACCGTCACGCATTGTACCACAGCGATGTGATCAACGAGTGACAATGCTCGTGAAAACGCCCGTGCACCTCTTGCACGGGCGTCGATTACACTCTCGCAATAGGGAATGTTACCGGCGTACCCGGATAGCGCCATAGTAGCGCGACGTCCAGTACGATCCCCAGATGCCCGACACCTGCACGCCGTAGCGGGGTGTCATAGCATGAACTATACGCCCGCCGCCGATGTAAATGGCAACGTGACTGATGCCACGTCGCCTGCCGGTATTGCGGAAGAACACTAGGTCACCAGGCGCCAGATTTTCCATCGAGCCGACCGACGCACCATACGCAGTGTTGAACTGCGCAGCAGCGCTGCGCGGCAGGTTGACACCAAACTGACGATAGACATAACTGGTGAAACCACTGCAATCGAAGCCAGTCGATGGGCTTGAGCCGCCCCAGCGGTAGCGCGCTCCCACAAACTGTACTGCAAAACTGGCAACATCACCACTGGCGGCAATGTTTGCCAGACCCGGACTGGCGCCAGGGCGCCTGCCACTCACCGGCAGCGCCGGGAAGTCGCGGCTGACCGGTACTCGTCGCAGCACATGCGCCGTTGTGTTCACCAGATCACGGAATACCCAGGCTTTCGTGCCGTCAGGCAATTGCACCCGCAACCAGTCCTTATGCTTGCCGATCAGATTGACCTGCACGCCAGCATCGATCCGACCAACCCGGTCATAGCGCGAGTCGGGACCTTTGCGCAGGTTGACGCTATTCTCAGCGATCACACCCACCAGTGCCGGATTCGGATCGGGAATTGTTTCGGCAACAAGCAGGCGCCTGACCACAGATGGATCGACATTCAGGAACTCTGCCTTGACCCATCCATCCAGTCCACCGGGAGCACCAACGTGGAACCAGTCCTGATAGATTTCGTACAGTTCGACCTGCGTGTTCCGTTTTAGGCTTGTGATCGGCACATAATGCGTTCCGGGACCATCGCGTAGTTGCAAGCCGTCTTCGCGCACGGTTGCGATCTTGGGCGGTGGCGGCGGCGGAATGGCGCTCTCTTGCACCTCGAACAGCGTGAACGACGCTGCTTCTGAGATAGTGAGCACTTCTCCCGAAATCCAGTAGATTGGACCATCAACCCGTTCGCGAACCTGGAACCAGTCGCCGTAGCGACCGATGACCTGTACCGGCGTTGCACCCGAAATACGCCCGACTGCATCGTAGTTGGTTCCGGGACCATTGCGTAGAAATGCGCGCTCAACTGCAATCGTTGCCGGAACGACAATCGGCGCCAGCGCCTCGCTGCGTGAAATCAGCGAAAGCGGTACTGGGAGATCGGCAGTCTCTTCAAGCGGCGGATCGCCAATCGCAGCGTCAAGATCGACTGGCGCGAGCGGCACAGTCAACTCACTCCCCTCCTGCGGCACAGCGGGCACAGAAACTGTTGGAGTCAGCACACCAGGGCGAAGCTGCGACAGCAGCATCGCGACGGGAAGGAGAAGAGCAACTAGCGCGTGCAGTACAACACGAGATGGAATCCGTGAGAGGAGGGAAGTAGGATGAGTGAACAAGGTAGACCGAACTGTTTGCCATCGAGTTGCAAAGATGCTGGTGAACAATGCTCGTTGTCGCCGTCTGGCGAGGGCTCGTCGTTGCAGCGACTCAAGGCTGTATGGGTCCGACGTCATACCCCGATGACTTTGCTCAATCATAGAGCATCTCCTGGCGGTATGCCCTGAACCATGCGCTAGGTGCAACCTGATCCTGCAGGACCGATTGAACCACGCACAAAACAGAGCATATCAGTAACGGATAGCACGACGGGGCGAGTGTACCATAAGGTGTTAAAAATTGCAAACGAATGGTGCGCCATTGGTTACTACGTCGTTACAAACATGTGCCAATTGAGCGAGCGTACACTCACCGTTTACCGAATATAAACGATCACGTTAATTACGTCAAGTGTGTGTTCAGCACGCGCCGCAGCACATCAGGCGCGTCGGTGATGATTCCATCGGCGCCGAGCAACACAAAGCGCCGCATCTCATCGGGATCGTTGACCGTCCAGACATTGACGCGGTACCCCGCACGACGCACGAGCGGCAGGATGTGATCAAGCAACGGAATCTGATACGCAGGGTGCCATGCCACAACCCCGGCTTTCTTGAGATCCAGGAAGGGCCAGCTTTCGCGCAGGCGCACATCGGGGCGAAGGGTGGGGATGCCCATCAGATAGGCGCGCGGCAGATCGGGTGCAACAGCAGCCACCTCAGCCAGTGCTGCGGGCCAGAATGATGAAATCAGCACCTGGTCGATCACCCGTTCGTTGCGTAACAGACGCACCACCTCGCCGCCAATACCGATGCCTTTGATCTCAACATTCAACTGTAATCCACATTCGCGCGCGAATGCGCACACCTCAACCAGAGTTGCGACACGTTCGCCGCCAATGTCGAGCCGACGCAGATCGGCGAGGGTGCAGTGCGCTACCGGTCGTCCCTGCGCCTCCCAACGGTCTGTTGTATCATCATGAAACACCACTAGCACGCCGTCCGCTGTTCGCTGCACATCCAGTTCGCACATATCGGCGCCCTGACGCACGGCAAGTTCAAATGCGCGCAGTGTATTCTCTGGCGCGTAGGCTGATGCGCCGCGATGAGCGATAACCAGGGTCATTCGTTCTCCTTTCATAACAAAATCCCCGCCCAAGTATGGGCGGGGATGACATCACTGGCTCAACGTGGTCAATTCAAGGCACTAACCAGATGATCTTCGACAATAATCGTACCCGCCTCACGGGCGACAGTGGGCAGCATTGGCGCAAGAATACGCTGAAGCGCCATAACATGCGCACAGGTATTCCATACACGGAACGTTGAACAATCGCACGACCATCCGGTGTCGGTCAACATCAACGTGTGGTCGTTGTTATTACCACGGAAGCGCGCACGCAGTGACAAAATCTCGATACGATCCAGTTCGTGCAGGTAGCGGCGCGACTTCTCGATCATACTGATCAATTCAGAATGGATAATAACGGGACCCGGATCACGCGCTTCAGCCGACAGCATTGGCTCCAGCGCCTTTTGCAGGGTCATAACGTGAGCGCACACTCCGCGCAAACGAAACACATCACAGTCGCAAGCCCAGCGTCCATTCGCAAGTTGAACAATGTGATCGTTGTTGCCGCCATGGAAACGAACGGTCAATTCGTCAAGTGCGATGCGCTCCGGTTCCTGCGCGTAACGCCGAGCTTTTTCGATCTTTCCAATCAAGTCCGAATGCATATCTGCCTCCTCATCTATTACAGGCAGGCGCGACCGTGCCGCAGCGCCTGGCATCCGCATTTATTACAGAAATGAAAGCGGCACAGCGTGATACATCACTGTGCCGCTTACGCTTTCATATTCAACTGGCGTTTTGATTCGCATGGCTAACGATCCTCGCCGAACGCCGCGCCATTTTTCACAATCTTAATCGTTAGCAATTATAGAGAGTTCAATGGAGAGAGTCAAGCGCGAACGTTGGGCTACGAATCCGGCATATAACGCATTTCAATGCGGAAAAACGCGAAATTCACGCCAACTGAGGATACACTCCAGTTGTCGAATCTCAACAGAGCCTGGTGGGGACGGAGGGACTCGAACCCTCACGGATTGCTCCACAAGTTCCTAAGACTTGCGCGTCTGCCGGTTCCGCCACGTCCCCATGAAGCAAAACTTTCCTACTTCTATTGTAGACTTCGCTGCAAGAACTCACCGCTGAGACGTCGAGCACGCAGAGAGTGAGTGCACAGCGCAACATACGGGTGCGTGACGTGATACGGAAGCCGTCTCTGCGAACGCTACGTCTCTGCGGTGATATACCCTTTTTGCAATGTACTTATTGTAACAATCATCGGCGTCCAATGCAACCGGATTCGAATGTTGAACGTTGGAACGTTCAACTCTCGGTTCGCTTGTTTTCATGCAAGGCTTCCTGATGCCATAAAACGGGTGCGTCCTCGCAGCCAGGTTGTTCTTTGTCAAGTCGCAGATCGCATCAGGAAGCCATCCGTAAAAAAATAAGCGAACAGTACGTTCGACCTTCAACGCTCAACGTTCAACCTTCAACCTTCAACGTCAACGCTCAATATCCCTGGTCATCCCCGAATAATTGCCAGCACCTCGTCACGGCGGCGTTCCATTTCCTCGCGCGTGGTGGCTTCCAGATTCAGACGAATGAGCGGCTCAGTGTTCGATGCGCGCACGTTCATGTGCCACGTCGGGTATGTGACCGAGATGCCATCGATCCATTCGATGACGCCATCGGCATATGCGGCTGCCAGTGCTTCGAGACGCTCCTTCGGGTTGGCGACTGTCGAGTTAATCTCGCCGGAAATGAAATACTTCTCTTCCAGTGGCGCCAGCATCGCCGAGAGTGACTGATTGCTGCCAGCCAGCATTTCCATGACTAGCAACGATGGAATAATGCCCGAATCGGCGAAATTGAAATCACGGAAGTAGTAGTGCCCGGATACTTCGCCGCCAAAGAGGGCGTTCTCGTTCGCCATGCGGCGCTTGATGAACGCATGCCCGACACGCTCAATCAGCGGTATACCGCCAGCGGCACTGATCAGGTCGCGCACTGCCCACGATGCGCGCACATCGTAGACAATCTTGCTGCCAGGTGCGCGTTGGAGCAGGTAGCGTCCTAGGAGTGCGGTCAGAAAGTCGCCCGAAATGAAACGCCCGCGGTCGTCGATGACAAAGAAACGATCGCCGTCGCCATCGAAGGCAAACCCGGCATCCGCCCCCTCTTCAACGACACGCCGCTCGAGTTCGGCGCGATTTTCTGGCATCAGCGGGTCGAGACCATGGTTCGGCAGGTTGCCATCTGGCTCCAGATACATTCCGATAAAATCGATCGGCAGGCGCCCGTACACGCGCTGGAGGATGGGTCCAACAGTGCCATTGCCGGTATCGGCGATGATTTTGAGCCGTCGGCGTTCCAGAAGGTCAATCTGGATCAACCCGAGAACAAACTTAACGAACTCGTCCGATAGATCGAGTGCGCGCATGTTGCCGGTGCGTGTCGTCGGCGCGTAAGCATCGTTCTCAACAATGCGCCGCAGATCCTGGATGCCTTCGGTGCCGCTGAGCAGGTATGGCATCTGGCGCACCATCTTGAAGCCATTGTACTGCTTCGGATTGTGTGACGCCGTGACCATCATTCCTGGCAAGCCGAGCCTGGTGCAGGCGAAATAGTACTGGTCGGTGCTGACCAGCCCGATGTTCACCACGTCGGCGCCCTGATCCATGATGCCGCGCGTGACTGCGTCGAAGATAGACGGTCCTGACAGGCGCATATCGTAACCAACAATGACCTCGCGCGCCTGAAGGAATGTCACAAACGCGCGACCAATCGCATACGCACCCTCTTCGTTCAATTCCGTCGGATAGATCCCGCGAATATCATACGCCTTGAAAATGCCAGGCGCGATCTGCATGCTTCCCTCCTTTCCAACCGCACGCTTCGCGGCAAGACCCAGAGGGATTATACCAGCAATCCGGTCGAGGGCTCACAGTTCGACGCCATTGTCGGGGAACAGATGCTGCTTCCGTTCCCTTGGCCCAGCAATCCGGTCAAGGGCTCACGGTTCGACGCCATACCATTCTTTGAGCCATTGTCGCATCTGGGTAATCTCGGCTTCCTGTGTTGCAATGTAGCAGTCGCCAGTTCGCCGATCTCGCAGTGCTCCGCCTTCTGCAATGCGTCGCGCGCCATCGCAACTGCGCCTTCGTGATGCGGGATCATCGCTTCCAGGAACCGCCGGTCGAACGGCGTCTCGCTAGGTGCAACCTCCATCGGTCCCATATCCATGGTCATACCTGCGGTTGGCGGCAGGTCGGGATACCAGGCGGCGCGCCAGGCGCGCATGCGTTCAATTTCCGCCTGTTGCGCGGCAATGATCTCCTCCGCCACGCGCCTGATCTCCGGTCGTTCAGCGGATTGCAGCGCCTGACGCTCCATCGTAATCGCGCCTTCGTGATGCACGATCATGCTGTCGATGAACAACGCATCATACGATTGTAACGCGGTCATCCCGCCGTGATCGCCATGAATTCCTGCTGCTGTAGGAGCGGAGAGGAGTGGCGTCGGTGCAACGATTGGCGCAGTGCCGCATGCTGCTGCGGTAAGCACAGAGGATAATGGCGTTCTGGAACGAGATGATACGCATGAACAAACTCCTTATTCCGATTTCACCGAGACAGGTGCACAACGTACACGCACATTCGCGCAAGACTACGCCTCACACTTCGAACGTCAACATTAATTCTTCAGAGCGTTTCAGCAGTCGGGGCGGTACTTTGCTCGCGACGCGCTTCGATCACATCGGAGAGACGGTTGAGTTTGTCGAGGATGGCGGTCAGTTGCGCAATGCTCTGGATGCGGAGGGTGACGGTCAGCACCGCGCGACCGGGGCGGCGGGTTGGCACCTGCTCGACCGCGTCGATGTTAATGCCTGCATCGGCGATAATGCCTGAGACATCACGCCATAGTCCAACGCGATCCCAGGCTTCGATCCGAATCGGCACCGGGTATCCCTGCTTTGGTACGCCAGTGCCCCACGCTACCTCCACCAGACGCGCGCGGTCGCGCTCATTCAGGATGGTACGGCAGTCGGCGCGATGCACAGTGATCCCTTTGCCGCGGGTCACAAAGCCGACAATCGGCTCGCCCGCCACCGGGTTGCAGCAGCGCGCCAGTCGTGTCGGCACCTGCGTGTTCTCAATGCCGCGCACACGGATGATACTAGTATCATTAGGGCGTTCGGAGATCGGAGCGACCTGCGGGATGTCTGCCAGATCGTCTGCACCGACTGGAGTGCGATGGCTCAGAATCTTTTGCGCAACCTGACGCGCTGTGATGTCGCCGCTGCCAATCTGGGCGAACACATCATCGATCGACTTGAGACCAGTGATGGCAACAATTTCCTCGAAGGGCACCGACAGACCAAGGCGTTTGAGTTCTTTTTCCAGCAATTCGCGCCCAGCAGCGATATTTTCGGCGCGGTCGAGACGCTTGAAGTAGCGGCGAATATGGTTGCGCGCACCGCTTGTCTTGACGAAGTTGAGCCAGTCACGGCTCGGACCACGCGGAGTCTTCGAGGTCATAATATGGACGATTTCGCCGTTGCGCAACTGGTAATCGAGAGGAACAATCCGGTTATTCACCTTTGCGCCGACGCAACTGTGCCCAACATCGGAGTGAATACGATAGGCGAAATCAACTGGCGTCGCTCCAACTGGCAGGTCGATGATTTTGCCCTTGGGCGTGAACACATACACCTGCTCTTCGAGCACATCAGTCTTGAACGAATCGACGAACTCGCGGGCATCGGTGAGATCGCGACGCCATTCGATCAAGCCGCGCAACCATGCCAGTTTGCTCTCGAACGACGCATCGATGCGTCCAAACCCTTCTTTGTAGCGCCAGTGTGCTGCAATACCGCGTTCGGCAACTTCGTGCATTTCGTGGGTGCGGATCTGGATCTCGCAGGGTTGACCGCCGGGTATCAGCACGGTTGTGTGCAGCGACTGATACATGCTTTCCTTTGGCATGGCGATATAATCGTCGAACTCGCCGGGCACGGGGGGCCAGGTCGCATGCACCAGACCGAGCACACGGTAACAGTCGGCAACTGTATCGACAATCACGCGCACTGCGAGCTGGTCGTAGATCTGGTCAAGGCTGACACCCTTGCGTTCCATCTTGCGATAGATCGAATAGATGTGCTTAGGTCGCCCGGTAATATCCGCCTTGATCCCTTCTTTTTCGAGCACCTGACGCAAACGCTGGATCACGCGATGGACGAGGCGCTCGCGTGCATCGCGCCGCAGTGCCAGCTGACGACTGATCTCCTGATATTTTTCGGGGTTGAGGACGGCAAAGGCACGATCTTCGAGTTCCCACTTGATCTGCCAGATGCCGAGGCGATGCGCCAGAGGGGCATAGATTTCGAGCGTCTCGCGCGCCAGGCGTTTCTGGCGCTCTTCGGAGAGCGAGCCAATAGTGCGCATGTTGTGCAGGCGGTCTGCCAGTTTGACCAACACCACACGCGGATCGTCCGCCATTGCAATGAACATTTTGCGATACGTGCCGACCTGCGCTTCTTCGCGGGTGCGCGCCTCCAGTGCCGAAAGTTTGGTGACGCCATCGACAAGGTTGGCAATCTCGGTACCGAACAACGCTGTCAGTTGCTCTTTGGAGACTAGGGTATCTTCCAGAACATCGTGGAGCAGCGCGGCAGCAACTGACGCCGCATCAAGCTGCAAGTCGATCAGAATATGCGCAACGGCAACCGGATGATCGATATACGGCTCACCCGAGTCGCGCTTCTGTTTGCTGTGCGCTTCGCAGGCGACGGCATACGCATTGCGCACCAGTTCTTCGCTACGCGCTATCTGGTCTGCACCGCCGTTCGGCTGGCGCTGGTAGAGTTTCAGGCGCGCAACCAGCTCATCGGCAACCGGGCTATGGGTAAACTCAGGATTCGGACGCAGTGGCGATTGTAGCGCGGCACTAGTACGGCGCGTTGAACGAACAGAGGAGTCGGTGGCGACATCGCCACTGCTCACCGCGAGTGTTGCTGGTGAGTCCATAGTGCTGCCCTGCGACGCGGCGGCAGAGGGCCGACGGGATAGTGGCAGTCAGAGTAGCACGAAGGAGAAGGGTTGTCAAGGCAGCGATCGTGCGTCAATACACGACATCCACGCGCGTCCCAATGTCCGCCCAGTGATAGAGCCATTCCGCATCATCGATATTCAGATTGATACACCCATGCGACATGCGCACTCCGGTGCCCCAGGCATCGTGCCAGTAGGTGCCGTGGAGCGCCACGCCGCCAACGACATACTGAACCCATGGCACGTCAGGGACATACCACGACTCGCCGCCAGCCGAACCGGTCATCGTTTGCCTCGGCAGTTTGTAGTAAATGGCAAACGATCCGGCCGGCGTGTTGAAGCCATCGCGACCGGTTGCGACGGGAGCGTGATAGACCGGCACATCCCCCTCGAAAGCGGTCAGCATCTGTTGCGTCAGATTAACTTCGATCCGGCGCTCGAACAGTTTGGGCGACCAGGCGGGCGCACCGGGCATGGGACCGACCGCCTGCGGGGTATGGCCACGGCGCTGCATCGCCTGGCGCCCCAGATCGCCCAGCTGCACTTCGTGAAGCCCGGATAATATGATCCCGTTCGCCCGTTCCATCTGACGGTAGAACGCGGGCAACTGTTCAGGATGATATTCAAAACGGGCGCGCTCAAAATACTGGGTGATCCGCACCTGACCGTCGATTGGGCTGATTTCCTCGAACGGCTCGCTGATCGGGTAGCCGAAGATGCGCAGACCACCGCGTTTCTGCCAGAACCTGAGAAACTTCCCGCCAAGCGTCTGGCGGGTTTCGGGGAAGTAGAGCCGCCCCTGCGTCGGTTGACCGTCGGGGAAATCGTACCCCTGGGTGGTCTCGTTGCCGAGGAGCGACAACATCACCTGATACTCGGTTCCCAGGTTTTCTGGATGGTACTCGAAGCGTGCACGCTCGAAGTACTGCACGATCCGCCCGTCTTCAATCAGTTCGCCGCTGATCGGGTAGCCGAAGATCAGTTCACCGCCGTTCCTGCGCCAGAAACTCAGGAAACCGGTGCGATCACTGATGTGAAAGCCGGAGGACGCGAAGTACATATTTTGTACTGCCGGCAGCGGAACTGCTTCCGCTGCGCTTTGCTGCTGCATCCGTTCGGCGGCGCGCGCGGCAGCGACGACTGCCTGCGCCTCGGAAGCCGGGAGCGGCGGGGCGAAATCGGCGACGGCGGGACGTTGCCGCGCGCGCAGTTCGATCGGCGCGGCAATGGCTGTTGCGATCAGGATTGCGATGCCGGTCATGATCAGGTGCGGGTGGTGCAGTCGCCGGTTCATAACGCTCTTCGCCCTTCGTTTAGCGCCAGGACGTTGTATCACTTCAATTATACATCTTTCAGGCTGCGTATGAGGTTACGGTATGGTGAATGCGCAATGCACCGCTACCACTGCGTAACGAGTATGGACGCTCCGTCTGCATGAGAACAGAGGGGGCGAGCATCACGTCGGACGCCCACCCCCTGCCGATTCCTGACTACTCCCGCTCAGCGAATGCGCTGAATGTCCTCTGCCGTGTTATCCGGCTTCATAATGTAGATCCGGTCAGTATTCATGCGATAGATGGCGAACGCTCCGCCCCGGAAGTACTGCTCCACAGCTTTGTCGGCGCTTTCCGGTTCAACTGCCCAACCGAGCGTCTCGCGGACGAACTGGTTCTCGCGCCACAGTTTGCCGAACCCGCGGATCGGCTCGAACAGACCCGGCGGAGGCGTCATCCCGCCGCTCACCGGCTCCCCTTCACGCCAGTAATCGGG
>JAGHYV010000125.1 GCA_017743475.1 Roseiflexus sp. | reverse complement strand
TACAGTGAGCCGGAACTGTATCTGTCGGCTCGATCCAACGCGACGCGCAGAGGATCGCGTCGACATGCTACGTTTTATCGACGCCGGTCAGTATACACGCTACCTGATCGGTTCTGCCGCCACCTCGGACGACAATCCGGCGAATGCCACCTTCAAACTCGGATTTGTTCATCCGCACAGCGCCTTTACCCCCCATGCACACGGCGCGGAGCACTTCGTGCTGAGCATGGGGTATGCGTCGTGCGGGTTGTACGACTATGACCAGGAGGCAGTCGCTCACGTGCGATTGATCCCCGGCTCACTGCTCCATATTCCGGCAATGATGCCCCATTCGTTCAACAATCGCGCCGGTGCGCCGCTGCCGCTGGTCATCGCCAATACCGGCATGGGAGTCGACCATGAGGAGTATGCAATTACCGCAGCAATGGCAGAAGAGCGGGTGCGTCGTGGTGATGAGGGGGCGGAGCGCCTAGTTGCCGCGCTGCGGAAACTGGAAGCAGAGATGGCATCTGAACGTGTGCATGCAGATGTGTCGTTGCGTGAGCGTCTGGCAGGGTTCCTGCGTCGGCTTGCTGGCGTGCTGGAGGGAGGCGCCTGAATGAAATGTCCGCATTGCCTCGCTGACCTGAAATACCGTGACCGGCGCTACAGCAAGAAGTGCCCGCAGTGCCAGCGTCCATTCGCGCTGGAACCGCGTGACAATAGTCTGAGAATGAGCGACCTGCGCCTGCGCGGGCTTGCCGAACGTCTGAGTAAGCAGGGAAAGTGCTGGTATACGGCGGCGCAACTTGGGTGCGCTGCGATTCGAAACAAGATAAAACAAGAAAAGGAAAAACAAGTTTCTGAGAGAAAACTTATAGTATTCGTGTGGGTAAGCGCAGGGGTTGCGTTTATATTATTCTTCTTTGTTGTAGAATTTCATATCTTTTCTTTCGTGATTTTGATACTTGCAATTTGTTTTGGAATATTGGAGTATCTCCGGTCCCGGCAAACGCCGCTGGAAGAATTTCAGAAGGTGCTTGAAGGTTTCGAGGAGCAATTCGTTGCTCCCTGGGAACGCATCCACGGCGTGTTGCCCGGCAGGGTGACCGCTCAGGAGGCGATGGCGTTGCGCCGGTTTCAACTGCCTCCATCTCAGGTGCGCGCCGTGCTGGCGTCGCCGGTCACCGATGTGCTCGACTGCCTGCGGGCGAATGGGTTGCCGCAGCGTCTTGGTCTGGTGCTGATCAATCCCGACCAGCCCACTGGCGCCGATGAGGCAATGATTGCCCTGCTGCGCAACCGTCCACGATTGCCGCTGCTGCTGGTTCACGACGCCAGCGTGTCTGGATGTCTGCTGCCAGCGCTGCTGCCCGCCCGGTGGGGTCTCGCACCGAATCACCGGATCGTCGATCTGGGGCTGCGTCCCCGCCACGTGCAGCAGTTGCGCCTGCCGTGGAAGCGTGAGGCAACGCCGCGCGAACTGCTCAATCTGCTCGAACGCCGCACGCAGATGCCGAATGGTCTGGCGCTGACGCCGGAAGAGCGCAAATGGTTACGCAGGGGGTATGCGACCTCTGCCCTGTTTATCCCTCCTGCGCGCCTGGTGGCGGTTGTCACGCAGGCGGTGGAACGGCTGGCGCCTGCACGCGTTGTCGATCCCGAAGCGCAGGCGCGCGCCGTCGGTTTTATGACCTGGCCCTCATAGCGGCGGAGCAGTGCATGAACGACTTCACTGCAAAAACGCACCGCTGAGACGCCGAGGGCACAGAGAACCTTGAAGACGAACCATGGTATGGAGGCATGGCTACGCATGCGTGTGCGTGACGCGATATGAAATCTTCCTCTGCGAACGCCGCGCCTCTGCGGTGAAATGCTTTTTGCAGCGGACTCATGAATGGATTGTTTCTGAAACGGACGCCATCAATGGCAAGCCTCATTGCCGCACTCGATCAGAGTGTGACGCGGATCGGCATCAGCGGGGTGCGCTACACGCGCCGGCAACTCTACTATGAGTTCTGTCGCACGTTGCTGCCGTTCGCACAGGTGGTTGCTTCGTGGTCGAGCGTGGCGGCAGTGGGAAGCGCTTCGGCGCTTATGGCGTGGCGCCGTTCACGCCCGCTCTGGTCTGGCTTGACAGGTACAGGCATCCAGATCGCCGTTCCGTCCCTTGTGCGCCGATTGCCGTTCACGCTCACGCCGCCAGTGACCGATGCGCTGTTCGATGAAGCGCTGAGGGCATACCGCGCCCGCTACGGCGAACCGCCGGGTTTGCTTCCCGATAATCCGGCGCCCTGGCGTGCAATCGATGGACGTGAACCCGATCTCTACGACTATGGGCTAGCATATGCGCTCGTCTGTCAGGATGCCTCGATTGCGCGAATGTTGCGCGCGAACTTCCTGCATATGGAGATGGCATGTGCCATTCTCGCGCTGGAAGAAGCGACGCCCCTGCCCGATGCGTTGGTTGCAATGCTCATACGTGCATCCATGCCGTGGGTGCTGCTGGTGCACGACGCAAGCCCGTCAGGTCTGCGTTGGAGCACTCACGCTGCCGGACTGCTCGATGTCCCGCGCGGCTTCCGGATAAGGGCGTTAGGTCTGCGCCCCAGGCACGCGCTGCAACGCCATCTGTTCGCGCTGCGTCACGCTGCGGACACTGGCGAACTGCCCGCGTCGCTGAACCTGATCGAACGCCTCTGGTTATGCGCCGGGTATCAGGCAGAACTCGCTGCCCTGCCTCCGGTTGCGTTGCTGCGCGCGCTACGGCGCGCCACTCGCCCGACGCCGCGCCGCGACCCCTGGTGGTCTGGTTTCCGTCGGTGGCGTGCATCTGGTTATATGAGTTGGACTGCGTGACCTGGAGGTGGTTGTGAAATTGAATCCTCGCGTGTTGACGTATCAGGACGAAGTGCTCGCCGATGGCAGTTTGCGCCGTTCCTTCAGCGATGGTCGCTACGAATGGCGGCGGCGTCTGCCAGATGGACGGGTCGAGTGGCAGGATAGTCAGGGGTATGCGGGGGTGGACGAGTTGCTTGGCGATGGGATCATCAAGCGCACCTTCAATAATGGACAGGTCATCTACGCCCGTGAACAGGGGTATGGGCGCACACTCTGGCATGGTGGAAGGGTGTTGACGGTGAACCAGACGTCGTTTGGTGGTCGGGCGGGTATGATCCTGGCATCTATGGGCGCCGGGTTTCTGCTTGGATCGCTCATACCGCCGCCGGAGTTTCTGTCGCCAGAGGAAGAGGAAATGTTGCGCCAGAAAGCGCTGCAACAACAGCAGACCGGTTATGGGAGCTATGGCGGCATCGGCGGTGGCAGTGTCGATACTGATTGGGATAGCAGTTACAGCGACGATAGTGCAATACAGTATGAACCTGTTGAACAGGGATCGGAATTTGACAGCGACGATATTGGCGATCTTGATATCGGAGACTTCGGATGATTGAGACGATAATCACAGGATCGGTTAACGGTCGTTCTGCACCCTGTATCGTGCCTGATAGAAGTCAGTCAGAAACGTACCAGGTCGATGGTCTGGTTGCGGCTGGCTCGGTGCGGTTGTTCAACCGCTCTTTCCTGATCGACACGCTGCGGCGCGATGGCGTCCCATTGCCGGACGATTGCGCCGATGGGATGATCCTATTGCACCTGTACGCGCGGTGTGGTTCGCGTGGCTTTGCGCTTGCCAATGGTATGTTTGCGCTCGCCATCCTCGACGGCGAAGACCTGGTTCTGGTGCGCGATCACGCTGGAGCGCGCACGCTGTTCTACACCCGCTTCGAGGAACGATGGGTCGCTTCTGCGTCACTGCGCGCGTTGCGTTCCCTGATCGGTCCGCATGCGCGCCTGAACCTGAATGCCGTCTGTTCGTTCCTGACGTTTGCCTATCTGCCGGGTGACGAAACGCTGATCGATGGCGTGTACGAGATGCGTCCAGGGCGTTGTCTCCGCCTGTGCGCCGATGGTGCGCACCATGAGGATGTCTTCTGGGAGCCGCGCGAATGTGAATGGTGTGAAGCTGACCCGCCAGAAGTATACGCACAGCGGTTGCGCAATCTGCTCGAACAGGCGGTTGCCGCACGTCTGCCAGTCAACCAGGACGTGGGGGTCTTCCTCTCCGGCGGCATTGACAGCAGCCTGGTCACTGCGCTAGCAGCACGGTTGCACAATCGACTGGTACGCACGTATGCGATCAATTTTGGCGACGAATACCCCAACGAACTGGCGTACTCTGGTCTGGTCGCTGCGCACTGCCGTACAGCGCATACTGTGCTCACATTCGATGGAAAGACCGTCGCCGACCATCTGGCAGAAACCGTCGCCCTGCTCGACTGTCCGGTTGGCGACCCGCTCACTACGCCCAACCTGCTCCTAGCGCGCGCCGCAGCGCGTGATGGTCTGGCAGTGATCCTGAACGGCGAAGGCGGTGACCCGGTGTTTGGCGGTCCCAAGAATCTGCCGATGCTGATGTTCGAGTTTCACCGCGACGATCCAGACCCGGCAGCGCGTGCACGTGCCTATTTGCGCTCGTATCAGAAGTGCTACAACGAACTGGATCGGTTGCTCGCCCCCGATGTGCTGGAAGCGTTGCGTGACGCGCCGCCGCCGGAGCGTCATGTGCAACCGTATCTCGAGTCGCCGCGTATGACCTCGTTCCTGAACCGTCTGCTGTACACCAACCTGCGCACGAAAGGCGCACACCACATTCTGCCGAAAGTCGAGCGTCTGACCGCAGCCAGTGGTATCGAAGGGCGTTCGCCGCTGTTTGACCCACACCTGATCGATGCTGCATTTGCGATACCGCCTGTTTTGAAACTCCGCGGTTTGCAGGAAAAATGGATCCTGAAGCTGGCAGTGCGTGATCTCCTTCCATCGACTATTCTGAACCGCCCCAAGAGCGGCATGTTGATGCCGGTGCAGTACTGGCTGCACGGTCCGTTGCGCGAGATGGCGAACGACCTGTTGCTGGGATCACGGGCGCAGGCACGGGGTCTCTTCCGCGAACAGACGGTGCGTACCTGGATGCAGGGCAAGGGTCTGATCTGGCGGCGTCACGGTCAATTCATCTGGTTGCTGCTCACGCTGGAACTGTGGCTGCGTGCATATCGATTGTAGCAGGACTGTGGAACTTCTTCGGCATCCTGATAGCGTTGCGGGTGAACTGTTCGAAGCCTTCACTGCCAGTGGTTTGATCTACGGAATGGGGGAGGCGTATCCGTCGTTGATTACACCTTCGTCGTGCGTGCTCGACAGCGCTGAAATTGCTGCAATAACCGTCGATCTTGCGCTGATCTGGCGCTTCTACCGCACCTGGAACGATCTGTACCGCGCTTCGCTGGCGGGTGAAGAGCCACGCTGGATTGCCGATCTGTGCGAATATGGACTTCGCCCTGAAGAAGTTCAGGCGCAGCGTATTACGCTTGCCGCCGGTCTCGAGCCACGTTTCTGCCGGGTGGACTATATCGCAATCGGTGCAACGCGGGCGATTGCCGAAGTGCAGTGGAAATCGGGCGGGGTGGGTCTCTTCTTCGGGATTCATGATGTCTGCGCCGGTGTCGCGTCGGCAACCGCCGCGCGCGCTGGCAATCTGGTGCAGGGGTTACGCACGCTGATCCTGCGCTGCGGCAACGGTGAACCGGTTGCTGTCAATGCTGTTCGTTCAGTATGGCTACGTGGTGAGCACTACTTGCGACGCGCCTGCGATCACAAGGGTATGCGCTATATCGTTTTCGACCGACGCGAAGGGATGCAGCGGATTGTCGAGCGGAGCGGCAATGTGATGGTGACCGACGGTGGGAAACTGCTTCGGATCGATTTCCTGTACGCTCAGGAATTGTTGCCGGCGATCACGCCACCGATGATTGTGCGCCTGGCGCGCGCCGCTGCTGATGGCAGGCTCTGGATCGAGACGCCGATCAACTATGTGTATCGGCAGAAGTGGGGGATGGCGCTGCCATTTATGCCCGCCTATGCGCACCTGTTTGACGAACGGCTACGCGCATTGTTCGGTGCAGTCGTCCTTTTGCATCCCGGAACAATCGATCTCTCTCCGCTCGCCGATGGCGTACCTGAAGGGATCGCGCGTCAGTTATGTTCAATCCGCACCCTGGACGACCTTGCCCATCTGTCGACTGCCGCACGGCGCATGCTGGTGTTGAAGTGCGGCGCGGGCATTGGGGCATACTATAGCCAGGGACGTGGCGTGCTGCGTCTCAACGGTTCGCGCAGCGCAGCTCAAAAAACGCTGGCATTTGTGAAAGAACGGCTGGCGCAGGGGGAACCGTGGATTATCCAGCGCTATGTTGATGTGACCTATCCGCTGGACATATGCCCGCCATGGGCGCTACACGCATTGCAGCCTATTGATGCTCATGCCCGTTTTATGGTCTACGCAACTGTCGATCCGACTGGATTGCCGCAGATGATCGGCGGGTTGGGCAACTTCAGCAGCGATTGGAAGGTCAGCGGCAGATCGGCGCGTATCGACGAACACGGGCGCATTGTGGGCGCAGCGTTCAATGATATGCGGTGGATTGTGAGGTGAGGAGTAGGAATCTTTCCCGCATAACGTTCAACTCTCGGTTCGCTTGTTTTCATGCAAGGCTTCCTGATGCCATAAAACGGGAGCGTCCTCGCAGCCAGGTTGTTATCTGTCAAGTCGCAGATCGCATCAGGAAGCCATCCGTCAAAAAATAAGCGAACGGTGAGTTCAACGTTCAACCTTCAACCTGCAACCTGCAACCTTCAACCTTCAACCTTTCCTGACGCCACGCTTCGTACTCGCGGCGACCTTCGTCACTCAGCGGATAGTAGACCTGGGGTGAGCCGCCCTGCGCCAGTTTCATGCGACTGAAGTCTTCCCACTCCGCGTGATGACGCGCTACCCGCACTACCTCGCTCGCCAGTTGTTGCGGCACAACCACTGCCCCATCATCGTCGGCGATAATAATGTCGCCCGGCAACACCAGCACTCCGCCGCACGCCGCCGGTACATTGAAGCCCCACGGCATCAATCCCCCCTGCGTGGCGTAGTTCGGTGTGAACCCGACCGACCACAGCGGTACATCAAGTTCCCGAATGCGCGCCCAATCGCGCACGCACCCGTCGACGACCATGCCTGCGCCGCCGCGCCCTTTGAAGTACGTCGTCAACATCTCACCCACGCAACCAGTGGACAGATCGCCGAACGCCTGAACAACCAGCACATCACCTGGCTCAATCGTCTCAAAGACCTGCCATAGCGCGCTGCTCTTCTCAGCATGTTCCACGCCCATGCCCGAAGGAATATCCTCGCGCTGCGGCATGAACTGGAGTGTCACTGCAGGACCGACGACCCTGCGACCGGGAGTGCGCAGCAGCGGACCGCGGATGAATGTGGAGCGAATCCCCATAGCATAGAGCGTTGCGCATGCCGCTGCGCTGCTTACATCGCGCAACTGCTCGATCAGCGCCCGCTCAGGGCGCACAATACGCCCGTGAACCGGCAGGGTGATGTCGGCGGGAGGCAGTCGATCAACGCTAACAATCTCGTTGGGAATCATTCTATCCTCCTAGCAAGACCGCAACCTGCGCATGACTGTGCCATTATACTGCCATCTCCATTTCTGCGTTGTAGACGTGCCAGAAGACGCGGCAGGCAACAACAAACCCGCACGACTCAAACAGGCGCTGCGCAGGGGTATTCCAGCTCCCAACGCTGAGCAGCGCCTGCGCGATCCCGATCGCACGCATGGTTCGCAACGCCAGCAGCAACAGCGCTCGCCCCAGACTCCGGCGACGAGACGATACGTGGGATGCACGCCGATCAGGTCAATCCAGACAGCGCTAAGTCCAGATCGCGCATGTTCCTCTGCGCAGACCGAACAGCGACAGAATGCTGCCAGCAAACCATCAGGCGCAACAGCCACCAGATCAAGACGTGGATCGTATGCCTGACTGCACATCCATGTCACCCGTTCTGCCACCGTTTCGGATGCGGTTGCAAATGCGGCATGATGATCGACCAGCGCGGGCGCTTCGGACTCACCGGCTACGGCGCGTAGCGTAAAGTCCGGAGGTGCAGATACGTCAGCAATTGGCAGATGCAACTGCCGCTGCATCCGGATCATGTGTACGTCTTCGATGCGCAGACGCGCGTGCCAGCAATGCTATACAGTGATGGTCGTCATCACGCACAGGAACGCAGAGAACGGCACGTTCGCCACACTGTTCTGCAGTAGCGCGCGCCTGTTCAGTCGCCCAGGCAAGCGCGCGCATCACAAGCATTTCGTCGTCAGCCTGCGGCAAGTCACAGAAAAATGTTACCCTCCTAGATCATTGCGAAAGCAACAGGATGGTCATGATCATCAACCCATACCCGTGCATCGTTCGAGATGCCGGATTGTGCGCTAAGCCTTGCGCTGATGTCGTGGACGGGACGCCAGGGATCGGTGGGTGCTTCGGTGCGACACGTGAGGATCAGGTCCATCGCCACTTCAAGATCGTCGGGGTGACGATAAGGATGACTCGCAGGCGGCTTCATTGTAGCCTCCTTTCACGAGTGGTCTGGCAGTATGCTGGGGCAACTCTGTTCGTCGTCGAACTTGTGCTACAGCGACTGCGGCATAATCGAACCACGAGCCTGCCGGTGTGAGGGTGTTATGTGCGCCTGCGGTGGGCGATCCCGACGGTTAACTGTTCTGTATCTGGCCAGAGCGCCATGCACTGGTGATAACAACGCATCCATGAGTCGAAGGACAGACACGTCACACAAATTGTAGCCAGACCGAACTTTATTATTAACAGAAACAATCGGTTCAGCTTCGCTATGGAGCACGACGGAGCGGCGCCGGGTGCAGACGCGTGTTGGACGGCTACTCGACCTTTGCCATCATTGTGGCCCAGCGCTCTGCCATTCGCTTCATCTCATCTGCATACTTTGGCCAATTGTACAATGTCTCCGGGTCAAAGTCCGCCCCATTTGGCCATACCAGTGTGTGTACTTCCGTGTCTATGCGAACCTGTTTGAACAGTTCTTCGTCCCGCAACATTCCATACACCGGTCCTTCCAGCACTGGCTCGAAATTGATCTCTCGAACCATTCCATCATCAAAAGCGATGCGTAATGTGTAGGGACCTGTGATTTCAAATCCAATCACCCGGCAGATCAAATGTTCCATTTTTCACTCCTTTAGTGCAGTGGCGCTATCTTATGTGGCGCCTGTCCTGCCTGCAACCGCTCCCAACTCTCTCGCAGTTCGCCTTGATGCAATTCTGCCCATGCCTCCACAAGCCGTTGTTGTCTACGAGGCAACTCACCACTTATCCTCTCTATTGGGTCAATGCTGTATACTGCTGCATGGTTCTGATAATACACGTGGAAGTGGGGAACATGGTGAGGCACGCCCGGCTCCACATACATGCGGATGATGATACCAAAGAAGCGGGCAAGTTCAGGCAAGGCAGCAATCCACAATGTTGCATCATCAGATCTATTTCCCTAAACGATGTATAACCTTTGAGCACGCCACGTTCCAGCATCCGCGGAGGCATAGGCAAACCCTTTCCAGATGATGCTTCCTTCAAGTGTACCACGGATCGGGTTTGCCCGGATATTACGCCCGCGCTGCTGCGCCAATCGTCTCCGCGACGGCGCGCTCGATGCGTGTATCGTCGCCGGAGGTTTCGAGAGGATCTTTGCGCAACCGGTGACGCAGCGAAAGGGTCGCGACCCGCGCGATGTCGGACGGTTGGGCGCTATCGCGTCCCTCGAACGCTGCCAGCGCCACTGCTGCACGCGCCAGCGTCAACTCGCCACGGTGACCGTCGATGTTCAGCGCGACACACAAACGCGCAGCCGCGTACAATGCCTCATCGGTCAGTTCAACGGAACTGAGACGCTTCTGTGCTGCGCGAATGCGTCGCCGGAGGCGCTGCTGTTCCCGCTCCCACTGTTGCGCAAATGCAACTGGATTGGCGTCGAACGCACGCCGGCGCTTGACAATCTCAACCCGCTCCGCCACGTCGTCGATGGTCGTGATCCGCGCATGCAGCCCGAACCGATCGAGCAGTTGCGGGCGCAGGTCACCCTCCTCCGGGTTGCCGCTGCCGACGAGCACAAAACGCGCCGGGTGGCGCACCGAAATTCCTTCACGTTCGACGACATTGACCCCGCTCTGCGCCACATCGAGCAACAGATCGACCAGGTGATCTTCGAGCAGGTTGACTTCATCGATGTACAGAAAGCCACGATTGGCGCGCGCCAGCAACCCCGGTGCAAATGCCTGCACGCCCTCGACCAGCGCACGCTCGATGTCAAGTGCGCCGACCACCCGATCCTCAGTTGCACCAAGCGGCAGATCAACCACTGGAACCGGGCGCAGGATCGAGGGTAGGCGTTTCGCACCAGCGCGCCGCTTCTCCTGCCCGTTCTTTGGTGTGTGCTGATCGGGTGTAGAGCAGTGCGGGCAGATCGGCGACGGCGCTGCCGGATCGCACCCGTAGGGGCACCCGGCGACGGCGCGCTGCGGCGGAAGGAGCGCTGCCAGCGCGCGCACTGCTGTGCTCTTTGCTGTTCCGCGATGCCCCATGACCATAACGCCGCCTATCGTTGGATC
>JAGHYV010000035.1 GCA_017743475.1 Roseiflexus sp. | reverse complement strand
TCTCAAAGGGAGCGTTCTTTGGGCGCGATACGCGGTTTGCGGCATTCCCGTGCGCGTTTGCTCCCTCATCCCCCCAACCCCCTTCTCCCACACGGGGAGAAGGGGGAGTTTAGGCGTCCTGATGGCTGAAACGGGAGATGGCACGCAGGGGCTTGCCAAAAAATCTACCCCTGTAAGGTATCGCCTGGGGGGGTATCGCCGAGAGGTTTACCCCGGACGGCGCACGCCAGCCCGCGCAGGCGGACTTCGCATTCCATAGCCGAGGGCTGTACTCCTGCGGCAGTTCGAGATACCGGATTTCATTCTCAATCTTCATGTTCGCTCATAGAGCATCACCAGCGTAGACGCTGCGCCCGTTCGCAGCCATCGCCTCATCGCCCGTATATGCATCATCCACCGGCGCTGGCGTCTGCCCTGTGGGTTCGGTGTACCCGCCCAGACTGAACTCATGCGCCCATGCCTGCACATCGGGCCAGTCGCGCAGCGCAAGTTCGACAACCAGATCAGGACGCCAGAGGGTGCGAAGATAGGGGAGATCGATAGTTTCGGGATGGAGACTGGTTATTGGCATAACCGTTGTGGTTTCGCCCTTGCCCCACTGCTCTTCCTGCCCCGGACCAAGCGGCAACGCCAGTTCGTAACAGTGGATGACATCGGGGTGCTTCGCACGATCTACTACTAGGGTGTCTGCAATTTCGCAGACCCGCACATGATCGACGAGCGCAGCAAGCAATTCATCGGTCATGCGTGAGCGAACCGAGATCTGGATCAGACGAGGGTACAGTAGCCATTTGCTGCCTGTTTCATCCGTGCCGCGTTGGAGGATCTGAAGATAGCCACGGATCGCCATCTTCGAGCGCTCACCTTCGCCTCGACCCCAGCGTAACCCGATGCCAGCCTCGATTGTCGCGGCAACATTGCGCGCCGACAGGCTGGCAGCAACGGTCGTTGCAACTGGACCACTGGTGAGCGGGAAGAAACGCAGCTGCTCGCCAAGGTTCCAGTGACGGACAATTTGCGCAGTCGCACCCTGGCGCGGATGGCGAATCTCCATCTGCGGAATGCCTGCCTGGTAGACGAATCGGTCGAATTCGTCGTCACGCCCGACTTCGGCGTACCATCCAACGTGGGAAACGAAGCGCCCGACACCTGGCGTGAGCCGCGCCTCATTCTTGCCGTTTGCCCACTGGATGGTCATTGCATCGGTGAACTGACGGATTTTGTTGCGCCCGATAGCCATGGCTGTTTCTTTCTCTGGTTTTAGTACATTTGTTCTTATTGTACACCAATAGCACCACTAATGTCAATATCCAGATTTTGAGCATCGCTATGGCAGGGAGGGATGACGCCAGAGAATCCACAACCACGGCACGATGTTTCCTATAGGACGGATGGGCGCGGTGCCGCCAGGAACTCTCGCACAAGATGGATGAACTCCTCCGGTCGTTCATCCTGCACTGAGAGACGCGCTTTGTCTACTACTGCAAGGTGCGCGCGGGGATTGCGCGCCAGAAAGTCATTAGCGCTGCGCAGCGGCGTCAGATCCGCCTGACGCCCCCATATCAGCAGGATCGGCTGACGCAGTTGCCCGAAGGCATCACGCACATCACAGTTCAACAACCCCGTCAGAAAACAGATCGGCGCCCACTTTGCGCCTGCCTGGTACGCTGCACGGTAGAACCCTTCGATGAGTTCATCATCTACGACGGCGGGGTCGTAGTACGATTGCGTGCGCAGAAAATAGGCAATGCTGGAGCGGCTTGTCAGCAGGCGAAAGACCAGATCGCCAAAGGGACCAGCAAGCGCTCTGTACGCCAGTCCGGGTTGTTGCGGGTGCACGAGATTCCTCATACCCGTAGGGCAGATCAGGATCAGAGGTCCAAAGAGGTTGGCGTCCCGTGCTGCTGCCCGGATAGTGTAGGCAGCGCCAAGCGAACTGGCGATGACCACTGCGCCCTGTCCAACCGTATCATGGGCAAAATCGCTAATTAGGTCGATGTAATCGTCGGCGCAGTAAACGCGCTGCGGTCGATCCGATCCGCCAAACCCTAGAAAATCGAGCGCAAAGACGCGATAATCGGTGCGAAGCGCTGCAAACAGACGGCGCATTTCGAACGAGGACGCGGCTGCATTGATGCTGTGGATCAGGAGGATTGCAGGACCGGCGCCCGCAGTGTAGTAGGCGACTCGATAGCCGCGCCAGCGATAAAACTGTCGCGGTGCGTCCACCGGATAGCCGTTGTTCCTCATTGATTTCTCATTTCTTTCAACTGTCTGTGGGGTATCGGATACAGTATACTCTGAATAGTATCCTGCCTGTACATTTCTTACGCAAAAGCATTTTGCGCATCTTCGCTTAGAATGACGTTTCTCTGTGATTATGCGGTTCGTAACCCTGGCGCTCATTGTGATCCTTGGAACCGGCGTCGTCCCTGCCGAGGCGCGCGCAGTGCAATAGAACGGCCAGGGGCGGATCGTCTTTGCCGCTTCCCGCGGCGAGAGCGGTGCATTCGATATCTTTAGCGCCGATCTGGCTGGCGAGCGTGTGGTGAATCTCACTGCCGACCCGCATCCCGACCGCAGCCCATCCTGGTCGCCCGCAGGAGATCGCATTGTGTTCGCGAGCCGACGCAACAACGACTGGGATCTCTATGTGATGTGCGCCGATGGCAGTGATCTTCGCCGCCTGACCGAACATTACGCCTATGATGGCGAACCGGTATGGTCGCCCGATAGACAGTGGATTGCCTTTACCAGCATGCGTGATGGTCAGCTCAATATCTATACGCTCAACCTGGATAGTGGCGATCTGCGACCCATCACCGACCACCCATTCGCCGAATCGCAGCCGACGTGGGCGCCTGATGGACAACGACTTGCATTCACGTCGTGGCGCGACGGCAACCAGGAGATTTATATCACCGACGTAGAGGGCAGTACAATTGTCAATCTGACCAATCACCCCGCTCCTGATCACAGTCCGGCGTGGTCGCCCGATGGTCGCTTCATAGCGTTCATTTCGGATCGCGACGGCAGCGGTAACCTGTATATCGCTGATCTGGTCACCGGTGAAGAGCGCCGTGCCGGTCCAGACAACCTGGGGATGCGTGATCCTGCGTGGATGCCGGGCGGCGGGTTGATGGCAGTCGCACTCTGGGCGCTGGGCAGACGCCGGTTCTTTTCACGGCAGGGGGTGGCGTTGTTTACTCCTGGGTTGAGCGATGGAACCTTTGTGGTTGCCAGCGTTCACGGGTATAACTGCCCGGCGTGGAACAGCTGCGCGATTGCGCCTCACTACTCGACGATCGCCGGCAGAACGGGCGTTCGTTCGCTTCGGCGACGGCGTCGGTCGATATCGCGTCGCTGCCGCGTGGCATGGCGCCGCTCGGCGATGTGCGCACTGGCGGGTTGCCGGTGCTTGCTGCGGCGGTCAAACCTTCATTCGATGCGCTGCGCCAGGAGGTCATCGAAGCCAGCGGGTATGATTTTCTCGGACAGTTGAGCGAAGTGCCGCGGTCGGTCGATTTTCAGAATGGTACGTCCTCGTTCACCAGCTGGCATAAGGCGGGGCGGGCGTTCGACACCCGTTGGGATTATCGCGTGAATGGGCAGCAGATCCATCTCCCCCGAATGGCGCACCGGACGGCTCTTCTGGCACCTCTACCTGCGCGCGGCGCGCCAGGATGGACGTATGTGCGAACCGCTGGCAGCGCCGATCTTCGACGTGCACAACCGCCGCATGTTGCCGCCCCCCGCCGGGTATTTCGTCGATTTCACGGCGCTGGCTGCCGCGCATGGCTGGAACCGGATCGCCGCGCAGGAACGTGAGACCTTCGACTGGCGCACCCAACCGCTGGCGCTGGAATACTGGCATTTTGAGCGCCGCGATGGGTTGAGCTGGTACCAGACGATGCGTCTGGTGCACGATGATCAGACGCTGGAGCGCATATTCACTCGCGAGCGCGTGCTGGCAGCTGGCATGCGCCCGAACTTCCTCCCGTTCCTGGGGTTGCCCTGGGCGCAATTGCCCCCGCCTGTCGCCGGACCGATCACCCTGCCGCCAGGGTATTGTCAGTGAGCGCTTTCGGGCAAGTGCGGACTGGTTCCCCACTGTGCCGGTGGCCGGGTCTCCATCATCTGCCGGTCTTCCCAATTGACCCAATCCACCTCGAACGTTCTGACATACACGCTGAACGCTTCACTGATCGTTGGGAAGAAGAGTTGCTCGCCAAACTGTGTGTATAACCCAAAGCACTTCAGCTTATCCTTCACTGGGTCTTTTATCATCTTCGCCAAAAGCACACAACTTCCAAACATTTCCTTCATTACACGGACATACAATGCACTATGACAACAAGGAGGAGTCCGGATGATAAAACGCCTGTTCGCACCCTTGCTTTTGAGCACTATCCTCTTGATCGCCTGTTCTTCAACTCTTCCAAGCGTCAGGGCAGATTCCCTCTACACCTTGACGTATGACGGTTTGAAACGGACCTCCATCCTGCATGTCCCTCCTTCGTACAACGAGCACCATCCGGTTCCGCTAGTCATCTCGCTGCACGGAGGCGGGGGCAACGCCGAACACTATCGGCGCATCAGCGATTTCAACCGCTTCGCCGACGAAAAAGGCTTCATCATTGTGTATCCAAACGGAACGGGGCGACGCCAGGACGCTCTTCTGACCTGGAACGGCGGAACACGCTGCGGCTACGCCATGACGAACAACGTGGACGACGTTGGTTTCATCCGTGCCCTGATTGCCGAACTCGCCAACGCATACGCCATCGACCCGAAGCGCATCTACGTTACTGGCATCTCCAACGGCGGGATCATGGCGTCCCGCCTGGCGTGTGAGGCATCTGATGTCATTGCTGCCATTGCTCCCGTAGCGGGGACGTTGAACTACGAACCCTGTCAGCCGACCCATCCTGTCGTGGTGATCCATGTTTACGGCACGGACGATACCCGCCTGCCCTATAACGGCGGCGTAGGTCCTGATTCTCGCGTTGGGGTGAATTTCGCTTCAGTGCAGGAATCGGTGGGGTTCTGGACGGCGTTCAACGGCTGCGACCCGCAGCCGCAGACCACATCCTCCACCGACATCCAGCATCAGGTCTGGAGCGGATGTCGCGATGGCACAGCGGTGGAACTGTACACTATCATCGGCGGCAGGCACGCCTGGCCCGGCAGCAACGGTCCTGGACGGGTAGGCGGCGACGAGCCGACGCAGAGCATCTCCGCGTCCGACGTAATCTGGAAGTTTTTCGCGGCACATCCCAGACCGTAAAAAGCATGTGTCAAGCATACCATACACAGGCGGGCGAACACCCTGTATAATTTTCGAGTATGGATAAACAGCAACACATAACCTTTGGTCAGGCGCCGCGGATCGCACTCTGGATTGGTCTCCTGATGCTTCTGACCGGTCTGGTCATCCGTTATATCCTTGGGGAACGCGGTGTCAACTCGCTGGTTCCAACCCTGCTTGGCATGCCGATCTCCATGCTCGGCTTTGTGGCGCTGGAACCGGAATACGCATCGGGCGCAATGCGCGGCGTAACGGCGCTGGCGCTACTCGGCGTACTACTCACCTTCAATGTCGTGCCACAACTGACCGCAGTGCTGCTTGGTCAACCGCCAACCAGCAGCGTCATCACCCTCGTGACCAACACGCTCACACTTGTGCTCTGCGGTGCCCTGCTGTGCGTCTGCCTCATCGCATTTGGCTGGGTCTGGTACAAACGGCGCGCCACCAGAACCGACGAATAAACAGAAGATGCGGATGCGCTGCCGTTTGGTCATCTGCCATATTACTAGACTTCATCAAGGTTTACTTTGATTTTCAAAACACTCTTTGCGTTTCAGTCGAGTTCGGAAGTTATGCAGCCTGCAACACGTTTGCGTGACCATATCCCGAAATTTGGAACGACTGAAACGGATAATGTCATGGATAATCCGATACCGCTTGATATCACCAATGACATGTTCGATACGGACACAAACCGATGATAGACGCCGGTTCTCCGCCTTTTCCTGCGGTGTGAAAGTTCTGTTGCGCGGTTTCTTCTTCGGCTGCATGATCTGCACGCTGGGCGAGTTAAGTCCTTGAAATCCGGCATCTTGAGAGAGAATACTCGCCGTTGGAAGGGTGTATCTCGCTTCATCCGCGATATATGTGTCATGTACCCGTCCTTCAGAGGTGTCGCTCAAAAAGTGAAGAGAACCAAACTCATCGACGATAAGAACATTCTTCAGGGTATGCCGTTTCTTCTTGCTGCTATAATACAACGTTCGGTCAGTTTTGTCGCCTGGACGATAGATAGGATGTTCTACGCCACCATGGATAAAAAGGGGGGCGTATCCGTCGAAGGCGGCGGTTCTTCCCACAATCGCTGCGTCAGTTCGTCGGCAGTGCGTGCAGGAAGGAGGTTCTGCTGTGAAAGCGCATAATTAAGCGCTCCATGCAAAAGATACACCCATTTGATCACGTTCGACTGGCTCATCTGAAAGATGTGTCCGTGTATCACGTGCGTTGGATTTTGTTTCAGGTAGGTCAAAATAAAGAGCGATGATGTCTATTGCCGCAATTGCTGTCGCAACTGCCATCTGGCAGTGTAGCCATAGCTGCAATACCTTGGAGTACAGCCCGAGTCGGCCGCAATGTTAGTGCAGATGGGATTCGCCGCGCGAGATGTAGCCACGGTGCATAATCTGGCGGAAGGCGTCATCTATGCACTGCATCTCTCTATGCACTGCATCTCTCGGAGAATGGCGCATCAACCCAACGATACGGCAGCGGGTAACCACGTACCTGTTCACACCTGGGGAAACACACGCACCTGGGAGCGAGGGAGTCCCGCCCTCGTCGCGTCTACGATGGCAAGATGCCCTCGCTACCAGGAGAAATGTGGACACTTGCAGCTACGAAAATCGAAAACGCTATGCGAGTCTCTCCATCCACTCGCACCTCCTCAGGCAACACCCCCACCCCTATTGATCGGTATTCCCTTCGGTCGTTGATGTCGACCGAAATTTCTTTTGGTCACCATGGATCGTGGACACCCCTCGCACCTGCACTCCTGCAACGATGCACCAGCAGGCAGACAATGTGAATAGCAGGCTGCATCCCTACCCGCGACTGACCGGCAATCCGTACACCAGATGGTTGACCGGTCCGTATCCTTTGCCGATCGCTGGTGCGTGGACGATAGCATCGTGGAGATAGGCATGCGCCTGACGAATCGCCTGTTCGACCGGTAGACCGCGCGCGATCAGTGCGGCAATGGCAGCAGCGTAGGTGCAACCGGTGCCATGAGTATGGTTCGTTTCCAGGCGCGGTGCGCGCAGTGTGACAAAACGCTCGCCGTCGTACAGCAGATCAACGACATCGCTCCCCGACAGGTGCCCTCCCTTCAGCAACACATACCGTGGTCCGAGTGTGTGGAGATCGCGCGCAGCATCCTGCATATCGCGTTCGTCGGTCACCGGGCGATTCAACAGCACCGACGCTTCTGGCAGGTTCGGCGTCACTACCAGCGCCAGTGGCAACAGCCGCGCACGCAGCGTGGTAATAGCATCTTCTTCGAGCAGGCGCGCACCACTCTTCGCAACCATCACCGGGTCGATCACTAGATGCTCGACCCGGTATCGCTCCAGCGTGTCGGCAACCGCCTGGATAATGGAAGCGTTCCCCAGCATGCCAGTTTTGACCGCATCGGCGCCGATGTCGTCGAGCACTGCCTCGATTTGCGCGACAACAAGTGATGGTTCAAGCATGAGCACGGCATGTACGCCGACTGTGTTTTGAGCAGTGATAGCGGTGATCGCGCTGGCGCCGTAGACCCCATGCGCCATGAATGTTTTCAGGTCTGCCTGGATGCCAGCGCCGCCGCCCGAGTCGGAACCGGCAATCGTCAATGCTCGCGGTATCATGTGCGCCTCCTCACAGCATCATGAGCATCATTACGAATAGGGTTGCGCTGACAAGCGCCCGGTCTTTCCAGCGCACCCAATAGTTTCCCAGTGGTGTGCAACTCCAGCATTGATCATCAGGTACCCTCTGCAATTACCAGAACGGTATAAACAGCGTAGAAGCGACGTGACGATCATGGGTGATCCGGCGGAGTCGCTTCAATAAGGAAGGATTAAGCCATGCCATACAATCGCAGAATTCATCACCGCCGTTCCATCCGCCTCAAAGGGCATGATTATACCCAACCCGCTGCGTATTTCGTTACCCTCTGCACGCATAAATGGGCGCATTTGTTTGGGCAAGTGGTAGATGGTGGTATGCAATTGAACGAATGCGGCGAAATCGTTCGTGCCGAATGGTTCCAAACCGCTGTTGTGCGTCCATACGTGGTATTAAACCTCGATGAATTTGTGGTGATGCCCAACCACAATCCATGGCATCATTTGGATTGTGGGGAACGACAACGGCAATGATTGTGTTGACAATGGCAGCGATGCCCGCGACGACGGATCTGACGGCGGTACGCCCCGCGATAATGGCGACGGGTCCGATAATGATGGCGACCGGTCCCGTGGCGGCACCGTAGGGGCGCAGCGGTGCTGCGCCCCTACCTGCTGCGCCCCCACCACATTTCCACCCGGCGCCGCCCCAACGTCTGCCGGACGCGCCATCCGTGGCGCTACACCAAACCAACGTCGTTCCCGGTTCGTTGGGTGCCATCATCCGGTCATTCAAATCGGTCGTTATCCGGCGATCAACATCATGCGCAATACGCCGGGTGCACCCGTCTGGCAACGCAATTACTATGAACACATTATCCGCACCGACCGCGCCCTGAATGCCACTCGACGCTACATTGCAGACAATCCCCGACGCTGGCATCTCGACAGCAAGAACATCCACCGTATCGGTGACGATCCGTTAGCACGGGAAATCTGGGACATGCTCCGGCAGCACGACGATCAGCACGGCTCTGGACATGCACCGTAACCCTGGCATCTCAACGACACGAATGGTTCCCTCAACCCTCAACCACCTTCCACAACCCGTGCGCCAGCCGCCACCTGTTCCGGCGTAAGGTTGTAGATCTGGTCGAACAGCGCAACTTTGAAACTGGCGGGACCGTACGCCTTTTCGGCAGCCAGTTCCGCCGCTAGTCCAAACATTGCCAGCCCGCCAGCCGCTGCCAGCAGATAATCACGCTCGACCGCCGCAAATGCCGCAACCATTGTCGTTGCCATACATCCGGTGCCGGTCAGCGTTGTCAGCCAGATGTGACCATTGTTGACTGTAAGGACACGCTCGCCGTCGGTAATAATGTCGCGCGCGCCGGTCAACGCCACAACTGTGTGATACGTCTGCGCCAGACGACGCGCTGCCGTCAACGGGTCTTCCGGTCCAGCTACGCTCTCCACGCCTTTCACCTCGCCGCCCTCACCGCTCAGCGCGCCGATCTCGCCACCATTGCCGCGCACCACGGCGATCCGCAACGAGTGCAGCAACTCAAGATTCGTCCTGGTGCGGAGCTGGGTTGCGCCTGCTCCTACCGGGTCAAGCACCACCGGCGTCTGGAGTTCGTTTGCGCGCCGACCAGCGATCAGCATCGACTCGATCCAGTCGGGCGAAAGCGTACCGACATTCAGCACCAACGCTCCGGCATGTGCCACCATCTCGGCGACTTCTCCCGCATCATGCGCCATGACCGGCAATCCGCCAACGTGCAAGGTTACATTCGCGGTATCGTTCATGACAACCAGATTGGTAATATGGTGGATCAATGGTTTGGTCGCGCGAATGCGAGCGAGCATATCACCAATACGCTGGTTGATAGGATCCATCGTGCGCCTCCTTAAGCATATCGTCCTCATATCGACTACCCGGCGTATGCGCGTTCATCGAGCGCCGACGCAATGACGGTATGGAGCGCCCGCGTTGCTGCTTCAGGGTCTGGCGCGCCGATCACCGCCGAGATAACCGCCACCCCAACAGCGCCCGCCCGGACAACCGAAGCAGCATTTGCGAGAGTGATGCCGCCAATCCCCAACACTGGCAGACGAACGGCACGGGAAATATCTGCCAGCGGTTTCAGCCCGATGGGTGGTCCCGCATCCGGTTTACTTGGCGTCCCGAAAAGATCGCCGACGCTAACATACGTGGCACCAGCGTCCATCGCGCGCTGCGCCTGCTCGACCGTTGCGACCGATACGCCGAGAATGCGTTTCGGACCGATGATCCGCCGCACCATTTCCGCCGGAATATCGTCCTGACCAACATGGACGCCATCGGCATCGAGCGCCAGCGCGACATCGACACGGTCGTTGACGATAAGCGGGACTCCGGCATCGCGGGTAAGCGGAAGTAACGCCTGCCCCAGTGCAACCATGTCGCGTGCTGGTACGTCCTTGTCACGGAGTTGGATCACATTCGCACCACCACGCAACGCTGCACTCACAATATCCGTCAGCGAACGCTCTCCGGCTGTGCGCCGGTCGGTAATGACGTAGACAATACCTCTTTCGGATGGAAACGGTATCGGATCGGACTGGACCGACGGAAGTGGTTCGATCAGGGTGGACAGAACCATAGCGGTACCCTCCTTGAGCGCCAGAATCAAAACTGCCGCTGACCCCACCAACGTGGATCAGCGGCAGACTCCGGTCTGGACACTTCCCTACGCTGGTATGACCCAGGTCAGGTTCAAAGGGTCTGCGGCATCGATGGGGCCGCACTCTCAGCCAGGCTCACCTGGCTCCCCCAGTGGCGCCGTCTACCGGCGCATTTTTATACAATTGTCAACAGGTAGTTTATGTTATAATACACAATACTGTGGCAGATGGCAAGACATTTCACCAGACCAGTACGCTTCGAGTAAATGCCATCCGCTCCAGCCGCGCAATGCGCTCTTCAGTCGGCGGATGCGTGCTGAAGAGACGGACGATTGCACTGCCATCGAGTGGGTTGACAATATACAGGTTAGCCATCGCCGGATTGGTCGCAAGCGGTAGTTGCTGCTTCCACGCCTCGATCTTGCGCAGCGCCGAAGCCAGTGCCAGCGGCGAACCGCTGATAGCTGCACCCGCAGCGTCAGCTTCGAACTCGCGGGTACGCGAAATCGCCAGCTGGATCAACGTTGCAGCAATTGGCGCAACCAGGATAAGCAGCAATCCGCCCACCACTCCTGCAACCCCGCTATCCTCTCCCTCATCGTCGTGACGCCCAAACCCGCCGAGTAATAGCGCCCACTGCGCCATATCCGCCAGAATTGCCACGGAACCAGCAAACGTTGCCGCAATCGCGCTAATCAACGTGTCCCTGTTCCTGATATGCCCCAACTCGTGGGCGATCACTGCTGCGACCTCATCATCGTTCAGGAGACGCAGCAACCCGTTGGTCACGGCAACTGCGCCGTGCCGCGGGTTACGTCCAGTTGCAAACGCATTCGGCGCCGCCGAGTCGATCAGATAGACGCGCGGCATTGGCAGATCGGCGCGCTGCGCTAGTTGAGCAACCATCTGGTGCAAACGCGGCGCTTCGTACCGGTCGACCTCCCGCGCACCAGCCATGCTTAACGCCAGTTTGTCGGAAAACCAGTATGCCCCGCCGTTCATCAATACAGCAACAAGGAAAGCAATCAGCATACCCTGCGTCCCGCCAAACCACTGGCCCACCAGAACCAGCAGCACGGTCAGAGTCGCCAGCAAGGCTGCCGTTTTGAATACATTCGTCAGTCTTGTCATTGCCAGATCCCCATCAGTTTAGCATAAAGCCGGGCAGTCTCTCTGCCCGGCACATTCGCTTCCCGCAATCCCGTTGGGCCTGAACCAGCTCCCAGATTACCTGTTAGCCTCATCAACGCCCACGGCTGCGGTACATATGTATCAATCGCACACTATTACGCAGCCTGAATGGTGATGCGGTGCGGTCGAGCATGCTCGACTTTCGGTAGCTGGATGGTTAGCACGCCATCTTTGAGCGACGCCGAGATCTTGTCCGCGTCTACCGTCGCGGGTAGACGGACGCTCCGCTCGATCCTGCCGCTCGTGCGCTCCTGGATCAGGTAGTGCGCATCCTTCGGCTGACCGGCAGGAACCTCACCACGAATGGTGAGCGTGTTCTGTTCGAGCTGGATATCGACTTTATCGCTAGGAACACCCGGCATAAGCGCCGTCACCACGTATGCCTCATCAGTTTCGTAGAGGTCCAACGGAATGCGTGACGTTCCAGCCCAACCGCTAAAGAAGCTTCGTGGCAACACCCAGCTCTCATTCAGCAGTTGCTCGACTGCATCCGACAGCCGTAGCGCTTCAGTGAATGGCTCGAAACGAGTCAACGCAGTTGTCATTGGTCCTCACCTCCTTTGTGGCATGTGGTGTTTTCTGTTATGTATATTAGTGTCTCTATGTTAGAATTGTGTCAGAAAAACATTAGCGTTGCATCAAACCTCATTGGTCTGCAACACCCACGTTACACCTTCTTCCACTGTACTGAACACCCCGTCGAGCTGTGCTTCATAGGCACGCCGCAGCAATGCCCCTAGGCGCGGTCCTGGCGCAACCCCTGCTGCAATCAGGTCGCGCCCGCGCACTAATGGCGCCGGGCGGCTCACTGCTGCACCTTCCGCTTCGGCAACTGCCAGAAATGCCGCCGCCGGTCGCTCCGGCAGCAGCGGAGGTCGGCCAGAGGCATCCGCTTCGACCAGTCGTTCCCACTGCGCCAGGGTCGCTGGCGCAAGACGATGCGCCAGACGCCGCACAACGCGCGGTGTAGGTTGTACATTGATATGTGCTAGATGTTCGCGTACCAGCGGCGTCACTAGACGTTCGAGCCAGTGCGGCGCGCCAATGCGCACCAAAAACGTTTGGGTCAATGACACGCCCGCTTCCGCATGCCCGATGCTACGCGGGACGCCATCGTCATCGATCACCGTCGTCGGTGGTTTTCCCAGGTCGTGGCACAACGCCGCGACGATCAGCGTCAGGCGTTCATGACCATCGAGCGCATCGCGGTTGGCAATCCGCACTGCAGCATCACAGACGTGCAACGTGTGCGTCCATACATCCCCCTCAGGATGGCAACGGGGATGCTGTGGGCATCCCTGGAGCGCGGCAAGTTCCGGATAGAGCGCCAGCCATCCCGATTCGTCAAGTGCGCGCAACCCGGCAGAGGGGAACACGCCGAGGAGCGCCCATTTCTGCCATTCCCGCCAGATTCGATCTGGCGGCAGACTGGCAGCCTGTGGCAACAATGTGCGGCACAACGCAGCCGTCTCCGGCGCCAGACGCATGGCAAAGCGTGCAGCAAACTGCATCGCGCGCAATACTCGCAGCGGATCATCGCCGAATGCCTCAGAAGTGTGACGTAATACCCGCGCCTCAAGATCCGCACGCCCGCCGAAATAGTCGATCAGATCGCCGGATGGAGTCAGTGCCAGCGCGTTGATCGTAAAATCGCGTCGCGCCAGCGCCTCGCCTGGCGTCAGTGACGGGTCGTAGTCTGGCAATGCATCAGACTCCTCGTCAGGCAGCGGATGGCGTCGCGACGGCAACGCAACATCGACCTCATACGCATCGAGACGCATCTTTAGTACGCCGAAAGATCGCCCGACGACATCGACGCGACCGAATGGCGCAAGCGCAGCAGCAAGTGTTTGCGCATCAACGCCATAGACCTCGATATCGATATCGGTTGGCGTAAGACCGAGCAATAGATCACGCACCGCTCCACCTACGAGCAGTGGATGCCCGCCAACGCGCATTATTGCAGCGAAGAGCGGATCGAGACGCTCAAGGAGAGCATACCAGGACGGCTGAAGCATAGAACTTCCATCTCCGCGACTTTTGTCGCCTGCTCAGAAGGCTCGTGTTGTGTGGATGATAAGGTGCGCTGTACCTGCCATCCACACCAGAGCAACCCGAACCAGATAGACATTGTAGCATGGTACGTCTTGACGCCTCCATCGGAACGCGAGATGCTCGTACCAGAACGGTTACGCGGTATAATGGCGCCGGGTTGTTCTACGTCAGAGCGCCCATACAACTGATTGCTTCTTGAGATGGAGGTCGAAGATGGCGACGCAACTGGCCGAATATATCTGGTAGCAGCACGGGTGATTTATCAGAATCCATCCACGATCATTCCAGGACAGTAATGGCAATCAGGTCGGCAATCTGCGCAGCATTCGCTCCCGACTTTGATTATCTGGTTGATCAGGGAGTTGATGCAATCTGGCTCTCTCCTATCTTTCCTTCGCCTATGGCCGCTTTCGGCTACGATGTGTCTGATTGTTGCGATATTCATCCTCTCTTCGGCACACTCACCGACTTCGACAACCTGGTTGCCGACGCCCATCAACGAAATCTGAAGGTTATTCTCGACTTCGTGCCAAACCATACATTGGATCAACGTCCCTCGTTCATCGAGTCACGAAGTTCGCGCAGCAACCCCAAACGTGACTAGTACATCTGGCGCGACCCGGCGCCGGATGGTGCTTCGCCGAACAACTGGCTCTCCTGTTTCGGCGGATCAGTGTGGGAGTATGATCCAACTACTAGGCAGTACTATCCACACTTCTAAACAACCCGACCTGAACCGGCGCAATCCGCAGGTGCAGGCGGCAATGCTCGATGCCAGGCGATTCTGGCTCGACCGCAGCGTGGATGGATTTCGTGTCAATATCATGTGGCTGATGATCAAGGACGATCAGTTCCGCGATAATCCTCCCAACCCTGCCTGGAAACCCGGCATGATGCCGCATATGAGACTGCTCGAAACCTGCTCCGCCGACCAACCGGACGTCCATACTAGTTGCGATGATGCGCTGGGTGCTCGACTCATACGATGAGCGGATGATGGTCGGTGAGATCTACCTGCCGTATGATCGCCTGATGCGCTATTTCGGAACCCCCAAAGCGCCTGAGGCGCACCTGCCGTTCAACCTTGCGCTCGTACTGCTGCCGTGGAATGCACAAACTATCGCACAGACGATTGCACTGTACGAAGCGCCGCTCCCACCCTTTGCCTGGACCAGCTGGGTGCTTGGGAATCATGACCAACCCCGCCTTGCCAGCCGGGTCGGTGAGACGCAGGCGCGCGTCGCCGCCATGCTGCTGACGTTGCGCGGCACGCCGACGATCTACTATGGTGATGAAAGCTGGTTTCAACAAAGTTCAACCCTGGCTGCCTGTCGCCAATGACTAACGGCAGTGCAATGTGGCAACACAGCGCAACGTGCTGCACTCCGTGATCTGGCTCTATCGCTGTCTACTGGCGCTGCGCCGATCCGAGCCAGCGCTGTCGATCGGTTCATATCAGGCCGTTACGGTCGAGGGAGATAATGCCGCACAACAGTCGGTGCTGGCATTCATACGCGAGGCGGATGGCTGTCGCTTTCTGATCGCCCTCAACCTTGCATCGCATCCGGCGCGAATGAGCCTTTCCGCTATCGGTGAAGGAACGGTTGCGCTCTCGACCCATCTCGACCGTGGTGGCATCACCGTCCGCGACTATCTGGAGCTGCGTGCAGATGAAGGGGTGACTGTGGTACTTGCGCCCTGATTACAACATGTTCATGTTCGGTTATTGCACAGAGCGGCAATCTGCGCGATAATACACATGCGGAAGGTCCTGTCCCGATATACGCCCGATCCCGCCCCGTTCCCGCGGTCCTCGGACGAACGACGACTCTTCCTCTGTCTGGTCGCAACGGTGCACAAAGCATGCAGAGCTATAAGTTGCACATGGGCACATGCCTGAGGAGCATAACGGATGGCTGTGCAGGTCTGGATCGGTGAGAAACCAGAACACCCAAATGAGCGACGCGCGATTATGGCGCTGGCGCGTGGTCTAGATCGTCTCGACGGTCTGTACCTGATTCTTGCTAATTTTAGCGTCGGCGGTCGAAACATTGACCTGGTCATTATCAAGCAAGACGGGATTTTCATCATCGAACTGAAGCATTGCGACGGCAAAGTCTTCGGCGATGTCAACGGTCCGTGGTTTGTCGAAGGCTCCAACGGCGAACGCAAACGGTTGAATCCAGGGCGCAAGAATCCTTACAACCAGGTGATTTCGTACTACTACAACCTGGTCAACTTCCTCAACGACCACCGTGCTGATCTGCTGCCCCCTCAGAAGGCAAAGACGGTCAATTTTCGCACCTGCCGCCGCCTGGTCGTAATCGCGCCGACAATCCAGGAAGGCTCACGCGTCGAAACCGACTGGAAGGTCGATCTCAAAGGGCTTGATGAGTTGCCTGCCTACCTGGTGACCGAGCGTTCCAGCGAAATTGACCTCACCGATGAGGAGATGCTCCGCATCCCGGAACTGCTCCACCTCACGCGCTGGACGGAGATCAATATGTTGCTCAAAGGCGTGCTTCCACGTCTCGATGAACCGACCGTCGTCATGGAACGTCCGACATTGCTGGAACGTCCTGTGATCGATGTTCCATCAACCGAGCAGGCTCGATCATCAACTGCTGATCCCGAAGCGCAACCGGCATTGACGCATGCACCTCCGACGTCTGGTCAGCGACTCGCATATCTCTGGCAATCCTGGACCGGTCGCGTTGCGTTGGCATCAAGCCTGGTCATTCTCACACTGATCGGCATCCTGTTCAGCCAGGGGCGTTCCGCCCCTCGCCCGGATCAATCGGTGCAGAGCCTGGTGGTTTCGACTAGCCTTCCCGCTGGCGGTGCCGATGCTGGCGCCATCTCGCCGGTCAGTTCCTGTGTCTGGAGCGGGTTCCAACCGGTCGGGCGGCGCATGATCAACGGAGTCTGGGAAAATGTCGGCGTCGGCGGTAACGCTCCTGGACTATCCCCCGATGTGGTGGTGACTCTCGAAGAAGTTGAGTTCTGCGACGGCAAAATGACGCTGCGCTGGAGCCTGCGTAACAATCTGAGCGACCAGAGCGTTGTGTTGCCGCTGACAGCGGAGAACATCGAAGTACGCGACTCGGTCGGAACACGCTACCTGGTGGCGGATGAACTCTCGCGACCAGGCGAACTTCGCGCCCTGCCCGGTGAACGCGTGCGGGGAAGCGCAACTATCGACCGTCCGGTCAATCTGAATGCGCATACCCTCGTGGTGGTGCTGAAAAAACTTCCTTTTGGCGAGACGACCTGGCTGGTGCCAACACCGGGAACGGGGTGAGTCCTTCCTTATCAAGCAGATGTTTCTGGTCAGCCTCTACGTTTCATCTCGTGATCAGAAACCCAAACTGTCGCGGTTGCAACCCTGCTGCTCTGTCCCTCTCTTCCTGCTGTGCCAAATACCTGAACAGGATTGATCTCAAACGAGGACAATCCTGATGAGCATTGAAACAGAAGCGTGCCTGACAGGGCTGACCACGATGCTGCAGAATAGGGGGGAAGGCATTGTCCTTCTCCCTACTCGTTTGCCAGATCCTGATTTCAAACGTGCCGGGTGAGCAGCGGCAACGCCTTCTAAGCGAAGGTGGTGCCTTCACCTATCCCTATAGCGAAGTGCAGAACGGTTGACTGCCGGGATTGCGCGCATCAGGCGCGCATAAAGCGTCGTTGCTACACGGGCACAGCGGTGCCTACACCCGCGGCGAACGTCCGGTAAGTCGGGTAAACGCCTGATACCCCAACCAGCGGAACGGTTCCGGCGGTATAGGTGGGTAGCGCTGCTCGTAGAACGGCAACCACCGCCATCGGCTGTCATCCCCACTGTACAGGTCGGCAATGAACTCACCAGCAAGATTCGCCAGTGTAACTCCATGACCGGAGTACCCCAGTGCGTAGTAGATATTCCGATACTCGCCGCACCGCCCCCACAGCGGTTGACGGTTCAGCGTAATGCCCAGAACTCCACTCCAGCGACAGGCGATGGGCAACGTCGACGCTGATGGAAAGTATTCCAACAGCGTTTGCCGGATCGCTTCCTGAGCACGACGGGCAATGCCGCTCTGCATCGGGAAGCGGGTACGGTTGTTGAACAGATAGGCATATGACTGATTGCTGCCGCCGCCAAACACTAGATGACCAGTAGACGACAGCGATCCATAGGAGATCCGATCACGATCATCGGCGAAACCCGCAAACGCGCGCCACCCTAACTCCTCCAGTTGAGCTGGTGTGAGCGGCGCCGTAGCAAGTACGCTTGAATGCAGTGGAAACAGCGCATCACGGAACAGCCCCAGTTTGCTGGTATAGCCATTTGTTGCCAGCACCACTGCCTGTGCGCGCACTTCGCCGCTTGGCGTCATCAGATGGATCTCCCGACCGACCCTGAGACGAAGCACCGGCGTCTGCTCATAGATGACAACGCCGCGCTCCTCCAGAATCGGGCGTAACCCGCGCACAAACTGTGCTCCGTTGATCTGCCCGGTATCTGGCTCGAACGTCGCCCCATACACGCCGCGAGCATTGAACTGTGGCGCCAGTTCATCACGATACAGGAACTTTACCGGAATGCCCAACTCACGCAGATACTCCGCTTCGGCATGTGCGGCTTCGGCGCGTTCAGGGCTGGTATGCAGCGTCAATGTCCCATCGAAGCGATGATCAACCGATAGACGGTGACGTTCAATCAGGGTGCGGATCGCGCACAACCCGGCGCTCGTCAACCTGTAGACCTTCCGGGTCAGGTCGGGGTCGCTCGTGTCGATCCCGTTGATCCAGTTCAACGCCAGACCGCCGTTCCGTCCACTGGCGCCATTCGCCAGCGATGTCGCTTCGAGCAAGACAATGCGCCGTTGGGGAAAGCGCTGTGCGATATGATACGCCGTGCTAACGCCAGTGAACCCGCCACCAATAATGGCAAGATCGGCAGCGACTGAACCTTCGAGCGATGGACGTGGTCGATAGTCCGGCGTCCCGGCGTGCCAGATAGACTGAGTATCATCGAATTCCAGGCGCTCAGGCAAAAGCCGCTCTACCACGGGCCAGGTCATGGATGCGAGCGCGGCAGCGCCTTCCAGTATACGCAGTGAGAGTGGTCGTCGAACAGCAGTCATACAGTGGCGCCCCCGAGCCGACTCGAACGGCTGACACGCGGTTTAGGAAACCGCTGCTCTATCCACTGAGCTACGGGGGCATCTTTTCATCCCGATTATACTGGATTGAACAGTTTGCTGCAAACCGGCAAAATTATGTACTGCCTGTCCTATCAAATGGAAACAGTCTGTGCGATGATTGATCGTAGAGTAACGATTTTGATCCTGTTTTGCAATTGGAGCGACTCACCTCATGCGCTGTCTCTGTGGTAAAACATATCCCGCCTGCTGCGTGTCTGCTATTCGTTGTACAAGCACGTCGCATCAGAGAGAAGATACGCGATGTCACACTACCTCAATATGCTCCGGCAACAACGCCGACGCTCCGCTGGGATCGAGTTTACCGCGCGCACGCTCTTGACCATCCTGGCATTCGTGGCGATGGCGGGTTCTGCCGCCTACTGGTGGGGCGTGCAGTCGCAACTGACCGACAATCGCGTCGTCGCTATTGCTTTCACCGCCATTCTGGTCCTTGCGCCCCCCAGTCTCGTCTCGTTCCTCATCCCCTGGTCTCCCGCCGGGATGCTGCTCCAGAAAGTCAACGCCCGCACCTGGGCTTTCCCGGTCGTCATCGGCTGCGCCCTCTACCTCCTCTACTACGCCTTCCAGCTCCAGTGGGCCTGGTGGGCGGCGCAACCGGTCGTCGCCGAGACCAACCTGGTCTATCAGCAGGTGCTGATCGGCATGATCGGCTTTATCATCATCCCCGCCCTGCTCTGGACGCCGGTATCGTCGGACGAACTGGTGGAGCAGGTGCGGCAGGCGCATCTGGTGAAGCGTTACGAGTTGCAGACGCAGGCGGATATTGCGATCCTGCGGGCGACGCTGCTGCGGGCGCAGGAGAAGGCGCTGATCGGGTTCGCCAATCTGACGGTGCAGGAGCGCGAGGAGCTGGCGTCGGTGATGCGGTCGCTGGTGAGCGGTATCGACCGCACGCTGAAGGAGATCGGGCAGACGGTGAAGACCGTTTCCGGTGTGGCGCTGCCGTTCGATAGTATCCTCGACGATAATGAGGACATCCGCGATATTCTCGATTACATCGGTGAGACGCTGCAAACCGGGGTGCTGGAAAATGAGCCGCAGGAGCGTGAGGACACGCCGCAGCATAGCACCCCTCGCTTAGAGCGAAAGCGATAGGGGGCACGCATGGCAGTTCGCAGTAAACCGCTCGGTTCCACACCGTTGCGACAGCGCAAACCTGCTGTTCCGCCGCGCAGACCGTTCGCACCCTACCCGATTGTCGAACCGCCAGCGCGCAGCGGCATCGGCGCACCCGCCGGGCTGCTAATGATCCTCTTCGGGCTGCCGCTTTGGGCGCTCGGCGCAAAATACACTCTCGATGGCATAGTGATCGGGATCAATATGCTGGCGGCGTTCCTCGAATTGCCTGCCCGCCTTCCTTCGCCAACCGGGTGGTGGAACCTGCTGCTTATCCCGATCGGGCTGCTCTTTTCGTATGTCGAATCGAGTGTGCGCCTGAACCCGTTCGGTGGTCCCGCCCAACTCCTGGCGTTGATCGTTCTGCTCGTTCTCACCCACGGCATCGACATCTACACCACCTACCTGGGCATCTCTTCCCTCGCGGCACAATCGACCGGCATTGGGCAGTTCCTCAACCTGTTCTGGTGGAGTCCCTACATTGCTGCAGTGGTGCTGACCTACCTCCCCGAACTCCTCATTCGCGGCGGATGGTCGCTGCTGACGGAATAGCCTGACACGCTGGGCAGTAGTGCGTTCCCCGCTGCGCGACGACCGTTTTAATGATCGTTGCACTGCAGCGCGGACACGGTTGTCCCTCACGGTCATAGGCGTTGAAGTGATCCTGGTTTGTGCCACGCGCCCCATACGAGTTGCGGTAGTCGCGTAGCGTGCTGCCGCCGTTGGTCAGCGCCTGCCGTAGCGCTGTACGAATACCATCGTGGAGTGCCGCAACTTCGTCAGTGCTCAGATCGGACGCCGGGCGCAATGGATGGATGCGGGCGTGCCATAGCGCTTCATCGGCGTAAATGTTTCCAATTCCCGCAATCACCGACTGGTCTAGCAACAGCGGCTTGATCGCCCGTTTCCGCCCGCGCAGCAGTTCCGCCAGGCGCTCAACCGTAAATGCGTCCGAGAGCGGCTCGTCACCATGCGCTGCATCGAGCGCTGCCAGACCATCCGCATCCAGCAATCGCGCACGCCCGAACTTGCGCGGGTCGCGAAAGAAGACCTGCCGACCATCATCCAGGCGTAGCACCAGGTGCGTGTGCGGATCGGGCAATGCATCGACAGGTTGAACGGTCAGACTGCCAGACATACGCAGGTGCAACGCCAGCGTCCACCCGCTATCGAGATCGATCAGGATCCACTTGGCGCGACGCCCCCACCCACGCACCTGACGACCAGTGAGCAACGTAATGAACGTATCGGGTGCTGGCGTCTCGACCATACGGTACCAGTCGAGCCGCTCAACACGCACAATCCGCGTACCGGCGATCTGCACTCCCAGGCTATCGGCAGCAAGTTGAACTTCGGGTAACTCAGGCATAGCTGCTATTATAGCAAGTGCGAACCCGCATGCTACAATACATTCCACTATGAACTATCTCACGCTCAACCGGATCGCGATTCTTGCGCTTGTCGCGTGTGTGGCGCTGCTCCTTTTCGCGCAACCCCAACCCCTGGTGCTGTCGCGCTGGTCGCCGGTCAGTCCATCAGTGCCGACGATCGGCGCTGTTGCCGTGCCGGTTGCGGACGTATCGCCGTTGAACATCGTGGTGAATGAGGGACTCTACGTCGACGAACGTGATCGACTCGATCAGGATGCACGCCGCGCCTATGCGTATGTCGCTGCGCGATTCGGCAGCGAACTGATGAGTCCGCTCACCGTCGCATTCATCCAGGATGCCGGATGCGCCCTGAGCGGCATTGCCTATACTGATATTCGTCGGGTTCAGGTCTTCACCTGCAATGCTATCGGGCGCGAACGGGCGATTGCCATTCTGGCACACGAATATGTGCATCAACTCCAGCAGGACCGGTACGGGTCGCGGCATCTGAGCGCCGATCTGATCCTGTCTGAGGGCATGGCAACCTGGGGAGCAGGGATCTACTGGCTCGGTGAATACCCCGATTTTCGCAGATATGTGCGCGCTCAGCGGACGAACGGCATCTCCTACCCCCTGGCAACCCACTACGCAGGGCGCGGCGTCGCGGTTATGAACGCACTCTACTACCAGTGGGCAAGTTTTGTTGAGTTCCTCATCGACCAGTATGGGCGTGAACGTCTGGACGCTGTGTACGTTACCAGCGCAGGAACGCCCGGATCGGCAGATTATCGCGCAGTGTACGGAAAAGACCTGGCAACGCTTGAACAGGAATGGATAGCCTGGCTGGAAGCCGCTCCTTGAACGTTGTCCGTTGCCCGGTTCTCAGTGTGGCGCAGGAAACAGGCGATGCGGGTAAAGCCGAACAGCGGTTCGATCTATCGGCGACGCTTCATCGCGCTGATACGCTTTCTCTGGAGTCTTTGCCTGGCATTCGTGAAATTGACGATCGTGGCGACTATCCTGACGGCGCTGGCGGTCTTCGTCGTGTACCGGCACTACAGCCGCGACCTGCCCGATCCGGCGCAGATTGGGCAACACCGCCCGGCGGAAACGGGGTACATCTATGCGCGTGATGGAACACTGCTCTACGAACTGATCGATCCGCTGAGCGGCAGACGCACTGTTGTGCCGTTCGAGCGTATTCCGCGCATCCTGATCGATGCGACCGTCGCAGTTGAGGATGCCGGTTTCTGGACCAACCCCGGCGTTGATCTGCGCGGCATTCTGCGCGCGTTGATCCTCAACTACCAGGCGGGCAAAGTGGTCAGCGGCGGTTCAACGATCACCCAGCAACTGGTGCGGAACGTCCTGCTCTCGCCCAATGAGCGCGACGACCTCTCGCTCGACCGGAAACTGCGCGAAGCCATCCTGGCAATCGAAGTATCCCGTCGCTACAGTAAAGAACAGATCCTCAGCATGTACCTGAACGAAGTCTACTACGGCAATCAGGCATATGGCATCGAAGCGGCGGCGCAGTCCTATTTCGGGAAACACGTCTGGGAACTCTCTGCAGGCGAGGCCACACTGCTTGCTGGTCTTCCCCAATCGCCAACAACCCTCAATCCGCTGCACAATTTTGCTGGCGCGAAGCAGCGTCAGCGTACTACCCTCGACCTGATGGTCAAATATGGCTACCTGACCGCAACAGAGGCACAGGAGATCTTTGAAGAGCCGCTGCGTTTCGCCCCAATTGTCAGAGACATTACCGCACCGCACTTTGTGTTTTACGTCATACGGTTGCTCGAAGAGCGCTACGGACCAGAGATGCTCTATCGTGGCGGATTGCGTGTCGTGACGACGCTCGACCCGCGGTGGCAGGCGGAAGCTGAACGTATCGCTCGGCAATGGATCCGCGAAGGTGGACCGGGATACACGCCCCTGCGTGATCGCAACGCAACTAACGCCGGTGTGGTAATGCTTACGCCCGACGCACAAATCATTGCGATGGTTGGCAGTATTGATTACAACGATCCAACCATTGACGGGCAGGTGAATGTCACCCTCGCACCGCGTCAACCGGGTTCTGCGCTTAAGCCAGTAATTTATGCCGCTGCACTCCAGCGGGGATGGACGCCAGCGACGATCATCTGGGATACGCCAGTAACATACCCTGCTGGCGATGGAACTGTCTACGCGCCACGCAATTACGACAATGCCTTCCATGGTCCGCAACGTCTGCGCATGGCGCTGGCAAACTCCCTCAACATTCCGGCAGTCCGAACGCTCGAATATGTCGGCATTGAGAACTTCGTAGAACTCGCCCAACGCATGGGAATCACCACTCTGAACGACCCGCAGCGTTACGGTTTGCCACTAGCGCTTGGCGCTGGCGAGGTTCGCTTACTCGACTTAACAGCGGTATACAATACCTTTCGCAACGGCGGACGTTATCGCCCGCCAGCAGCGATCCTGAAGGTCACGAATGCGCGTGGTGAAACGCTCGAAACTCTGAACGATACTCCCGGTCGTCAAACTCTCGGCGAGCGCGGTGACCAGATCGCCTATCTGATCACCGACATCCTCAGCGACAACGCTGCGCGCCGGTATATGTTCGGTCGAAACAACGTGATGGAACTCCGCGACGGGCGACCGGCTGCGGTCAAGACCGGCACCAGCAATGAGTGGCGCGACTCCTGGACGGTCGGATACACGCCCGACATTACGATAGGCGTGTGGGTGGGCAACAACGACAACGCACCGATGCAGGAAGTTGCTGGCTCGAACGGTGCGGGGGTCATCTGGCGCGCTCTTATGGAACGCTACCACGAAGGGCGCCCCATCCTGACGTTCGAGCCGCCAGATGGGATCAGCGAAGTGGTGATCTGCGCCGACACCGGCGCACTCGCAGGTGAGCATTGCCCGCGACCGATCAGCGAGCGATTCATTGCTGGCACTGAGCCGCGCACCAGCGATGTGACCATCCTGACCGTCCGCGTCTCCGATGACGGCGCCTGTCTGGCGGCATCGTACACGCCACCGGAGCGTGTCCGCCAGGTCACATTTGTTGTTTATCCGCCAGCATTCCGGGACTGGGCGGAGTCACATGGCATTCCTCAACCGCCACAGCGCTACTGCCCGCCGCCGGAAGCCACAACCGGGCGCGAAGGAGGGATCATCGCACGGATCACCCAACCGATCACCAACACGACCGTGCACGGACCGCTGGTGTATGTGCGAGGCGCCGCTCTTGGCGTCTATGCACTTGAGATCGCACCCGGTCGCAGCCCCCAGGGAGGCTGGCGCACAATTGCCCGTGGCGAGGCGATCCAGGAAGGTATGCTGGGCATCTGGCAGACAGGCGACGACGCGCCAGGAGAATATACGCTGCGTCTGCGCGTGACAACCCGCGAAGGAATCCTGCTCGAACAACACGTGTGGGTGCGACTGGAAAGAGAAGCGGGAAGCGGGAACTGAGAAGGTAGATGTCCTGTCACTGCTCACCTTCCGCCTTCCACCGCAACTGCCAGATTTCCAGCCGATTCTTACCCGCCTGCTTTGCACGGAGCAGTGCCTCATCCGCCCGCGCAACCAGCATATCGATGCTCATCCCATCAAACGGCTCAGCATACACTGCCATGCCAAAACTGGCCGTCACCCTCGCCACCCCCTGACTGGTTGCAATCGTTGTCTGGCTCAACACCAGGCGCACACGCTCGACAACCTGCACGCCGCCGTTTTCATCTGTCTCCGGCAACAGCAGAATGAATTCCTCACCGCCATAGCGTGCCAGCAGATCGATAGAGCGCAATTCGCGGCGCAACAGACCGCTGAACTCCCGGAGCGCCCGGTCACCAACCGGATGACCGAAGGCATCATTGATCTGTTTGAAATCGTCAAGGTCGGTGATGATTACCACCAGCGGCGAGTGGTGACGACGCGCGCGTTCAAGTTCGCGCCGCGCCGCACTCAGGAAATATCGCCGGTTGTACAGCCCTGTGAGCGGATCGGTGATCGCCAGATACTGCACTTCTTCAAACAGGCGGGCATTTTTGATCGCAACTGTCGCCTGTTGCGCGAACATTCTGAGCAACTGGATATCATCCACAGTGAAGATGCGCTTGAGATCGCTATCTCCCGCGCTCATCGCGCCAATCAGTTCATCGCCCGCTAGCAGTGGAACCGCTAGGACATTCGCTGTTGACTCGGCTTCACACTGGAGTGAACGCTCACTCCACGCGCGATAATCGAACACAACGACCGGCTGGCGCGTAAGCGCGGCCTTGCCCATCGCACCCTCCCCCAACGCCAGGCGCACACCTGCATAGTCATAGTCCATGTTAACGCTCACATGGACGATGAGATGATTCTGCTGCGCGTCGTACAACGCCAGCGCACCGTGCGCAGCGCGTATCAGGGTCAGCATCCGCGTCACGATCGTCCGTAACACATTATCGAGATTCAGATTGCTGGTAATGTCGCCCATAATGCTGTACAGCGCATCGAGTTGCTGCACGCGCTGCCACAGCCGCTCATACAGCTGCGCACGCTCAATCGCAACATTGATATGTTCCGCCACTTCTGTCATCAAACGCAGGTCATCTTCAGTAAGCACAACGCCGTTAATGCTTTCAATGTTGAGCGCTCCGATAACCCTGTCATCTTCCCAGAGCGGCACACAAATTTCGGACACTACTCCTTCAATTGCGCCAAGAAAATCGCTATCGACGCTCACATCAGCAATCAGCGCCGGACGCCCGCTTAGGATGGTGCGACTGATAATGCCTTTTCCAAGCGGAATACGCTCCCAGATAAATGAATACCCGACCTGATGTTGCAGCACCAGCTCATCGTGTTCACGCAAATAAATGCAGACCTGCGTGTAGCCGAAGGTTCTGGCGATTGCTTCGACCACCGAACAAAAGATGACCGACAGATCGATCGCCTGCGCCAGCACCGAACGCACCTGTCCGAGCAGGCGCGACTCCTGCGCCTGCCGCTTCGTGACCGTGTACAGATCGTGCAGATGCTGCGCGCTCGCGCGCAGTTCCGCCTCGATGCGCTGTCGCTCAGCGATTTCTCGCTGCGCTGCGGTGTACAATTGCGCATTATCAATCGCAATCGCCGCGAGATCGGCGAAGCGGGCAAGGAGTGCTGCAATGGTGCGAAAATCGAAAAGGTTCGCCGCATCATACGCCACTCCCAGCACCCCGATCACTTCCCCGCGCGACTTCAGCGGCGCTGCAATCACCGCCCCGAAATCGATCATTTCCAACCGCTTGATGCGCCCTTCCCACGACCGGTAATCCTCCACCATCATCGGCTCGCCCGATTGCCAGACGCGCCCGGAAATCCCCTCGCCCGGAGCAATGACACTGCCACGATTCAACGCAAACCGGCCAATGCCGACTTTCATCTCCATCAGTTCAGCATCCGCCACGCGAAGATAGATATAGCCGTGTTCTGTTCCCGCCAGACGCGCGGCATGATCAGTGATCGCCTCCAGCACATCGTTGAGTTCCAGACGGTTCATGATCGCCAGCGTCGTTTCGTGGAACACGGTAAAATAATCGGAGACATCTGGAGAAACGTAAGGAGGAAAAGAAGCGGAAGATCGGACATGGTGCAGTTGCCGCTCGAGTTCCCGAATACGTGTTCGTAGTGCGTCGTTCTCAGATTGAAGGTGTTCAGCTTCGTTCATGCAGGCGAGCGCTATTCACAGGTTGTGTCCGTGCAGGTCATTGCCAACGAAATAAATCAACAAATCCCTGTTAAGACATTTTATCAGGCTGGCCTTGCTGCCGCATTACCATACGGCTGCAATAACATTGCCTGCACATCATACAACGACGCACTCCGACCGTCATTGACAACCGTGCGTTCCATTCGTACCATGCGACTACACATTGAATCGTTCAGAACCCTCCAGACGCTGGCGCCGATTAGAGACATACGATGAGCGATCCGATTATTCTCTATAACGGTCCTGTCTACACACTCAACCCGGCGCAACCGCGCGCACAGGCGGTCGCGGTGCGCGATGGGCGCATTATTGCAGTCGGCAGCGAGGGCAAGGTGCGTGCTGCCGTGACCGGACGCGCCGAGGGGATCAACCTCAATGGTCGTGCGCTTATTCCGGCGTTGACCGATGCCCACGTTCACCTGGTTGCTCACGCACTGGCGCGTCGCAATATTGCGCTCAGCGACGCAGCGACGCTCGATGAGGCGCTGCAACGGATCAGCGCTGCGGTGCAACACCTCCCCGAAGGCGCCTGGGTGCGCGGACGCGGGTGGGACCACTCGCGCTGGGGGCGCTGGCCCACCGCAGCGCACCTCGATATGGTCATTGGTGATCGGCCTGCGTATTTCTCGCGCAGGGATGGGCATTCCGCCTGGGTCAGCAGCGCGGCGCTTCGCCTGGCAGGCATCACCAGCGATACCCCCGATCCGCCTGGCGGCACCATCCAGCGCGAGCATGGCGAACCAACCGGCATCCTGCTGGAAACGGCAATGGATCTGGTGCGTCGTCATATTCCTGAGCCGGGACAGGACGAGCGCCTGGCGGCAATCCGCGAAGCAATCGCTGAAGCTCATTCCTACGGTATGGTCGGCATGCACCTGCCCGCCAGCATGATCCCCGGCGATGGCGCCCAGACCCTTAGCGACGTGCAGACCCTGCGCGAACAGGGTCACCTGCACCTGCGCTGCCTGGTGTATCTCGGTCTCGATGGACTCGATGCAGCGCTGGCACTCGGCGTGCGCAGTGGGCTGGGAGATCGCTGGATCCGGATCGGCGGCGTCAAGATGTTCGCCGATGGATCGCTTGGATCGCAGACGGCAGAGATGCTCGCGCCCTACGAAGGCAGCAGCAATTGTGGCATTGCCGTCCTGTCGTTTGATGAGCTGTGCAACGCCGTTCACCGCTCGATCCATGGCGGTCTGGCAGTAATGGTTCATGCCATTGGCGATGCCGCCAACCGCAAGGTGCTCGATGCCATCGAAGCGGCGCTGCCCGGAGCTCCGGCGCTTCGCATTCCTAACCGCATCGAGCATTGCCAGGTGGTGCACCCCAATGATCTACCGCGTTTCGCCCGTCTGGGCGTCATCGCTTCTATGCAACCGATCCATTGCATTGCCGATATGGAGATGGCAGAACGCCTCTGGGGTCAGCGCTGCGCATATGCATATGCCTGGCGCTCTCTCCTCAACGCTGGCGCAACGCTTGCATTTGGATCCGATGCGCCGGTCGAATCGCTCAATCCCTGGCTTAGCATCCACGCTGCGGTTACCCGGCAGCGACCGGACGGTGAACCTGCTGGCGGATGGTATCCAGAACAGCGGTTGACCGTCGAAGAAGCGCTGCGTGGCTTTTGCTCAGGAAGCGCAATCGCAGCCGGGACTGCCCATGAGCAGGGTATGATTGCGCCCGGTATGCTTGCCGATCTCACCGTCCTGTCCGCCGATCCGTTCAAGATCGACCCATCAGCGTTGCATACGGTGCGCGCCGATATGACCATGATCGAAGGGCGAGTCGTCTGGGAACGCTAACGTCCGGTTTATCGAAGGATACGTGTATGAATGCCGATACGTTGCACCAGGCAATCGCCGCCGCGCGCGATGGGCGTCGCGACGACGCCCGTGCGCTGCTGCTCCATCTTCTGGAAGCCGATCCGCGCAACGAGCGCGCCTGGCTCTGGCTGTCGGGGGTTGTCGATGATCCCGAGGACGTGAAGATCTGCCTGGAAAATGTGCTGGCGCTGAATCCGTCCAATCCACGCGCGCGCCAGGGGCTGGAATGGCTGCACGCGCGGATGGGTCTGCCACTGCCGCCTCTCCCCCCGCCGGATCAAACTGGCCGCTGCCTGGAGCGCGAGATCGATACGCACGCACTGTCGGTTGCGCGCCTGCGCGCATACCGTACAACACTGGCAGTCGTTGAGCCGGTTGCACCGCCAAGGCCCAAGCCCGACCCGATATCTGCGCCTGTACCGTCCACACTGCAGAATTGGCCAGTTGCAACGCGAGCCAATCCTGCACCAACACTACCGACATCTGCTCCCGCTCCGGCGACTGTCAGAACAGCAGTGGCTGTGCCATCAACCGATCCTGCGCGTCACCTGGCATCAGTCGCACCGGCAGATGATGCAACCATTCCCTGCCCCTACTGCGGCGCGCCAACGGTCGAAACGCAACGTCGCTGCGCTCAGTGCGGCGGAAGTCTACTGGTGCGGGTGGCACCCTCGGATGAACAGTCGCCGATTGTGCAGGCGCTGGTCTGGATGTGGCGCGGTGGCGCCGTTGCTGTGCTTCTGATCGCGCTCGTCTTTCCGGTGATGGGTGTCTTTCTTTATCAGGAAGCACCAGCAAACGGTTTTCCTATAGGTATCCTAATACCGTCAGTTATCCTCGCGCCGGTTACCATCACCGGTTTTTCGGTCGCGCAGCAACTGGCGCAACGCTCCACCTGGGCGCTCTATCTGGCTGTGGGCCTGACAACTGTTGGACTGATCGGCGCGCTGGCGCTTGCCGTGCGTCCCGATGCTCTCATAGGAATGCTGAACCGCCTGACCAGCGCAACATCGATCCCATCAACCTGGCTTCTACCGCTGATTGCTGGAGCCAGGCTGATCGCGATTGGCGCAGGTGTAGCGCATATCGCCACGATTGCGCTCACCATTGTCGGGTACGATGCTATTGTCGGCAGACTCGAGCGCTTTCGTTATATCCTGAAACCGTCCGACCATCTAACGCACTATAACAACGGTGTTGCGCTAAAGAACCGCGGCATGTGGTATGTCGCGGCGCTCGAATGGGAATGGGCGGTCAAAAAAGCACCATACGACGTAACGTATTTGCGCGCACTAGGATTGGCATATGCGCGCTTGAAACAGTTCGATAAAGCACAATCCATGATCGACCGGGCGTTGCAGGCAGCGCCTGACAACCCCAGATTACGCGAAGATCGGGCGCTGATCGAGCGTCTGGCGTCGCAGGAGCAACGTTGAACAGGAAACAGGATCAATGCCAGGAAACACGTTTGGAAAGGTTTTTCGATTAACAACCTGGGGCGAATCACACGGACCTGCGGTTGGGTGCGTGGTCGATGGATGCCCGGCAGGTATCGAGATTTCGGAAGCGTTCATCCAGCGTGAACTGGATCGTCGCCGGGTTGGGCAGAGCCGGGTAACATCAGCGCGTCAGGAACCCGATCAGGTGCAGATCCTGTCGGGGGTGTTTGAGGGACGTTCGACCGGCGCACCTATCAGCATGCTGGTCTTCAATGCCGATGCGAAGCCGGGGCACTACGACGCTATCAAGCACCTCTACCGCCCCGGTCACGCTGATTATACGTGGGACGCGAAGTATGGCTTTCGTGACTGGCGCGGCGGCGGACGGAGCAGTGCACGCGAGACGATCGGGCGTGTTGCCGGTGGCGCGATTGCGAAACTACTCCTCGCGCGCTACGGCATATCGGTCATTGCGTGGACATCGCAACTCGGTGATTTGAAAGCCGAGGTTATTGATGAGAGCGAAATCGAGCGCAACATCATGCGCTGCCCGGATGCGCGGGTTGCCGCCCTGATGGTCGAGCGCGTTGAACAGGCGCGGCGCAATCTCGACTCGCTCGGCGGCGTGGTCGAAGTGCGCGCCCGCGGCGTTCCCCCCGGTCTCGGCGAGCCGGTCTTCGACAAATTACAGGCGGATATTGGCAAGGCAATGTTCAGCATCCCGGCAGTCAAAGGGGTTGAGTTCGGTGAAGGGTTTGGTGTCGCATATATGACCGGATCGACACACAACGACCCATTCGTGCGCCGCGATGATGGCACAATCGGAACTGCGTCCAACCATCATGGCGGCATTCTTGGCGGCATCAGCACCGGCGAGGAGATCGTGCTGCGCATTGCTGCCAAACCGCCTGCGTCAATCGCCCGTCCGCAACATACGGTTGATCGCGACGGAAATCCTGCCACAATTGAAATTCACGGCCGTCACGACCCGACCGTTCTCCCACGGCTGGTTCCGATTGCCGAGGCGATGCTGGCGCTGGTGCTTGCCGATCATCTGCTGCGGCAACGCCTGGCGCGGGTGGACGCTTAATGAAAGAGTCCGCTGCAAAAAGGGTATGTCACCGCAGCGACGCGGTGTTCGCAGAGGAAGATTCTCTCGCGCATCACGTACACGTATGCTGCGCTATGCCTCCGTCGTGGTTCGTTTTCAGGGTTCTCTGTGCCCTCGGCGTCTCTGCGGTGCGTGTTTGCAGCGAAGTCATGAAAGCAAAAGAGACAGGCTGGAGTTGATTATGGCTGAACCGACTGTGCGTGAAGGCGATCTGCTTTGGTCGCCATCCCCCGACATGATGCGCACCAGTGTTACGCAGCGGTATATCGACTGGCTGGCGCAGACCCGCGGTTTGACATTTGCTGATTACCATGCGCTCTGGCGCTGGTCAGTCACCGAACTGTCCGATTTCTGGCAGTCGATCTGGGATTTTTTCGACATCCAGGCGACGACGCAGCCACATGCTGTTCTCGCCGACGCCCGCATGCCCGGCGCGGTCTGGTTCCCTGGCGCGACGCTCAACTATGCGGCACACGCTTTCCGTCACGCCAGCGCCGATCGTCCTGCCATCCTATTCCAGTCTGAAGGCGGAACGCTTCAGACGCTGACGTGGGCTGAATTGCAGCGCCAGGTCGCCTCGGTTGCCGCTCACCTGGAGATGCTCGGTGTTCGGCGGGGCGACCGGGTGGCAGCCGTGCTGCCAAATACGCCGCATGCCGTCATTGCATTCCTGGCCTGTGCGTCCCTCGGCGCAATCTGGTCAAGTTGCTCGCCTGAAATGGGAGTTGCCAGCGTTGCTGACCGTTTCCAGCAGATCGAACCGCGGGTGCTGATCGCCGTTGATGGGTATCGCTATGGCGGTCGAGCATTCGACCGCCGCGCCGCACTTGCAGAACTGCGCTCAACGCTCACGAGTGTCGAACATGTAGTCATCGTACCATATCTCGACCCGGACGCACAGGTCGCCGACACCATTCCCTGGAACGAGTGCATCCACCACGACGCATCGCTCCGGTTCGAACCCGTTCCGTTCGACCATCCGCTCTGGATCCTCTACTCATCGGGAACGACCGGCCTGCCCAAGCCGATTGTCCAGGGGCATGGCGGCATTCTACTCGAACATCTGAAATCGCTGGCGCTGCACCTCGACCTGGGACCACAGGACCGTTTCTTCTGGTTCACCACCACCGGATGGATGATGTGGAACTTCCTGATTAGCGGATTGCTGGTGGGAAGTACGCTGCTGCTCTACGACGGCAACCCTGCCTGGCCCAATATGCATGCCCTCTGGCGATTTGCCGCCGATACCCGCATGACCCTGTTTGGCACAAGCGCTGCCTACCTCACTGCCTGTCGTAAAGCCGATATTACACCAGGAACGATGTTCGACCTGTCAAACTTGCGGACAATCGGATCGACCGGATCACCGCTGCCGGTTGAAGGGTTCCAGTGGGTCTACGAGCGCGTCAAGCGCGACCTCTGGCTGGTGTCACTCAGCGGCGGCACCGACGTCTGCACTGCCTTTGTCGGCGGGTGTCCGCTGCTCCCGGTGACTGCAGGCGAAATCCAGTGCCGGTGCCTGGGTGCGCGTGTCGACGTCTTCGACGAACAAGGAAACTCGCTGGTCGGCGATGTCGGCGAACTGGTCGTCACTGCCCCGCTCCCCTCGATGCCGCTCTTCTTCTGGGGCGATGCCGACGGCTCGCGCTACCGCAGCAGTTACTTCGATGTATATCCCGGCGTCTGGCGTCATGGCGACTGGGTCAAACTGACTGAACGCGGAACGCTGGTTATCTACGGTCGTTCCGACTCGACGATCAACCGCCATGGCGTGCGGATGGGCACCAGCGAAATGTACCGTGCGGTCGAAGGCATCGCCGAAGTGCGTGACAGTCTGGTGATCGATCTGGAAAACCCCGACGGAACTGCCACTATGTACCTGTTTGTCGCGCTTGAAGCTGGCGTGACCCTTGACGACGCGTTGAAAGAGCGCATACGCGCAACAATCCGCGCGATGCTCTCGCCGCGCCACGTCCCCGACGCTATCATTGCCATTCCCGACGTACCACGCACGCTGAACGGCAAAAAACTGGAAGTGCCGATCAAAAAAATCTTGCGCGGCGTTCCTCCAGAAAAAGCCGCCAACCGCGATGCCATGGCCAATCCGGAGACGCTCGACGTATTTGTGGAACTTGCAGCTCAACTTCAGAGGTAAAGCGTGGTTATCGGCTTGATCGGCATGGCAGGCATCGGCAAGTCACACTGGGCAGCGCGACTCGCCGATGCTGGATTCACCGCGTTGCACTGCGATGACCTGATCGCGGAACGCCTCCGGAGCGAACACAACGCCGACACGGTCACGGTCTACGATATCGGACGCTGGATGGGATTTCCCTATGAAGCGCACTATGCCGCACGTGAACGCACCTATCTCACCTGCGAACAGGAGGTGATGGTCGAGATCGCGGAACGCATCGCCGAAGAGGACAATATCGTCATCGATATGACCGGCAGCGTCATCTATCTCGACCCTGCGTTAATCCAGCGCATCAGGCGACACGCAACAATGGTTTACCTGGCGGATGATCCGGAACTGCGGAAGCAGTTGCTGGAGGAATATCTTGTGCGCCCACGACCAATCGTCTGGAATGGCCTGTACCAGCCTCAACCTGATGAACCCCCCGCAGCAACACTGGCGCGCTGCTACCTGCATCTGGTACACGACCGTGCCACGCGCTACCGGCAGATCAGTGACGTCGTGCTCGAACCGGCGCTTCACCGCAACTCCGCATTTACCGTCGCCGATTTCCTGGCGGCGATCAGAGCGAAGGGATGAAAGGTGTGTTCAAGGGGGAGCGTCGTGAATACCATAACTGCAGGTGCGTGACTTTGCACATCCGCGAAGCACGACGTCTCCGTGAACTCAATGTATAACCGGCGATGCCTGAGCGTTATTAAGAGAAGCCAGCACGCTGCTGACCGTATTCTTTAGTTCCGCCAGTTCTACCGGCTTTGCCAGATAGTGACGAACGCCCAACCGCTTCATCTGCGATCGCAGACGCGGCGTGTCGTAGGCAGTCAATACCACAACCGGAATATGGGGACGTTCGTCGTGGAGTGCTTTGATCAACGCGGCAGCGGCACGACCAGGTGGGCTTGGATCGACAATCAGCAGATCGACAGATTCGCGCATACAGCGCAACCAGGCCGCTCCTGGCGATGGTGCCAGTGAAACCTCAACATCCTTGCCGAGGAGGAGTTGCAGCCCCTGTTGGGTCACCATCGCGGCAACCGGATCGCTGTCGACAACCAGAATGTGCTGCAAGTTCGACACGATATCTTTCCAGACGTCTGTTGACTACTACTATCATGAACGTCCGTAGCGCTTCAATCCTGCGCTGTAGTCGGCAACTCTGCCGTCACTATAACAAAAACGAGGATTGCTCAGGAAAGTGAGGCAACAACTCCGCGTTGCAATCACACAACATCGAAATAGTACGATACCAGAGGTATCTTGAGGCAAAGGTTACAGGGTTGCTACTGAACGTAAAGGGTTCATAACAAAGTATTCAGCCTGTGCCAGATCCCCGCCAATGTTCCGCTGATGAGGGTTTGGGTAGCTGGCGACGTGTAATAATCTTGATTGAGAGGATGCATTCTTGCCGGGGCGACAAATGGTGTTTGTGGAATGTTCCTAGCGCGCTAGAACGGCGCACATCCCCACATGTGTGGGCATGCGGACATCTTGTCCGCGTGCAGCGGTGCGACCTGTCACGGAAGCGAAAGCAAGATTCCCTGAGTCAGGCGATGTAACCCCGCATAGAAGCGAAGGCATCTGCCCTTCGTCATCTCACGAGAGCAGGATGCCCTCACAGGGTGGTACACAGCGCGGATGGGGAGCGAACATTGGTGAACCTACACTATGATGTTCTACCAGATTTGATACTACCGGGTCGGATTGAGCACCTGCCCAACGAAGAGGGTTAGCCCCGGTCTGATAGTTGCGGATTATGAAATGACGGTTCACGGTCATCTCCACCCTGTCGGGCGCAGGAGTGACTCCCGACATAATTACTGTCACCACAGCGGCTTCCGTGCTGGCTTCATTCACCAGGATAAACGCTATGTGTAATGCTATGCATGAAAAGATTGCACTCGCCACTCATTCCCGAAAAATCGGCCAGATCAGGTTTGAAGGGAGAGGACATCCCCATCCCGAAGGTCTAAAGACGACCCCGTGCGAAAGCGGGGCATCTTGAAGAGAACCCGGTGAGGGGTTATGCCTTTCAGGGTCTGATCTACCCTCTCAAAATCCAGAGATCTTTCAAATTCCTTGAACCGACCCTTGCAGGGCAAGAGGATGACTACGGATAGTTCTCTGCCGTCATAGGGCACCGACACTACCCGAAAACTTTCCCCCTTCAGGTAGTTCCAATTGGCATCATGCTGCATCATCGGCACCATCACCTGACTGCCATCCAGCAGGTAAAAGGGTTTATCGGCAGTCAGTTGCTTCTCGAACGGTTGGGCCCAGGCAGCGTTTAGATGGCGTCGGTCAGCACCAGCCGGGTCATTTCGTTCAGCATATTCAGCGGTATCAGTTCTTGAATGCGACCTTCGGTCTAATCGCTGATCCAGCGATTGATCACCTTATCGGGCAGCCTTGGCATCGTTCACAAAATCCAGCAGTCGCAATCCGGCGCCATAGTTGCGAGCCAGCCCATCCAGAAATTCAGGGAGAAACTGGAAGTCCTTTTGCCCCCAGAGTGCGTCGATAATATGTAGACGAAACCCTTTCCCATCTTTACCTTGTACGTCCTGTCCACAGCGAGTCAGCTCAAGGTCCAGGGCACTGAAAGCGGGATGGAGACGATCCCGCGGCAACGTGAAGTGCGGGACATGCGCCATTTCTCGTTCGGTCTCCCCGCGTTCACCTGCCCAGGTCATAGCCAGGGCGATAGAAATGCTGAACGGGGAGTAGAAGAAGTTGCTTCCCTCTCGATCCTCCCGCAAAGTGCGATAGAGGTCGAAGGCAAAGGCACTATTCCCGCGCCTCAGTCCTGCAGATCAGAAAAGGGAACTTTAGCGCCTTCACCCACGCTGCGCTGGATCAAGCAAGTGGCACTGAAGCCAGATCCCCGCCCGGACGAACGCATCCTGTCATCCATCGGGCTGAGCACGAGAAAGCCAATCAGCGGGTGTCGGATGATGGATATGGAATCCTCCTGATTATAGACTTGAGACACGCTCTTGCAGCGCATCGTATTGAGAAGACGGGCTTTCGCCTTTTGAGGTTCCCATCTTTGATCGCCAGATGAGCGGTAGCCTGTTCCCAAGCATGAGCCACATGTAGGCGCTTTGATTTCTGCCGGTGACCGATAACGCTGCATCTCAATCGATTCGGTCGCCGTCCCCACGTCATTGCCACAGACCTCCCCGCTAGTGATCGGTAACGCTGCATCTCAATCAACAGTCTATGCACATCACTGTCATAGAGAAGCAAGATAGCAGGCAGATTGGTCAGACCTAAACAGGGCGGCGCACCACGTCATCTTGGCGCACAGATCGCCAGGTCCAGGTCTTCAAATCGGTGCAGCCGTCGTCACAGTGGAAGGAGCAGCAAGTCAAACGTGCAGAAGAACAGCTCGGAGTAGCGTCGGAACTCGCGTTGCGTGTGGCAAACCAGCACAATCCATCTTAGGCACGCCCACGCTCCAGACGCTAGTGTACATCTTCACTGAACTACGCTGAATGCTGCATCAGACACTATGCTTATAGCAGTTCTCACAGAGGTTGAAACTTTCAGGCAAGATTACCTTGATTGCTAGTTGTAAATCGATGACCTCTCCGCAGAGTGCGAGTTCGTGGGAGGTTGTCATCCCGACGGGAATCCAATGGTTTCACACGTATATATCAGTTCTCACAGAGGTTGAACCTATCGGTCAAGGTTGAACACACCGCATTTGTAGGTTGCAGCGCAGGCGGCAAGCAAACCCGGCATCAGGCCTCCTCAACTCCGCGATCAACAGGAAGCAAAACGGTAAATGTACTCCCGACACCTGGCGTACTTTCGACCTGAATATGCCCGCCGTGCTGAGTCACAATATGGGCGCTGATGGCCAGACCAAGCCCGGTGCCCTGAGGTTTCGTAGTGTAGAATGGCTCGAAGAGATGCGGCATATGTTCCGGATTGATACCGACGCCAGTATCGCGCACGGCAATAACGACCCACCGCTCATCTCGCTCGTTACGGCAGGAAAGTTCGGTTGAAATATGCAACTGACCGCCGTTGGGCATGGCATCACACGCATTCAGCATCAAATTGAGAAATACCTGACGTAACTGATCCGGGTGGGCGACCAGAGGCGGAAGATTCGGACAGAAACTGGCAGTGACCGTCACATGCCCATGACGTAGATGAGTCTGCACGAGTTCAATCGTTTCCGCTAGCAGATCGTTGATTTCGGTCAGCTCCAATTCATCACGCGCTGGGCGATAGAAATCGCGCATGCGGGTGATGATGCGCGCAATACGACCGAGTTCATTCTGGGCGATTGTAAGGAAATGGCGTTGCGGCGCGTCGGGCGGCATATCCTGCTCGACGAGATAGAGACTGTTTCTCGCCGCGTAGAGCGGATTATTGATTTCGTGCGCTACTGAAGCCGCCAGTTCGCCGACAGCGGCAAGCTTAGCGCTTTGCAACAACTGCGCCTGTGCTGCGTTGAGACGTGCCTGCGCCTCGGCATGCAGCGACTGCGTCTGATCAAGATCGCGCTGTAATGACGCCGCCCGCGTCCGCTGACGGTGTTCTGCAATCGCCACTGCCGTCAGGTCTGCCAGAGCCTGCGCAAAGGGAATATCACGAGGGTGGATCAGGTGCGGATTCTGATTACCATACACCACCAGTGCACCGAGCCGGGTATCTTCGATCCGCAACGGCGCTAGCAAAGCGCTGCTTGGGGGCCAGTACGTCAGAGCGCTTCGTTCCTGCGCACTCTGCGTCTCACTCAGTTCACTCAGCGCATCCTCAAGTGCCGGACCGGCGATCAGCATAGCGCGAGGCGAAAGAAACGCACGCCCCGCAAGACCCTGACCCGGTCGCAGCACGGGCACGCCTGTCTGCCCACTACTGCTCGCAGCAAGACGCAACCGCATCCCCCCCTGATCGACCAGAAATAGCAACGCACCGCTGGTATCGGGAAACAGGTGAACTGCTTCGCGCACCACCACCTGCATGACAGTATCTATCTCATGGGTGATAAGCAACGCGGCGCTCACCGTGAGAATCGTGTTCAGGCGCTCATTAACCAGGCGCGTCTGTTGTATGGACGCAGCCAGTTGAGCATCAAGCTCCGCAATACGGGCGTATGCCGCCATTAGTTCCGCCCGCAAATGAGCAATTTCGTCCCGCTGCCCATTCGCAGACCGGGCTCGCTGCCGTCGTGAAGAGACAGATTGCTGTTTCATCGTCCTGATATGCGCAACTTTCTACTGAATATCATCGTATCACACCTTTGCTTCTGTCGCAAACGGAATGTTGTGAGACAGTAACGGGCAGTCGAGAAGATTTCTCGTGTAGTGTGGTGCAAAAAAAGTACACTATCGCTACCCTGTGTATTATATCGATCTGTGAGAGCACAACCATGCCCCGAAGAAAACGTCAACATCCGCTGATCAAGGTTGCCCGCGCTTATTTGAGCGAACACCAACCGGCGTTGAAAGAGGCTCCGCTGCGCATCCACCTGCTTGACGGACCGCCCGGATCGCCGCGATATGCAGTCTCAATCGAGCAATGCCGCGCGAACGGATGTCCATACGAAGTTCCTTCCGAGGATGCTGCCAGTGGACGATGCCCGATCATTGACTGTCCGATCCGGCATTCGATTCGCCTGCTCTTTGATCGCGACGGAAACCTGATCAACGCCTCCGAAAGCGGCATTCACTGGGGCTAGGACAGCCGGATCGAACTTACTTATATGTGGAAGAGTATGGATAAAGTACGTGACTGGATGAGCCAGCCGCCGATCTGCGCTCCCGAAACGATGACCTTGCTTGAAGCGCAACGGCTGATGCACAAATCCCGTATCCGTCGTCTGCCGGTTCTGGACAGCACCGGTCGCCTGATCGGGATCGTCACCGAAGGCGACATCAATCGTATCTCTGCATCGCATGCCCACCATGTGCGCGAATACAATCTTTATCACCGCGCCGCAGATCTTCCCTTGCACGATTTCATGACCCGTCCTGTCATCACCGTCGGACCTGACGAGCCGATCATTGCGGTTGCGCAACTCCTGATGCACCATCGTATTGGCAGCGTCCCGGTTGTCGAAGGGGATCGCGTGGTTGGGATCATCACCGAGAGCGATCTGTTTCGCAGAATGGTCGAACGCGAATCTACTGCCGAATGAATGTGGGGCAGAATACCTGCCGGGCGCAGCCACGCCACCCATGCGGACGCAGCGCTCCTTCGCCCTGGCCCCTTTTAGGGATAGAGTTTTTGCCCTGCCGCATGCCGGTGCGGTAAACCGACGGATGGAGTGGCGTTAACAGGGTTCCAGGATGAGCGCCATCGGCGGTAGGGGGCGGCTGTGGGCGAAGGCTGCCAGTACCAGCAACCGTCGGCGATGAAAACACCTGATCCAGCGGCGTAGGGTTTGGGCGTCTTTCCGCTGACGGGCGATATGCGTGGGAGGCAGGTGCTCCGAGACAGGCTAGGGTGTGGTCGCTTCGGCGAAGATTCCAACGCTCACAACCAGTCATGTAGCCAGCGCCAGCACCAACCACTGCCATTCGGCGCGCGCCAGGTCGGTCATCTTGGTCTGCTCCTCATACCAACCGCTGTGCTTCATGTCGTTGTTGCCACCCTCGATCCAGGCTCGCACGCCCTACCAGTCCATCTCGGCTTCATCGAGTGGCAGCTCGGTCAGCACCACCCACAGATTAGGGGAGCCTGGTTCTTAGCAAGCCAGCATAGTGCATGTCACCTGGCACTTGGGAGTCGCAAAACAGACCACCCGGCCTTTCCAGCCAGGACTGCCCTTGACCACGACCGTACTGAGGCCCTGGAATGCCGTGGCCTCCGCTGGGTGATACGTGCCTCGCCGGTTGATGCGCAGGTACGGGTGCCATCCATGCTTCGTGATGGCAGCGAACAGCCTTTTGGCGTACCAGCCTAGGTTGGCCAGCACCAACACTGTCCACGTGGTTGGCAAGCAGCCCGTGAAGTGCGTGACGAGCGCTTCCCAATGCGGACGCCACGTCCCTTTGGCAATGGCGTGCCCGATCGACCAAGCCACGGGCATCGCGCATCCCTGGATGACCGTGAATGGAAAGACAGTGAAGCGTCAGCAGCGGGTTGAAGCGTCCATCGCCAACACGAGCCAGCGAGTATTGGCATGACGAAGCGCCACTACCCAGCGGATCAGAGGGGTAAAACAGGTGGTCACTGCGAATGTCCGCTGCTGGTAATCATGTTTGGTGCCCTGTTTGTCGGCGCCATGCAGGAACCAGTCACGCAAACGCCTACGGGTGGCCACAATCGTGCGATTCAATAAGGATGCCGGGATGATCGACACCATCAGCAAACCGATGCGCTACACTGGCACGAGACCCATACTCCAAAGCGCTAGGTCCCATGCCTAGGGAGGGGTCAGGTAGGGTAGATGGGTTGACACGAGAGCAAACCATTGCGACAATCTGGGAAGGCGAGTCGTGGGTATCTCCTATGCGACGATTGAGAGTGATAACCCTATCGGAGCAGAGAAGGTCAACCCGCCTTCCATAATCCTTTACAGATAGCCGGAAAGTCCTAAAAACTCTATCCCTGAAAGGCCCCGGCCCTGCCCCCCGTATGGGCGTGGCAGTACTGCGCCCCCGCGCAGCCATGCTCCGTCTCGACCCTAACCCCCCGTACCGGCGCACCGGTGCTATGCCCCGCGCTCTTAAAGACAACTGGCGCCGGCGGGGGTGCCGACGCCAGTACACGTGGCTTGGGGGGGCGGCCACCGTGGGTCGCGGCTCAGTCGGGCGTCGCTCTAAGCGATACGGCAAACGCGGCTCTCCGCCAACCGCCTTTGCCCGACCCGACAGGTCCATCGACCGCTATAAGTATAGCACTCCCATGCCGCAGTGCGGCATTGAGAAACGACAATTCTGAGTTAAGCAATATAACGCACTGCGTAAAGAAATATTCACCCTTGGTGTTGATGATAACGCACTGCGTAATGAGACCTTTACAGGCAGTTGCCGGACCGTGATTACACCGCAACGGTGCTATGGTATGCTCAAGAAGAGTACAATGCGGTGCGAATGCAACGAGGTATGCCTTGCGAATCTTGATCGTCTAGATATTTTTCGGACACAATTGTGGAATCATCAGATCATCGCCGACCAGATCTCGTCCTGTGCTTCACACGTGATCCGCGTACCAGTAGCCGCTGTAACTGCCAGCGATACCATTTGGACGTGACTTGTTGATGCTGGGGAGTTTCACCCACGCTTATCACGCCAGCTGGCGTATACGGCATCTGGTCAGGACTATTCCAGAGCACCGTCTCAGGTGTATGGCAGTAGCAGTTTTTGGCACGCAAACTATGGACGAACGACCATCCGGCGTCAATGAACTGGTCAACATGCTGACGAGGTGTTGTGTGCGACCGATTGTTCCCTCGTTGAGGGTCATCCTGCCAGCACCAGACTTTGTACATGGTCGGGAATAACGCCTGTAGAGCGCAACAGAATCATTGCGTTCGTACAGGCGCCAGTGGATTGATTAAGACCTGAAACTAGAGCGTAACAGGAGATATTGCCGTGGTCACGGCGGTAAAGGCAGCGTAGGCTTTACCGCTCGCTCGGATGAGCTTCGGGTATTGTGAGGCAAACGCTCCGGCGAGCATCCGCACAATACCCTGCACAATGCCCCCGTTCCCTGTCCAACATCGCTTGCAACAGGCGAACAGGCATCTGAGCGCAATGAAGCGCCCCGGCACATCATAGACAATGTTGACATCATCTGACATCACACGCGTTTTGTCCCGGTACAACCTGGGACCAGTCGAAGGAATCGCAGCCGCAGGGCACGGATTTGTCAATGAGACAGCCATCGTCGTTACCAAATGCGGGCGCTTCGTGGTACGCCGCAATCATCACCGGTTTTCACTGCCTGCAGTTTGCTATCGGCATCGCCTGATCGATCATCTCTGCCAGCGATCATTTTCCACGGCACGTCTCATTCCGAACGCTAGCGGGTCGACAGTGACTATCATTGATGGGCGGATCTATGAAGTCCAGGAGTATGTCCATGGAACGGATTTCGATCCGCACCGTCATGGTCAGATCGCGGAGGTCGGTGCAACGCTCGCCTGTTACCATCAGGCAGTTGCGGAATTCCCCTCTCCAGGAAACGAGACGCTGCCCCGCTATACACCGGCGCGTATTACTGCGTTGACCGAGACTCTGTATGAACGAGACGTGATGGGCGAACTGCACGCTGATCTCGCCTGGTACGATGCCCGCGCAGCCGCACTCCGCAGTGTAATGCCCGATCAGGTCTATGCGGCGTTACCGCGGGTCTTGATCCATGGCGATATGCACCCTGACAATGTGCGCTTTGCTGGCGATCGAGTCGTGGCACTGCTCGATTTCGATCAGGTCGAACACGATGCCCGAATCGTCGACCTCGCGGATGCGCTGGTCGGGTTTACGACCAGACCGCTGCCGTCTGAAGCAACGTCGTGGGGTGTCTTCCGCGGCCCTCTAGATATTGCGCAGACGATCACCCTGGTGTGCAGTTATGGGCGGATTGCGCCGCTGCTCCCTGGCGAAGTCGCTGCGTTGCCGGTGCTGATCGAGGTTCTCTGGTTGCGCGGCGAACTCGGACGTGTTATTTCGACGCCGGAGGGAGCGCCTGATTACCACGCAGCAGTGCTGGCGCAGGGGAAGCGTCTTTCGGCGTGGATGCAGCAGCACGCCAGCATGCTGATCGACCACTGGAGCAATGCAACTATCGGTCGCACTGGAGCGCTGGCAGCCTGAATCCGTCAGCGGCGCATGTCAGTGTCTTCGCCGCGCAGCCGCCGACGTGCCGCTTCCTGCGCTGCACGCAGACGTTCTAGTTCAGCAGGAGGCGCCCGCACTTCACCTGCTGGACTGGGGTGCGATGCCGATTCAGAGCGAGACGGGGAAAACGGAACAGCAACCGGCGTTGCCTGCGTCTCGAACTGCCCTGTACGTGCGCTCAGACCAGCCTTCCGCAGTACGGCGACTATCATCCTGCGCCGGATCGGGAAGCGTCGCACTGCAATGTCGAGCGGCAGCAGGATCAGCGCCAGCACGATCAATGGCAGGCCCACCTCGCGCACGGCGCCGCGCGTTTCGCCACTCCGCTCGAACACCTGGGGTGGTTGCGGATCAAGTCGCCCACCGGTGATCTGCGCCAGCTCTTCGAGAAGACGCCGATTCTCCGCCTGGCTGCGATACTCCCCGCTGAGCGGCATAACTGCCCCGCCTGTAACTGCCGCGACCAGTGCGTCCTGGCTGTCCTGCGCGGTCGCCTGAACCAGATACGCACCAGGCGGCACGCCGTCTGGGGCAGCGCGGTACTGACCAGGGCTGACTTCGCGCAGCACGGTTTCGATAACCTCGCCAGAAGCCGCGATGAGACGCACAGAGACGAGTAAGCCAGTCCAGGGTGCGCCATCGGGCTTCCGCACAATCGTTTCGATCGCCAGCGTGTCACCCGACGGGTGCGTTGTGATGCTCAGAACATCATCGGTTTGCAGCGGCAGGAGCCAGTTGAAGAGGTGCGCGCTAAACCGTGGGAACCGATCCCACGCCATCCACTCCTTTGCCCATCGTCCACTGAAATCGCTCGTCCAGGCAATTGAGCGTCCCAGACCATACTGCCACGCTGCCATCAATGTATCCCCCTCTGGAGTGACGAGCGTCACCTGCGCAGTGTCACGCGGCGTTGTCAAAACATAGCCGGATAGATCGGGTGCTGCATCGATGCTGCGGATCGCGGGATGCGGCGCGCCGCGCAACGGTGTGACAACCCCTTCAATGATCGAAGGTTGAATGATCATTTCAGCTTCATCCATCAACAGGTCAGGAAGATCGGCGGCACGTTCGGTCAGAAAGGTGCGTCCGCCGCCGTGATTATCATCATTATTAGCACAGATCAAGTGTAAATGTAAAACATTTCCCCGCACAAGCGTTCTACTCGAAACACCCCGGAAAGTGTAAAGCGTTTCCGCACAGACGTTCTACCGCACCAAAGAAAAATCGGGCTCGCTCGCTCGGGCTGGCGCCCTCGCTCGCTCGCCCGCTCGCTTCGCGCGCATGCCTCAGCACCCCGACAGCCCTGCCGCGCGCGCACCGTCCGCTGGCGCGTGTGGTGGCGCGCGCACCGGCACCCGTACCCGCCCACACCGCCGTTCGCGCCCAGGCTATGCCGGCGCCTGGCAACGCCCGGGCAGGCAAGCCGCCCGCGCCTGCCCTTGCGCGATCTCATCCCACAGCGCTACCGCGCGCGCACCGTCCGCTGGCGCGTGTGGTGGCGCGCGCACCGGCACCCGTAC
>JAGHYV010000124.1 GCA_017743475.1 Roseiflexus sp. | reverse complement strand
CCGACCTCCGCTCCACTCCGCATCCTTGTTCCATATCCCAATAACCACACTTCGCCGTTCCTGAGCCTTCCTGGTGCTTCATCTCAGCACTCATATCCTAGCATGGATGGGCGCGTTTCGCAACTCGATGTTTGCGCCAGAACCGTGTCAAGTTGCGAAACACGCTGCTTCCCTTTCCAATAAGCGAAACGTCAGAAAAACGGTTGACACCTCGATCAGAATAGCCGCTGTTTTGACCCTGCAATGGACGGGTTGCGAAAACGACGCCGATAATGCCCCCAGAATCGGAGATCGAGCGTCGAACGCATGTACCATCACACTACGTCGTTGCAGAACCGGCGAAATTCACAGACGGCGCATTGCCGCCGCGATGCTGGCGGCGGTGGCATCCGCTCGTAGTCAACGGCGGCGCGGATGGCGGCAACGGTCTCTCTGACCCGCGCACGCAACGCTGCGCTGATGGTCACTGCTTCGGCTTTGCGCTCCGGCATATGGTAGATGAAGCCGCGTTTGACTGGAATACCCCACGCTTCTTCGATCATGAGCGCATAGGCGGTCAGTTGCAGTTTGACGTGTGGACCCGCTTTGCCTTCGGTGCTTTTGTATTCCACTACGACGATCTCGGTCGCCTGACGGCGGTCGGGAATGGCAATAACCAGATCAACACGCCCGCGCAGTCCAAGCGTCTCCGACCGCAAGGGTACATCGAAAAAGCGCTCGCCGGTTTTCAAGCCGTAGGTGCGGAGCGAACGACGCTCCTCACGCCCGCTTTCCGCCTGGTGTTCTTCCTGCCCGGCTTCCATTAGTCTGGTGACCGGGCGGATGTCGGGCATGCAGTGCTGATAGTAGACGACCCGCGGACAGTACGCCCATTGGCGGAGATCGGTCACCTCGAAGGTTGGGTCACTCATCGCCCTCTCCCTGTTCGATACTACGTCGCGCTTGCCAGACGTCGTCCGGGAAGGTGAAGAGCTGGATGTTGCCAGCGTGTTTGCCCAGCCGCCGCCTGACTTCAGTCATCAGTTCACGCTGGTGGGCGCGGCTCAGATTGCCTGCAAATGCGCTGTATTGAATCCGTTGCAGCCCGTAGTCGAGACAGGCGTCTGCGACCTTTTGCCGCACACGGTCGTCAGGAATGTCGTAGATCAGGAGACAACGCATGGCTTCACCATCCCATCACAAACGGTTCGTAAGTTGGGCGTTCTCCGCGCACGAATGTGGCAATGTGACGTGCCTGGCACTGAAGAATGTGGCGCAGCGGTTGCCGTTTGCCTTCATATAGCTCGGTGCTGTCCAGTCGCTCAAGAATCTTCTCTGCGATGCGTTTGCGTGTCGCTTCATCGAGCAAACCATTGTCACCCTGGCCAATCTCGACCTGACGGTTGACCAGCCCGATCAAGGTGCGGTCAACGACAGCCTGGCGAAACTCTTCGATCAGGTCGAGCGTGAGACTCGGCTTGCCGGGACGGTCGGCGTGGAGAAATCCGGCATGCGGATCAAGCCCGGCCAGGATCAGGGCAGTGCGCACCTGCGTTTGCAGGATGCCATACCCATAATTGAGCGCCTGGTTGAACCGGTCGCGCGCCCCGCGCGTTTCGCGTCCGGGCCAGGCGAGGTCGTCGGGAATGATGCGCGCCACGGCTGCCCAATAGCGCGCGCTGGACATCCCCTCGAACCCCATTAGCGCTGCACGGGTTTCTTCGGTGAGCACGCCGCGCACGGCGCGCACCGAAGGCAGTGTGTCGAGAATTTCAGTTGCGGTGCGCATCAGGTCGTGGTGCAGGTCGGGGTCGCTCTCCTTGCGATTCTTGGCAGCGTAGCGCAGCAGGTTCGCCTGACTTTGGATTTTGCCGCTTGCGAATGCCTGCGCCAGCATCAGACCACGCTCGTCGTCGCCGGCACGCAACTGTGCGCGTCGGGTGAGCGCCATGCCGGTAACGCCGCTGTGCATCAGGGCACCGTAGTCGTTGCCGATGCTGTCGAGAAAATGGATAGGAATGCCCTCCTCTGCGCATACGCGCACTACGTCGCTGCTGAGACCAATGCCGTCGCCACAGATGATGATCTGATCCAGATGGAGGATCGGAACCTCTGCCAGACGTTCTTTGTCCTTCACGACGCGAATGCGCCCCTGGTGTTTGGAAACGAACGCGCCGTACTGGTCAACGATAAGGTGCATGAACGTTGCTCCTTGATAAGAACCAAGAACCAAGAACCAGGAACTGAGAACTGAGAACCAAGAATCGAAAACTTGCAACGTTCAACGTCCAACGTTCAACCTTCAACCTTCAACGCTCAACGTTCAACCACCTTCCCACGTCCCACGTCCCACGTCCAACGTTCAACCTTCAACCTTCAACCACATACCAGCCATCGCCTTTGACGGCATTTTTGCCGACGTGCACCAGGCTGCCCCAGACCAGGATTTCGCGTAGGGGTCCCAGGTTGCCGGTGAACACGGCTTCGCCAACCATGCCGCCGATTGGGGTGCGTTCGCCGGATCGTCGCGAGTAGCTGGTAATATCGATCCAGTGAGTGGTGTCGTGCTCTAGGATTGCGCTTTCGGCGAGCGGCAGGAGCGCGCGCGCATCGGCGGCGGGAAGCGGACCGTCGCCGTAGGCTGCCGCCAGGTCGGTGAGGCGAATGCCGAGCCGCTGGATGAGCGGACGCAGCGCCGGGCGTTTTACCAGGCTCCCCTTATCGATCAGGCGCATCGGCGTCAGGAAGCGCAGGGTGAGACGGTCTTCGGGCAGGGTGGCAGCGAACGCGGCAACCTCCGCTGGTCCGATGGGGATGCCGGGAACCTGAACCTGTCGCTGACCAGCCTGGAACAGCGGTTGTCTGTCGCCGGTCAGTGGGTTGATGGCATGGATCGCCAGGAGACGCACCCTGCCGCGCCGTCCGTTCTGTTCCTGCAACCGTCGCCCCAGCCCCTGGCGTTCGATCCCCTGGGCCGCTATGACGACGTAGGGGAAGAGTTCGGCGGCATGCCCGAACAGCCCTAACCCGAATGTCAGCGTCTCGCCAGGGGCGTAGCGGCGCGGTTGCGGCGGGCGGGTGACGTAGGGACGCGGGCGCTGATCCCCGCCGGTTTCGCCGGTTTCGCGCATAGGCGCTACCAGCGCCGCCACCGGGCAGACGTTGAAGAGCGGACAATCGGCGCAGGTGGGCGCCGCTTTGTTTGCGCAGAAGCGATCCAGCAGCGCATTCACCAGCGCGCCGCGCACCGCAGAACCGGCATTGTCGCCGAGTTCCAGCGGCGTTGTGGCAACCATCGTGAACTGTAAATGATGGGTCAGCAGACTCATGGGCAGGCTCTGGGTTATGTACACTGATACACTCGATCTCAAATCCAATCCATATCGACCACATCGTCGCCAAACGAGAGTCCATTCCGCGTATCATAGGGCGTTTGCGCAACCCAGACACGTCGCTGACCGGTCTCTTCCGCCGGTCGCAGTTTGCCCTGGTTGCGCAGAATCGCAAAACGTTGTTTGCTGATGCCCACCAGATAGTCATTCGCTTCGATAAAGCGCTCTTCGACAAGCAGATGAACATAGTCGCGTTCGAAGCAATACGGCACAATATCGACCCCATCGAACATGCGCTCGAATTCGTCTTCGCGCTGTTCATCGCTCTGGAATGGGCGGATACCCTGTATGATCAGGTCGACCTGCTGAGCCATCCGCCGGTAAGCGTCGCGCCATTGCTGGTTTAATACGGGATCGGCGTAGATCCGGTCGAGCCATTCGTTGATGGTCGCTTCGTCGATGATTGCACCATCGTGCTGTTCGAGTTCGGCGAGCGTCACCTTCACAATATGGCCACAGCGCGCCGGGTCGCGGTCGCGCCCGTACACGCCCTGTCCATCGTCTGGCTGGCGGAAGACGTAGACCGGACAGATTCCTTTTGACGCTTTGCGGTTGACCCGACCGAAGCGTTGCAGGAGTGCTTCGAGCGGCGCCGGATCGCTGTAGAGCACATCGAGATCAATGTCGAGGCTGACTTCGACCACCTGAGTGGCAACCAGCGCCAGCGGTGATCGGTTCGCGCTATTGCTGCGGCAGCGTGCGCGTATTGCCTGCTCAAGCCGGTTACGGTCGCCGTAGGTGAAGCGGCTGTGGATCAGGATCAGGTGCTCGTCGGTCAGACCAGCGTGCGTTAGAAGATCGCGCACCATTTGCGCCCGCGCCACTGTGTTGGCGCAGACCAGTACCTGCTTGCCGTTGCGCACTGCTTCGACGATCTCCGTGATGGTTGCCGGATCGGTCAGTTCACCGTCACGCAGGTGCAACCGATGACGACGGAAGCGGTCAAAAACATCCGGCGTGGCGCAGATCAGGGGCGTATCGCCCAGGGCGGCGCGCAGATGAATGCGAATCAGTTCAGGGAACGTCGCCGACATGACGAAAAAGCGGGCGGCAAAGTGTTCCCGCAAATACCGCATCAGGCCCGTTATGAGCGCCAGGCGCTCCGGTTCGTAGGCATGAATCTCATCGAAAATAAACGCTGCGTGCGCGTAGTCGGTCAGCATTGCTTCAAAGCCGCGCAGTTGAAAGAGCGCTTTGAGCAACTGGTAGGGGCTGAGCACCTTCAGCGGACGAGCGTGCAACATATTGAGATTCTTTTCCCATTGCGCGCGCCGCACTGCAGTCGCCGACCACTCATCGCCCTCGCGAAATCTGGCGTAGAGCGCCTGCGTCGCTCGCCCGTGCTGCAGGCCGACCACATCATCGCCAAAGGTATGCCGTAACCGGTCATACATCGCATTCATGCTGGCCTGATACGGCAGCGCATAGAAGATGCGCGCCGGCGGGTTGCGTCCATCGCCGAGCGCCCAGGAGAGCGCCGCCTCGGTCTTGCCGCTGCCGGTCGGCGCCATCAGAAGCGCCGATTGCGCGCTCTGCCCGGCGCTCTGACGCTGATGCGGGTAGACCTGATCCGGCGACAGATTGCACCTCACGGCCACATCCTGCCACGACAGGCGGATGGGTGGCGGCAGACGACGCAGATGCGCTGAAGCTAGATGATCGGCGCTAGTGATCAGTCCGCGCAGCAGAATGCCGGGACGACGGGCGTCAGCGCTATCCAGGCTGTCAACCCAGTCGTGGTACATCCGTAACCAGTACCGCACCCGTTGCGCTCCCACCGAACATGGCTGCGGCTCAATAGCGTCGACGTCTGCGGTCAGACCCAGCAGGTCGCGCCACCGATTCGCGCATTCGGCGATCCAGCGTAGCAAATGGGCAACTGTTTCAGCGTCAAGTTCATTGCAGAGATCGATCAGCGGATCCCTGCGCAGGCCGGATGGGTACAGTTCGGCGATCTCGGTTGCATCGCGGTGGTGTGAGACAATGGCCGCCACCACCCAGCGCTGTTCTTCTTCATTCAGATCGTGAGCAATTGCATCAACAAACGCCAGTGAGAGTACTTCGTGGCGGTGCATCCACACGGGGCCGCCACGCAATCGACGTTGAAAGCCCTGCGCTGCCTTGCCGAAATCGTGCAGAAATGCGGCCCAATATAGACAGTGCCAGAGCCGTGTACTGTCTGCGAGATGCGGACGCAGGCGGTAGAGGTCGGCGAGCCGACAGAGCACATCCCACGTGTGCCCGGCTAACGTCTCACCGCCATACTGCTTACTCTTTGCCAGCAGATGATCCATCCAATCAGGCCATGGCGAAGGTTTCATTGTCTGCCCCTACAAAGGTATGAAACCACAACCCCAACGGCAATCCGTCAACCATCGGCGCCGTGGGATCGCTCCAGTAGACCGGCGTCTGCTGACCGAAACGCAGCATGTGTTTCGTTGTGATGCGTTCGGTCAGCATCAGGTACCGCGCAAAACCGGGCTGCCGTCGACGGCGGTAGTCGATCCAGCGCGGCATGAGGGTCACAACACCCGCCGGCGCCTGCGCTGCCATTGAGTACGGCAGCAGGGTATGCTCAAAATAGACCTGTTCTGCCTGCTGCAACTCAACAATCTCGATCCGGGTGTAGGTAGCCAGGTCTTGCGAGCGACCGAGCACGACCGGGTAGCGCGGGTGACGGAAGGCATCGATCCATTCGGGCCGGTTGAGGTAGAGCGTCAGCCGCGGGAACAGCAAAATGCGGCGCCTGAAGGGATTGATATTTCCTTCGAGCGCCTTGCGTTCGCCGCCGGGCAATGTACCCGACGATGCCGAGAGCACGTGAATATGTTCAAGGTCATACCCTTCACCGGCAACGGTGAAATGGTACGCGAATGCCACACCCTCCGGCTCAAACCACTCACCCAATGCACTGCACACATGCCCGTAAATCGTCGCTGGCGGCGGCAATGGAAAACTCGGCTGCACCCCGAGCATAAAGTGCGGGTAGCGAAACGAAGTGGTTACGCCTTCAAGCACAATCTTCAGCGCCTGCATGGACAACTCCTTCGTAACGAAAAACGCTTCTGTGTGACCGAGGTCAGCGCGGGAGGGCAGAGCGCCGCCTGAGCACAGGAACGCAGTCCTGCCCTCACAACACGCCCTCACCCAGGACGACGTGTGTCGCTAAGCGCGACTCGCACTGACCATCAACCACCGAGGTATTGCTAATCCAGCCACTCAGGATGCTCGTCGCAGGCTGCCACAAACGCCATGAAGGCTTCACGCGGATGGCTCATTGTGATGACCGGCAAGCCTTCCTTAGCGGCGGTTGCATTATGTTCGGCAACGAACTGCTCAAACCCGGCCCGCGCCTCATCCAGATAACCCCTAACCCAGCCGACATACACCGGCGAGCGGATGCCATCGGCAAACACGCGCAACGCTTCACGCAGCGCGTCAATTTTGACCTCCGGCAACCCGCTCCGATTCGCTCCCACGGTGTGATGGAAGATGTGATTGCCACCGTCGGTGACGGCAAAGATCACCAGCGCCGGGCTGACATCGGTATAGTGGAGCGTCTGTTTGGCACCACCCTCCAACTGCGCCATTCCGCTGAACAGCGCCTTCACTCGGGCAATACGCTGATCTTTCGGCAACCGATAGGATTGCTCGTTCTTGAGATGCTCAACCCCCGGAACATCAGCGACCAGACGCACCCGCTCGTCGTCGAGATTGCGGAACCCGGTGCGATGACGGTACGAGAAGGTGCCACACGCCCACAGATCGAGTGAGAAGAGACCCTTCAGGGTCGTGCGGTAGAACTGATGCTCATGCGGCACTGGATTCCCCTCGTGGCGCGACATCACGCCGAAATCACTGGTCGGATTCACCGGCGCAATCGAGACCAGGGTGCTGACGCGGAACGGCGCAGCACGTGTTACCGTCTCTTTCACCGGTGTTGCATCTTCGAGCGAACTGATCTGCTCACGACTCTTTCTGGCAGTGTCTGCCTTACCAGGAGCGCGCATATAACCGAAGAGATCGTCGTCCCAGTACCGGATCGGATTAGCGTCAGTATAGGCAATTTTCTCCTCGCGGAAGACCGGCGACGCCTGCCATTCCGGCACCCGACGTTCAAGCGTTGTGCGCAACCAGTAGCGAAACGCCTGCGCCGAAACATAGGGAAAATTACCAGCTTTAGTGGTAATCATCTTGACCCCGACCGTGTTCTCTTCCCGTTCGCCAGGGATCGAGCCGAGGTTATTGAGCGCCGACGCTGGCGCATCGATCAGCAGTAAACCGGTCACGAAAGCCATAGTTGATGTCGCTCCTTTCTATTCGTTCGCTGCAACTTCTTCTTCGGCTGGAATGGCATCAGGGTTGCCGGCGATCCAGTCGCGCAACTGTTCGACCATGCGAATGAGCACCAGATCACGCATCAGGCGCCAGTCCTTGCGCAGAACCTCATCGCCCTCCATAAAAATGGTCAGAAAACTATCGAGATCGAACAATGTCTCCTGACCGCGCTTGTAGCGCGTGTAGTCGATATTGGCTTTGTTCAGCAGGCTGAGAAAGTAATCGCTCCGCTGTTCGACAAAGAACTGGCGGAAAAAACGCTTACCCCCTTGAGAACGAGTGTAATCGGCCAGTTTATCGCCCAACTCCTTCAATTTCGCTACCCGGTCATCGGTCATGAGCAATACCTCCTGTACAAAGAGCTCAACAAGCGGCCATGAAACCAGATCGGCTTCGCGCTGCGGCGAATACTCACGCCGCGGATCGTCCGCCGACCGATCGGGAATACGCAGAAAATAGGTGCGCACGAACCGCGCCGCCTGCGCCGGCAGGGTAAAAAGGTCTTCGTACAGATAGTTGAAATGTGGTTCAATCGTTGCAACCCCCTTCCCCCGTTTGCCCGGCGTTCCTGCACGCTGCCAGCCACGTTGCACCAGTTCATTCCAGATCGCGCGGTAGGCAGGGGTATGCACTGCCAGGAGAAAACCGGTAATCTGGAGCGGCAGATGGTAGATTTCGAGAAATGGCGACTGACCGTTGTTGAAATAGTAAGCCGTGATCATCGGACGCCGTGCACGTCGCTCCTCTTCCTGAGTCTGCCGAATCAGAATCTCGGTCAGCGTCTCGACCAGTAGTGTCTTCAGACTGCGCGGTGAACCGGGCAGTTTCTCTTCGCCGGATGCCTGCGCTTTCGCCACATCGTTGAGATTGCGCTGCAAGAAGCGTGTTGCGAAGGCAATCGTCAACGCTTCATCGTCGCAGTGCACGGCGAGCAGACCCCCACCGACTTTGGCGCACCCCAACGGCATCGCCTGGAGCGCCAGAATCGCTTCCGCTGCCATCGGCAAACCGGGGTCGCCATTGATAAAGAAGTTGATCGCATCATCACCCTGAAGCAATGGCATTTGCGCCCGTCCTACCCGTCCCGGTTGCAACTTCTGCGATAACTCAAGACCTGCTGCCGGTAAGCCGGTGAAGAGACAGGTTTCGAGTCCAGCGGCGCTCTGCCGCCACTGGCGCAAATGCCGATCCGCCCAGTACTGGCGCTTCTCACGCGCTTCAGCCTGTTTTTCCGGCGACAGGTTGGACCGGTCGGGATTGAACGCCGGTTGAGCGAACCATGCATTACTGGTAAACGCCACGGTCAAAAAGCTGCGCAAGGGCTGTCGCACATAGTTCGCTTCGATATAGTCGGCGATCTGCTGAAAATCGTCGTTGGTGAGATCAGCAAAACGTTGTTTTCGTACAAAAGCGGTGATTACGGCAAACCCCGTATCGACGAATGGATGTCCGGTATAGGTGATCATGCCCGACTCCTCTGCTGATTCCTGGGTTGACAGGGGCATTCCCTCCCCCACGCACAGCGCCGCGAACCCATTTCCCTCTCTTTCTCAGATAAGACATCCCTGCTGTCGCAATTTCACTGCGCGCCGGAAAACCGGGACAGCAACGCTTCAAGTGTACCATGAATATCCTTCACAAATGCGTCACCTGCTCCACCGAGAGATATGTTCGCAAGAACGCACCTAGCAGGTTGTTCCGTTTCGAGACCTCATATATAATTGGCGCTAGCATTCCTGCGTGATGCTCCCGACGGTCGTTCCGTGATGAGGATCGGTTCTGAATTGGAAGCAGGCGCCCGGCTGATACGCTGCATCCCTGCTCATCACCACAATGCACTCGTCATACTGCTGCGCCTGAACGACGCCAAGCCACGGGTGATGGCGATAGGCAAGCACTGCGCCGAGCAGCAACCAGAACGGAAGTTTTCCACTGAGTACAACGCCATGCGATGGATCGAGCGCGGGCAGCGCCGTGCCGTTGACATCGTCATAGTCGAGATAGGGCTGAGTCGGCGTCAGTTCGATCCAGGTGTGCGTCGAAAATGGTTCGATGTTCCATGCAACCGCAGCCGATGCCGCCGATGGTGCGCAGTGGAGCGAAGCCGGCGGAATCCATCCCATGCGCGGGTCGAAGAGATAGACCTGGTGCGGTGCGGCGTGCAGCGCCAGCGCTGCGTAGAGCCAGTTGGGACCGCGACCGTAGATGGAGAGGGGAGTCTCCCGCGGTGTATACTCAAGAGCTTGAGGGATGTGCTCCGGCAGCAATCGGTGCTGCTCCAGCGACAGCCCAACCCACCGGGCAAGGTGATCCACATCGACGACCAGTTCGGTGGGGGCGTGGGCGAGATGATACGATTTCAGGTCAGCGTCGGTATAGGTCATGAGGCGCTGCAACCGTTGCGCCAGCGCCTCGACCATCGGACTGCCAACGCGGTTGGAGCGTTCCAGGCTGGCAATCTGCCCGCGCAGCACCGGTGTTTCGGCGTCGATGCGATCCTCACCGATGAGCACGGAACGCAGTTCGGCGATGATCGGCAAGCCATGGCGCTCGAAGCGGTCGCGCCACTCTTTCAACCCTGCCTCGTTCGCGGAAATGAGCACCGCGTGGGTGCACTGGTCAAGGATCCGTTCCTGGTCAGACGTCGGTTTTCCGCCGACATCGACGATGAGCGGCAGGTGACGCTGCGCCAGGTCGCGGCAGACGCGGTCGACGAAATCCTGGCTGAACTGTCCCTTCTGACGCAGCAGGCGCACCCGTTCAGGCGGCGTTTCCTGGCTCCAGTCGCCTTCGCCGTCGGGACAGGCGCGCAGCACGTAGTGTTCAACCCTTAACGTGCGCAGTCGCTGCGTCAGCAGATAGGTCAACACCGATTTGCCGCTGTGCGGCGGACCGCCGATCACGACGGCAGGAAGGGGATTCATCGGCATTTCCTCCTTGTGACATCGTGTTACATCGTGTCATGACAGATACCAACTCGGAACTCGCACATACCACCACGCTGGTCGCCAC
>JAGHYV010000123.1 GCA_017743475.1 Roseiflexus sp. | reverse complement strand
CATTTTCAGATTGTACAAAAATAGTATATCACTAAATCTTGATGATGTCTAGTGTAGATTCCACTTCGTGGAAGTGTGCAATATGCCTCAGCTTGCCGTTCACTATAGCCCTCACAGGTCAATACTCCATTGGGTGCGTAAACTCTCATCCAAGGTTGAATGGTCTCAGATGTTCGGTTCATCCTGAGAACTACTTTGTCATCGGCCCTGCCCTCGAAGGTATAAGTATGTATCTCAGCGGGTGATGCGATAGTACCAGAGAGCGCTTGTCCAGGGGAAATCAACGTCGCTCTCCCTGGATTGTTAAGACGCTGTATATACAATGTATAATTCCCTGTTTCAGTTCGTGCCCGACTTGCATTACTGGCTAATACCGTGTAGAGTCCAGTGCGAGGAATGATACAATCAGCCTTCTCGACAAAGCGTTCGGCATAGGCTTCACAGGCTAGCCTGCCATCGGGTGCGTACACACGAATCCACGGATGGACTGTCTCTGATGCCCTCAGCATACGAATAAGTATCCTGTCGTCTACATTAGCCTCAAAGGAGTAGGTGTCGATTTGCGTGGGACGTCCTATCGAGCCGGAAAGAGGCTGTCCAAAGGCGATAGGCAGCGTTATTCCGGGATTGTTGAGCCGTTGGAGATAGAGAGTGTAGTTTCCTGTTTCTTTCCTCTCTCGGCTAGAGTCAGCTACTTGGATAGAATAGGTTCCACTGCGCGGTAGATGGCAATCGAGGAGATCCGCAAGTCTCTCGGCATAGGATTCACACACTTGCGCTTTATCTGGCGCGAAGACACGAATCCAGGGTTGCAATGTTTCTGATGCGCGTGCCACCCGGAGCACGACTCGATCGTCGGCCTGAGCATCAAAGGTGTACGTATCGATCTCGGATGCTGTGTCTATCGAGCATTGAATAGTCAGGCCAAAATCAATTCTTTGGGGACAACGAACCAGTTCGGGAGTTTGTCCGGAATTGGGAGTGGCAATTGATGCTTGTGAAGGGACTGTAGGTGTAGTTTGTGAGGTGAGTTGCGTTGCTGAACCTCCAGTATTTACTCCGTGCCGTACTATTGCCGCTTGTGTGGCTTCAATCTGCCTGCGCGCTATCTCCAAAGCTTCCTGGGTGCTCACTAACTGTGCTATTCGCTCAGCGACGATGGTTGCCGTAGGGCCGGATTGAACAGGATTTGCCTGAGCAGTTGCGATTTCACGCTGCACAGCAAGTTGTTCATTAATAATTGCAATCACTGAAGCTTGAGTAAAGTCTGAAGATAGACTGGCTTTATCTGCCTGACGAAGCTGAAGGTATGCTATGACAATACTGACGATTGCTAGCAGCCCAGTAAACCCACCAATTGTCGTCCAGATACGCCTACCTTTGTCTGTCTTTCCTGTCATCATATTGCCCTCTCTCGTACTCCGGTACCTGAAGAGAGCCTTTCGCCTTTATCCATACGCCGATCAATGTCGGTCGGGCGCCCGCCCGTTGGTGACGCGGCGGTGACAAACAGCGCGATGGCGGGTGACACGACCAGTCGATCACAACCATCACATTGGTGGGCGTTCCTTTCGCAATGAGACATCATCTTGCACCACGAACATAATTTCTATCCATCCTTGAACCCGCGAGCGGAGGTGAGTCGCAACCTCAGATGCCTTCTATCCGGCTCGACCGTAACCAGCGCCAGCGTGGCGTTCGTCGGGATGCTCAAGGGCGCTCTGGACTTGATATTGGGGTCACCTCGCCCTGGCAGAAGCTACAGCGCGAGGCGTCGCCGGGGATTATCGCCTTACAGTGTGGGCACCGCTGCTTCGGTTTCAAAAATGCAGCGATGAGCAGCCAGATCGGCCCCAGAATCAGCAGCAGTAGAATTGCCCACCAGCCAAACAGCACGAACAACGGGCAGCCAACGCTCCAGGTTATCCCCGTGAAGTAGCCCTTCCGCCCAGTCCAGATCATGCCAGCGAGTGCACTTCCAACCCAGAGTACAATCATGAAATGGATCAGCGTGTAGCCGAAATCTGAATTGTTCATGCCATCGACCTTTCCCTCAATGAGTGCTGGCTAACTGAAAGCATATTCCCATCCGAATTCATATCCGACCGACCGCGGAAAAGCGGGCGTCAAGCGGTCGGTGCTGACCGAGGGGCATGGCGTGCCCATCGGGGTGGCGATTGATGGCGCCAATCGCCACGATATGAACCTGGTGTGTGCGACCATCGAGCGCATGGTCGTGGAGCGACCGGCGCCGACGGAGGAGCGACCGCAGGGCATGGGACTGGATAAAGGCTACGATGATGACGACGTGCGCGCAACCTTGCGCGAAGTTGGCTTCACGGCGCACATTCGCAGTCGCGGCGAGGAAGCGCAGGAGATCGCCCGTGAAGCGGGCAAGCGGGCAGGGCGCTGGATCGTCGAACGCAGTCATCGTTGGCTCAATCGGTTTCGCCGCGTGCTGATACGCTGGGAGCAAAAGCCTGAGCATTATCTTGCCTTCCTTCACTTCGCCTGTCGTGCGATCGCCGTGCGTGCCGTCGGGTTATTCGGATAGGTTCTTACGCCCCGTGCCGCAGCCACCGCAGCGCTCCTATGGCGCTCGTCTGTACTCAGTGGTCGTGCCCGAGAGCGTGTTTACCACCAGCATCGTATCGCCACTCACCTTAACACGCCAGATCTCGCTGACGGAGTGACCAAAGATCCCCTGCTCCTTCTAGTCGATGCGCAGCGTCAGGTCATCCAGCCACTGATAGCGGCCGGTGAAAACTGCGATCTCCCGGTTCGAGGTGACTAAGCTGTTCGGGAAAAACTCAAGGTTCTCCGTCACATCGCCCCAGAGCATCACATAGCCGAGATCGGCCTGCCAGCGCCCGATGATGGCCGATCTGGCGCCGGTGTTTATCACGCTGGTGAACACCAGCGCGATCAGCACCGTCAGCACAACTGTGATCAGCAACAGGATGCGGAGCAGGCCGGAGGATCGGTGTTTGACAACGACTGCGGTTGTCGTCGTGCTCAGTGCCTGATCCGGCGCCGCTGGCTCCTGGACGGCGTCGCCGACCGCAGTTTCTCGGATCACGCTGCCGACCGCATTCCCGCACTTTACGCAGAACCGCGCCCCTTCCATCAACTCGGCCTTGCATACGGAACAGCCAGCCATCGGTGTACCTCCCCCGTGACCGAATCAATTGCTGCGCCGTGCGCTCTCACAAAACCAATGAGACATTCGCCTGAGGTATACCGCTGCGCTTCTCCCGCATCGCCGCTTACCGATGCCCCGGTGGTGCGGGTCCGTCAAGTTGTGCCTGCCCTTGACCCCTGTGCGATTGAAGCCGGTGCTACGGTCCTTCTGGCTGGCCGCTGGCCTGTGGTGGTGATGAATCCGTGACCGGCTCAGGCGTGACGAGCAGGAGCAGCGATGCCCCACCGAGTACGATGGTCGCCGCCGCGCTCAACCAGAAGCCCCAGAGCAGGTTGAGCACACCTTCGGATCGGCCGGTGTCGTAAATGCCAATCCCCACCGGGCAGAGTGCGATCAGTCCGCTCAGAAGTCCGCCGATGGCAAAGCCACGCACGCTGCGCAGCGACTGACCGGCGCTTATCCGCTCGTGGGCCAGGAAGCTGACAAGTACGCCAGCTATGCCCGCTATCGGGAAGAGAATGAGGAAGATTCCATCCTTAGGTTCCTCGTATTGCGATGGCAGCGATGCCTGGAACGCCTCCACTCCGGTGAAGGTGCGGTTGGCGCAGGAGACGAAGGGTGAGAAGAAGAGGAAGATCAGTGCGAAGCTCGCCAGCAGCATGGTGCGCACCAATCCCTTCGGCTGCACGCTGGCGCGTGCTGGCTGGACTGCGCCGGCTGTCACCAGCTCGCCCTGCGGCGGCGCACTGCGGGTGACCATGGCTGCCGACCCGTCGCCTGTGCTGACCGGCGCCCCGCAAACCATGCAGAAGTGAGCCTCCGCCGACAGATCTGCATCACATGCCCTACACCGGTTCATCGTTCCCTCCACGTCATAACCAGGCATGAACCACCTCCTCACGGCTCACAGAAATGTTGATAGCGCTGTTGAACCTGCCTGAACAGCGACAGGACGGCGTCGCTCTGTCCGGAGTAAGATATTGTGGTAGAATGTTTTCTGTGGTGACGGTGCTCATCGTAGCACACGCGGCTTTGGGGTGTCACCCCGTAAAACCCGTACTTGTGCTAAACAATTTGTCATCGCCGCCCTCGGGATGCCCGCCCTCCGACCCCGCCCGGCACTGTCCGTCATCACACGAGTGAACGCAGCAATGCGCCTGCTGCACGCGCAGCATGCCCGCCCTCCGACCCCACCCGGCGCCGCCCGCCATCGCGCGGGCGCACGCAGCAACGTGCTCGCTGCGCGCGAGGGAACATGCCATGCCCGATCACCGACGACTCGCCATCCTCATCAGGCTCCGCAAAGCGGCGCGCGTCACCCTGGCGCAGATGGCCCGCGCCTGCGGTCTGGAAGGAAGTCGCGCCTACGAGTCGGTGAGCGCCTGGGAGCGCGGTGAAGCCGTGCCGCGCGCTGCCGTTCGCACCGCATTTCTCGGCTATCTTGCGCACACGCTCAACCTGGCCGACGATCGTGCGACCCTTGCTGCGGTCTGGGAAACGCTCGTGCACGAATGGGGCTGGGAGCCGCTGCAGCCCGCCGACTGGCGGATGCTGGACTCAGGGCAGCTTTTGGTCGGTGCGACGCCCGGTCGCTACCAACTCACCAGGTCTGACCCGACGAACACCGGCGCGCCGCTGGCAGCGCACCTTCCACCCGCGCCGGTTCCGCTCCCCCCCGGCTCGCGCGCGCCCTTTGCGCCAAACCCGCATTTTGTCGGCCGCGCCGCCGAGCTGCTGACCATCGCCGGGCATCTGCACCGCCGCGCGGCGCCGATCCACATCGTCGTCTGCGGTCCCGGCGGCATCGGCAAGACCCAACTGGCGATTGAGATCGTCCATCGCTGCGGCCATGCCTTCCCTGGCGGCGTCTTCTGGCTGGGCTGCGCCAACCCCGCCGCTGTCCCGGCCGCGATTGCGGCCTGCGGCGGTCAGGATGGTCTGCGTCTCCGTCTCGACTTCGACCGGCTCAGTCTCGACGAGCAGGTGCGACTGGTGCTGGCAGCCTGGCAGGAGGAGACGCCGCGCCTGCTGGTCTTCGACAGCTGCGAAGACCCGGCGCTGCTCCGCCGCTGGCTTCCGCGACGGGGCGGCTGCCGCGCGCTGATCACCAGCCAGCGCCGCACCTGGGACGCCGACCTGCCGGTGGCGACGCTGCCGCTTGGACTGCTGAGCCGCGCCGAGAGCCTGGCGCTGCTGCGTCGCTACTGCCCGACGCCCCAGATCAGTGATGCGGATCTGATTGCGATCGCGGCCGAGCTGGACGACCTGCCGCTGGCCCTGCACCTGGCGGGCAGCCACCTGGCGCGCGGCGCCGATACGCTCACGCCAGCCTGCTACCTCGCTGAGCTGCGCGCGCGGCTTGACCAGCACCCGTCCCTGGCTGGCGTCGACCCGCGCGGCCGCCCGCTGCCGGCGCCGACCGGTCACCATAACCGGCTCGAGCAGGTCGTCTCCCTCAGTCTGTCGCGGCTCGATCCGGGCGGCGTGATCGACGCGCTCGCCTGCCAGCTCCTGGTGCGCGCCGCGTGGTTCGCCCCCGGCGAGCCAATCCCGGTCGCGCTGCTCAGCGCCACGCTGGCACCCCGACCAGACCCTGCGCTGCTTGCCAGCGCCCTCCAGCGGCTCGTGGACATCGGCATGGTGCTCGATGGCGCCGGAGCGTACAGCGGTCGCCTGCACCGCCTGATAGCCGCCTTCCTCCGCCGCCTCGACAACGATGGGGCAGCGCAGCACGCCGTCGAGACGGCGCTGCTGGCTCACGCGCGTCTGCTCAACGCCGCGCTCGACCAGCCGGCCCTGCTGCGCATCCAGGCGCACCTGCGCGCGGTCACCGACGCTGCGCTCGTGCGCGGCGATGCAATCGCCGCCGACCTGAGCTACGAACTGAGCCGCCATCTCGGTGAGATTGATCAGTATGCATCGGCGATTGCCTACAACCAGCGCTCGCTGGACCTGCGGAATCAGATCTTCGGCGCCGACTCCGTGGCGAGCAGCGCGAACCTGCATTTTCATGGGATGATGCTGGATTGGCTGGGCGATTACCCCGGCGCACGTCCGTACCACGAGCGGGCGCTGGCGATCCGACATGCGCAACTGGGACCCGATCACCCCGATACCGCCACCAGCACGCTGCATGCCGGCGAAATCGCCCACGCAGTCTGCGACTATGCGCAGGCGCGCACCTACTATGAGCAGGCGCTGGCGGCCCGTATCAGGCATGACGGCCCGGATAGCCCGGGGGCGGCGGAGCTTTACAACAACCTGGGGCTTTTGCTCAACGCGATGGGCAAGTTTGATGCCGCCCTGCCCTACGCGGAGCGCGCGGTGGCAATCTGGGAAGCGCAGGAGCAGCCCAATCGCTCGCTCCAGTCAATGGCGATCAACAACCTGGGCTACCTCCACCGGGCCCGCGGCGAGTATGCGGCGGCGCTTGTGCAGCTCCGCCGCGCGCTGGCGATCCGCGAGGAGGTCTACGGTCCGATGCATTCCTTCGTCGGCGTCACGCGCAACCATATCGGGCGGGTCTACCACTACCAGGGGCGATTTGAGCAGGCCGGGGCGGAGCTTGAGGCAACTCTCCGGCTCTTCGACGCTGCCATCGGGCGCGAGCACCCGATCACGGCCTGTGCGCTCAGCAACCTGGGCATGCTGGCGCTGGAGATGGGCGACCGCGCCGGTGCGCGCCGGATGCTGGAAGCAGCGCTGGATATCCATCGCCGGATCCTGGGCGCTGCGCATCGCCACACCGCGCGCGAGCTGAATCGGCTCGGGTTGCTCCACCAGGCGTTTGGGGATCGCGCGATGGCCACTCGTTACCTGCGCGCCGCGCTGGCTGTTCGCCGACGCATCCTGGGCGATCTGCACCACGATACCGCCAATACGCTGGGGCACCTGGGCGTGCTGCTGCTGAGCGCCGGACGACCACGGCAGGCCCGGCCGCTGCTCGCTGCGGCGCTGCGCCGCCATCTGGCCCGCCTGGGTGAGCGCCACCCGTACACTGCGCGCAGCCTGCTGCGCATGGGCCAGGTCTGCGCTGCACTTGGGGAACGAGAGATCAGTCGTGACTATCTGAGCCGGGCGCTTGCTGTGTACACCGCTGTGCTTGGCGCTGATCACCCGTACACCCTGGCGGCGTGGCAGTCCCAAGATACGGCGTGCTGACGGTCACCCTTTTCTCTCGCGCTCCTTGAACGTTGATCGAGCGCGGCGGCGCTGTGCCCCTGCGTTGTGTGTGCTTCCGGGTCGGGCGCAGCGGCGCGGTGTCCTGCGTTGCGCCTTGCATTCCACATCCCCGTCGGTTGTCCAGTTGCGACACCGGCGACGCTTACTTCTGGCGCGTCTGGCGTGGTCGGCGTTGTGATTGTTATCGCTACGAACCGATCTGCTCAACCAAAAAGCCGCTGCCCAGGGGATCACGCGGATCAAGAACAAACTCACTCCGACCAGTAATAAACGCGCGTCCACTCACCTCAGGGATAATGGCAGGGTACGAACCAACCTGTGTGTGCGCAACGACCCGTCCTCCGAATGTGCTGCGTCGACCCAGAATACTCTCTATCACAATAGACTGACCGGTCTCTATTTCGCCTTTGGCGTGATGAATAGCCAGACGAGCCGAGACTCCGGTGCCCGTTGGCGAGCGATCAACTTCGGCGTTTGCAAACACACAGATATTGCGGCTGTGATGCGTGGCATCTTCCGGTCGATCGGTCAGGATGGTTCCGTACAGAAAACCAAGATCCGACTCGCAGGGATGATGGATCGGCAGAACTGCGTTCACGGCTCGCTTGATCGCTTCGCCAGCAGCAACGAGGGCTGCGGTCTGTTTCGGCTCAACCCGCAACCCAACCTGTGAAGCCGGAAGGACTGCATAAAATGCGCCGCCCCAGGCAATATCGCACACAATGTGACCATAACCGGGTACGGTCACCTGAAGATCGCGCGCATACACAAATGATGGCACGTTGAGAAATGAAACACGCGCCACGCTTCCATCCTCGATATGTGCTGTGGCGCGCACCAATCCGGCAGGAGTATCGAGTGTCACGGTAGCCTGCTGTCCTTCCACCGGCGCCACTCCACTCTCAACCAAAACGGTGACAAGTGCAATAACGCCGTGGCCACACATCGTGCTGTAACCTTCATTGTGCATGAACAGCACCCCAAAATCGGCGTCAGCACTCACGGGAGGTGTGATGATACAACCATACATGTTGTAATGACCACGTGGTTCCCACATTAATGCCTGCCGCACGTGATCAAAATGATCACGCATAAAACGCCGTCGCTCCAGCATCGTCGCGCCGGGAATTTCTGGCAACCCGCCGGTGATGATACGCAACGGTTCACCGGCAGTATGCGCCTCTATCGTAGTGAGCCGTAACGTTTTCGGCGGTAGCGAGATCCGATCCCAATCGAGATTCATAAGACACTGCCCCCTTTCTGTACGACTGCGAAGGCTCGCAGCCTGCTGGTAACAGAGTCAGCCACTGTGATGACATCGTACTTCGTCTTCACCGGCGGGCGAAGGAACAGCCGGACTGCGAATGGCACTTCATCCGTTCGAGAAGGCGATTACCCCTACGATGAGACCAATAGCCGTGATCACACCGCCTGTGATACCGAAAACAGTGCGCATAAACCGGTCTTCGCCCTTAATCCGGCCCTGTTCCGGCGCTCGAGCCGGATACTCAACGGTAACGGTCTGGCCGATCTCGTAGGAACAGGGACGAGAGAAAACAGCGCCGGTAATCGTCACTTCCCGCCCATTGTGGGCGACAAATCGGACAACAGGCGCGTAGAGCTCGCTGCGGCCATCTTCATCGTGTCGAGAGGCGATGTCGATGACCGTGGCTGAGCATTCCATCCCGTGTTGAAATGGCCGACTCTGCCAGAAGAGATACCCGGCGCCAGCCAGAAATCCTCCGCCCATGAGCAGCAAAAAGAGAGCCATATAGTGTAATCCCGTCAAAGCTGCGCTCCTGATCGTTGGTCAACAGCACAGGGTTGCAGCGACCATGGTACCCTGTGATACAGGGTGTCGCAACTGCCGGGGCGACACCTGCGCTGCAAGCGCCGTTCTGTCGTCATTCAGGCGAAGCACGAAACCGATGCAGCGCTGTCATCGCTCCCGCTCGTGACGCCGACGCAGAGGGGCGCTGGCGCACCCGGATGCGGAAAGACGGGATTATTTCCGGTTTGCTACGGTGCAGGATTGCGGCGATGCCACGCTGAGGCGGAACTGTTGGGGCGCCGGGTCAAGATCGTATCCGCGTTGCCTGAAAGCGCCAGACCGTTCGTTGATGAACGCACGTGAGAGTGAGCGCCTTTGCCCCTCATCCCCCCAACCCCCTTCTCCCACAAGGGGTTGAAAGGGGGGGGATTCGCAGGCAGATTGTCAACCGTTTCCGTTCCACCGAACGCACGGGCCGATCCGTCGGTATCATGATCATGGAAGGATCGCGAGACACGGAGGATGGTATGTCCCGCACGTCCACAGAACGGTTGCTGCAGCAGCAGATCCAGACCCTCTTCCCGCGCTTGTCGCGTCACCGGCGCCGCGCCCTGGCCCGCTGGGTCTTGGGCGCCTTATTGGCGGGGAGCGCCAATCGTCCCGCGCTGGCGCCGGCGCTCGCCACTGCCGGGATCGCCCGCGCCGCCACCCTGGCGGACGCCTGGGACGCCTGGATCGCCGCCCCGGCCCATCGCATTGACACCGCCGACCCACCTGCGGCGGGTGCGCCACCGGTGGTCAGTCCGCTGGCGTGCGGCGCCGACCTGCTCCGCTGGATTCGCGCGCACTGGACCGGCGGACCGCTCGTGCTCGGGCTGGATGCCTCCCATCGGCGCGCTGACGTCGTTCTGCTGCGCATGAGCGTCCTCTATCGGGGCGCTGCCCTGCCGGTCGCCTGGGTGATCGTCCCGGCGAACCAACCGGGCGCGTGGGAACCGCACGGGGAGCGGATGCTGCGCTGGGCCCGCAGCGCGCTGCCGCTCGACCAGGAGGTCCTCACGCTGGCGGATCAGGGGTTGTGGAGCCCCCGGCTGTGGCACGCCATCCGGTCGCAGCAGGTCCATCCCATCATGCGGGTGCGCACCACGTCGACCTTCGCGCCGACCGGTCAGGCGCGCCAGTCGGTGCTGCGCCTGGCGCCCGGACCGGGGCATGGATGGGTGGGCGTGGGGGTCGCCTTCAAGCACGCACCCAAGCGGATTGCGGGCACGCTGGCGGTGGCGTGGGGCGCCGACCATGCGGAACCGTGGGCGCCGCTCGTCGAGCGTTCAGCCGCGCGGGTGGATGCCGCGTGGTATGCCCTGCGCAGTTGGGATGAGGCGGGCTTCCGCCAAAGTACGTCGATGGGCTGGGACTGGCAACGCGGTCAGGTGACGGACCCGGATGCGGTGGCCTGGCAGTATCTGGTGGTGGCGACGGTCACGCTGTGGACGGTGGCCGTCGGCACGCGGATCGAAGATGCAGAACAGCAGGGGGTTCCGCCCGGTCGCTTGCGGCGGGCGCCGCCGACGACCGGCGCGCCGCCGCGCCGTCGCTGGAGCGGCACGGCGCAGCGGGTGATCAGCCTGCTCCGGCGGGGGGCAGGTCGGCGCCTGCGCTGGTTGCTGGCGCAAGGGCGTTGTTGGGTCCGCTTGTGGTTGCGCCCGGAGCCCTTGCCCAAAATAGGTGACAGC
>JAGHYV010000034.1 GCA_017743475.1 Roseiflexus sp. | reverse complement strand
TGGCTCAGCCGTAGCGATGGTGTATCACACTTCAAAGACCATAAGCCCTCGGCTATGAAGGCAAAAACCCGCCTGCGCAGGCTAGACCGAATCTCATCAGACTTATCGTGCCCTCAAACACCCCGCATCTCAGGGGTAGAGTTCTTGTGAGAGATGCGCGATTTTCTGCATTCCTGTGCGCTTTCGCCGCCCATCCTCCCAACCCTCATTTATCCCATTGTGGGAGAAGGGGGAGTTTGGATGTCCTAAAGCCAGAAACGAGAAAAGGAATGCAGCGCTTCCCGGAAAAACCCACCCTTTCAAGGACGCCCTCGTTCCCCGGAAGCGGCGCACCCTCGTGCGGCACACGTGGAGCGGTGGTATATGCCAATGCCTGTGGTTCTGCCAGATCAAAGAGAACAGCAGGCGCGCCGCCGATTCAATCAGACTGCAAAGCGCTATGCCACGATACAATCGCCGCTGCTCTATAGCGCAAATCAGCAATGACAACAGGCAGACGATGTTGCTTCTCGTTGTTTATCCCGGTCGCTCCACACTACTCTACAACGGGGAAGAACACAGTTAACGTGAGGATAGGATGCCAGCATGCCAGTATGCTAACACCTTGAAATGGCAGTGACCTCTCTGCCCTTCATCGCTGCTGCAGTCCCTGCGTCACTCAAGTTTTTTCCAGGCTGCATGCTCCTCAGAGGCAGCGGCTATGACGTGGCACGGCTGCCAGCAACGGAGGGTACAGCCCAACGACCGTAGATACACCCGACCACGTTGCCTGGGGATTGGCCCTACCCTATTGCTCTGCCATCCAGGCAGCGACCCGCGAAACTGCCAGAAGACATGCTGGCGGCGCGCCTCGTTTGGGTCGTTACCCTTGCGGAAGCGTCGGTTCACCTCGTCCCTTATCAGGTATAGTGCCGGCGTGATGTTAGGAGAGTGCACTACACACCTTATCCTGCCTGATGAGAGCGCACTAGGTCATCCCATTGACATGCTGCCGACCGCCAGGAGCATGTCGAGCAAGCGCCGCTGCCAGCGTCTGCCCGCGACCATACACATAGGTCGGCACACGCAGTTCTGCCAGACGCATACGGATCGTCTGATTGCTGCGCCCGCCGCCAAACGAATGTGCATCGATCAGGATAGCAACGATACGCACACCACGGCAGAGCAGACGTTGCACACCGGTCACCCAGTGCTCGTCGAGCGAGGGAGTAATCACCACCAGCGTGCAATTGCGTCCAAAGCGCGCGCTTTCCGCGCTTAGCACCTCTGCCAGCGAGGTCGCGCCGTATGCGCGCAGCTCCGCTAGTGCCTCCAGGATCTTGTACAACTGCCGCACTTCGCGTTCTGGCGGAATAACTTCACGGTGCTGCCCCCAGGCGATCAACCCCACGGCACGGTTCTGATCCAGCACATGCCGCGCTATCGACGCTGCGGCATGCACTGCATATTCCTCGGTAGACTCAGCAGTCCGTTGATCACGCGCGACGGGTACTGATTCCGTCTGACGCAGCGCTTGTTGTACGTGCTCGTTCATGTCAAGCAGAATGTACACCTCGGCAGTTGGGTCAAGTTCGAACTCTTTCACCATTAATCTGCCAAGACGCGCCGTGCTGCGCCAGTGGATCCGATTGAAACTGTCACCTGGTTGATACTCGCGCAGCGCAGCAACATTCGGCGTCATATGGTGCGTGCGTCTCCTAAGATTCTGACCACCGGGCAATTCTGCGCCAGGCAGTACAAACTCCGGCAACGGAACGGTTCGCGGGTAGACCAAAATATCAGTTGCGCCAGCAACATCGCGTTGCAGGCGAAACAATCCGAGTGGGTCGCTGCTCGCTAGCGTCATCGGACCCAGGTGGAACTTTCCCCGAATTGTACAGGGAGTTCGCATGACCCGGCGTTGCTGATCATTGCCCGGCAGATAGGCGACGAACCCTGCACTGTGGAATGGTAGATTCGAGTGATCCAGCACTTCAACCCAGAGTCGAGGCAGAAACCAGTGATTGATCAGCGTCACGCGCTCGCGTGCCATGTCGCCGACCTGCGCCCGGTACGAGAACGTCTCACGTCGTACACTGAGACCATGGAGATTGAGCCATGCCCACAGATATGCCACCACTACGACGCTGATCAGCAGATAACTGAGATGAAAGAAGAGTTCGATCCCCGTGCCCTGCGCTGCAATAAAGGTCAACGCCGCCAGCAGCACAAGACTGAAGGGACGCAGGGCTCGTTCAAGGCGTTGCCACTGCATATCATTTTCCGATGCAAAACCGGCTGAAGATGGCGTGGAGCAGATCCTCTCCAACCGACTCGCCAGTCACCTCACCAATAGCGTTGATTGCCGCTGTCAGGTCAACCGTCAGCAGATCGGGAGAGACACCCCGCCGGAAACCAGTGAGCGCGTCGCGTGCATGATCCGCTGCGCGCGCCAGAGCATCACGATGGCGTGCATTGGTTACCAGACGCCCATCCGTCGCTAATGGCGCGCCCAGTAATAGACGCGCTACTGTTGCGCCGAGTTCTTCAAGACCCTGCCCGGTCAACGCCGAGACAGCTGCTATCGCGTCGAATGCCTTGCCACGGATCTGTTCATATTCACGCTGCCGCGCTGCGATGAGCGACTGATCGGCGTCAATCAGGTCGATTTTGTTGAGCGTCAGAATCGTGCGTTTCTCTTCGGTCAACGCTACAATCTCGCGGTCATCGTCAGCAACCGGGAGTGACACATCAACGACCAGCAGCGCCAGGTCTGCCAGCCTCACCGCCCGACGACTCCGCGCCACGCCAAGACGCTCGACCGGATCGTCACTTTCTACGATCCCTGCGGTGTCCGTCAACACCACAGGCACGCCTCCCAGACTAGCAGTTTCCTCAAGCGTATCGCGCGTCGTGCCGGGGATCGGCGTCACAATTGCCCGATCAACGCGCAGCAGTGCGTTCAACAGGCTCGACTTTCCAGCATTCGGACGCCCGATCAACACAGCGCGTGCGCCCTGGCGATAGACAATTCCGTGCTGTGCTGACGCAACCAGCGCATCGAGCGCCTGAACCGCTGCCATCAGGGGGGGGTCAATGTCCTGCGGCTCGACCTCGTCTTCGGGAAAATCGACCAGTGCTGTACAGTATGCCAGTGGATCCATCAACAGGTCACGGATGCGACGCAGTTCTTGCGAGAGCCATCCACCCAACTGCGCCTCTGCAAGCGCCAGTGCTGTCGTCGTTTGCGCTGTGATAATATCAAGCGTCGCTTCCGCCTGAGCAAGGTCGATCCGCCCATTCAAGAAAGCGCGCATGGTGAACTCGCCGGGAGTGGCCATCCGTGCGCCCGCTGCCAGCGCCTGTTTCAGCACCTGCTCGACGACCAGGGGACCTCCGTGAACTGATATCTCGGCAGTGTCTTCAGCAGTAAAGCTTCGTGGACCGCGCATGAAAACTGCCAGCGCCTCATCCACGACTGCGCCGTTCTGGTCAACTACATGACCATAACGCATCTGGTAGGGTTTCCACCGACCAGGTCGCACTGGCACAAAGATGCGCTCCAGAATCCTTAGCGCATCTCTTCCGCTTATGCGCACAATTCCAATACCGCCCTCACCAGGCGGAGTAGCAATGGCTGCAATTGTGTCGTCATACAGCATACAACAGAACCAGGCTACTCCAGCGGGAATGCATCCTGCCAATGCAAGATTCTGGTGTCATTGTACCGGATCTTGCTCGACTGTGCCGAGAAAGCAAGCACTGGACACATTACGGTTGAGCCGGTGGCGGTTCGGGTGTCGGCGGTTCGGGTGTCGGCGGTTCGGGTGTTGGCGGTTCAGGCGTCGGCGGCGCGGGTGTCGGTTGCAGGCGTACCGTCGGACGCTTCGTTGGAGACGGCGTGGCAGTTGGCTCTAGCGTGGCCGTTGGTTCAGCAGTCAGGCTTGGCGTCGCAGTGCTCGTCAGCGTCGGGCTGAGTGTCGCAGTTGGCGTGAATGTTGCTGTTGGCGAGAAGGTTGGCGTCAGGGTTGGCGTTGGGGTCGCAGTCGGTGGAGCAAGCAGGATGCGTGCCCGTTCGCCAAGCGCCGCAACACCTGCCGGGTCGATCGCAAGAATGCTACCAATGCCGATCACCAGCGCCAGCAGCACCACCGCAGCCCAGGCCCACCAGGGTGGCGCAGAGCGCGGCAGCGACGATCCTCCCAGGGCGAACAGAGGCTCGACCGGTGCAATGTAGTGGCGCTGACGATACTCTTCGAGCGCATGTGTCACATTCAATCCCAGGTAAGCGGCATATGTCTTCACCATCGCTTCGGTCATCGCACCGTGCGGCAGCAGGGAAAACTTCTCCTCCTCCATCGCCTGGATATATGACATGCGGATTTTCGTATCGAGTTCCGCCTGCACCAGTGTAATGCGCCGCCGTTGACGCGCTGCGCGCAGGCGTGCGCCAAGCGGCAACCGCTCCAGTTCGGCGACCCGCAACTCATCGACCGGCATTGACGTGTGATCGGCGATCAGGCCACGCTCTTCGGCATGCGTGATAAAGACTGCCTCTTCTTCGTCGTCGGAAGGATGTGCACGACTCAGGCGCTTCGTAGAACCCCCAGACTCTGAATGGCGGTCGTGCGTGTTTGCGACAGCAGCAGTTGCATCATCGGCAGTGTCGTCATCGTCACCCAGATCGATCACCCTGGACGCGGTTGCCAGCGATGCTACAGACGCGGTAGAAGTGGTAGAAGACGTGTCCTGGGAAGGAACAATCTCGTGAGTCGATCGCGATTTCAAATGTGCACGCAAGCGAGCGAGCAACTCACCGGTGCGAAACGGCTTGGTCAGATAATCAACGGCGCCAGCATCGAGTCCACGCACAACATCCTCTTCGAGACCATCGCCACTGATCACAATGGTTAGTGTACGTGCTGCCAGGCGGGGCAGAAACTCCCAGCCAGCCTGGCGATCAATAGCTGGCTCCAGTAACGCCAGATCAACTGTTACACTGTCAAGGACACATTCCGCCTGATGTACACTCGTCGCCTGGACGGGTTCATATCCGGCATCTTTGAGTTGTGTCGCCAGCCGCGCCAGCAACGTGACATCATCATCAATAATCAGGATGGTTGGAGTTTTCATGAGAAATTGACATTGCTTCTAACGGCGCGCTATTATAGCATGACCAGTATCCATTGCATAAGGAAGAAACGTATGGCGACACGCGTCGTTTGTTACGGACTCGGCCCAATCGGTCTGAGTATTGCACGTCTCGCATGCGCACGGTCTGGCATTCAGGTCGTCGGCGCCGTTGACATCGACCCGCAGAAAGCCGGTCGTGATCTGGGCGAATTGTTGGGCATTGGCGCGACCGGCATTTTCGTCGGTGCTGATGCTGCAACGACGTTGAGAAACACACGCCCCGATGTTGTGTTGCATGCCACTCTTTCGTCGCTCGCTGCCGCTGTACCGCAGTTGCAGGAATGTATCGCCGCTGGCGCTGATGTCATTTCGACGTGCGAGGAACTCGCCTACCCGTGGAGCACCCAACCACAGATAGCAGCGGATCTGGACGCTGCGGCGCGCGCTGCTGGCGTTACCGTGCTCGGTACAGGGGTCAACCCTGGTTATGCAATGGATGCGTTGCCGATTATGCTGACGGCGGCGTGCGCTGAGGTGCGCGCCATTCGCGTGCTGCGCATTGTTGATGCAGCGCAGCGACGCGCTCCGTTGCAGCGCAAGATTGGCGCCGGGCTGACACCCGACGAATTCGCCCAACGTGTGCATGAAGGCACAGTGCGCCACATTGGATTGCCTGAGTCTCTGCACATGATCGCAGCGGCACTTGGGTGGCAACTCGACGCTGGCGATGACACGATTATGCCCGTCCTTGCTGAACACGCAATTGCCACTGAACATGTTTCCGTCGCCGTCGGGCAGGTTGCTGGCGTGCGTCAGATTGCGCGCGGCTACGTTGGTGAGCGCGAGGTGATTGCCCTCGAATTGCAGATGTACGTTGGTGCGCCCGATCCGCAGGATACAGTTGAGATCGACGGCGATCCTCCGTTGCGTATGACGATTCCGGGCGGCATCCATGGAGATAGTGCGACTGCTGCTATCGCGGTCAATGCAATTGCTAGCATTCGCAGAGCCGAATCCGGATTGCTGAGTATGACCGATATACCACTGGTTCATTACTGGTAATACGCCTACCCGACGTCCAACCAGCGTTCGCCCCACATGGCACCCACTGGCGGGATCATCAGCAACCAGATTTCGAGCAAGCCCAGCAGGGTAAGAAAGCTGAGCAGCGTTCCAGAAACCGCTTCAAAATCGGTCGCATCAGGGCGGAGCGCCCATCGCACCAGCAACGTCGCCACCACAATAGCAGCAGTGACGGAAAGAGGGAAGAACAGATTCATTGGACGATAGCGAAAGAAAATGCCGAGGTGACGCAGGTGATCCGGCAGTAATCCGACGTGAAAATTGCGCGCACCTAGAAAGATATTAATCTTGGCAGCCAGATGCATGAGCCAGAGCAACAGGTACGTCCACCAGCCTGTCTGGTTCGCAGCATTCCAGCTGAGCACTGCCACAACGACAGCGCCAGCAAGGGCAGCCAGTTCGTGATGCAGGCTCGCATGCACCGCCTGCCCGAACCGAACGAAACTGTTAGGGTGCCAGACCAATGGCTCCTGACGCGGTCCCGTAACGAACCCCATGTAGAAACCGGCAAGTTGCCACCCCCACATGAGCGTTCCACAGGTAAATCCCAGATATGCTCCCAGTATACTGGTGTCGTCACGCGCTAGCCACACTCCGTAGAGCGACGCCAGCCCGATTGCCGTGAGCACAGCGAAACTCAGGCGATAGGTGCGCTGCGGCAATCGATAGAGCAGAATAATAATAGCAGTCGACACCCACCAGAGAACCAGCGCGTAGATCAGCGGTACAACATAGCGGATCATGGAGCAACTCTATCTAGGATCAGAGCATGACGTGGATCGCATATCTTCTATCAAACAGTGGTAGAACACGACATACGGTCTACCAGTGTTTGTTCACCATCCAAGCCGGTTACCCGGAGCGAGGGCATCTTGCCGTCGCGCAGCGGCCAAGGGCAAGGTCCTCACTCCCATGACATGATAGGTCAATATCGCTGCGTGCAGGTGAGACACCTGTATGCCCAGGCAGTGCGAAGACGTGCTCTGTTTCAGCAAGCCAGGAGCATTCTAGAACATCCATGGGCAGGCGAGATTATCAGGATTTGATGTTAGAAGAGTATCTGATCACCGGGCAGATCCTGCAACCCCGACCAGGGTGAGCGGACGGTGCCCTCGCGCAACTGACGCCCGAGACGCAACACTATAATCAACCCCAGGGTAAGAAGCAGAATAACCAGTGCTGCGACATAAACCGCAGTATATCCGAGCAGGATGCTACCGGTTTGCTGTTGCGCAATATCGCGCGCCAGGCCGCCGCCCACTGTGCCGAAACCTTGCGCCAGCGCCTGCGTCACACCCCATAGACCAATGAACAATCCAGCGTGCGCACGATCGGCAAGTGCCATAATCAACGCCACTGAACCAACGATGAACAATCCGCGACCGATACCAATAAACATCACACCGCTGCGGAACATATTCACATCGACGCTTCCGCCTGCTAGAATGACTACCAGGAACCCAAGCGCGCCGGAAATGCACCCGCCGATGATCACTCCAATAGGAGAGTATCCACGCCACAACGCCAGACCTGCGGCAGTAATCCCGATGATCATCGCCACGCCCCACAACGCCGTCAACCGCGTTGTGGCAGCGACGCTCATGCCGAGTACCTGACCGCCATACGGTTCGAGCAACACATCGTGCGTGGCGAGCGCCAGCGTGCCGCCAAACAGCACAACAAACAACGCACGCAACCCCGGTTGCTGCCAGACTACACGGAGTTGCTCAACCAGCGTTAAACGCACACGAATATCATCGGTATGGTTGACAAGGGTTCCATCAGGACGCAGTTGCTCACGTCCCAACAGTGATATAGTCGCCAGCACAGCGAAGATGACCGCCGAACCCTGCATTACCTGGATCAACAGCACTGGCGAATATCGTTCGAGGATTGCACCAATGATGATCGAACTGACGATAGTGCCAACTACCAGCATCATCCACAGCACTGCCAGCACTTTCCCGCGATCGCGCGGTGGAGTAATATCGCTGACCAGTGCCAGATAGGTGGTTTCGACGATATTGACGCCGACGCCATACGCCAGGAAAATCGCAGTGCAGATAATGAGCGCGATTGTGAACGGCATCGAGTCATTGGGACCCAGCAGGATCAACGAGAACGGCGCAGTCGCCAGCCCGCCATAGGTCAGCATGAGGCCCAATACCACGTAGGGCATGCGCCAGCGCCCTCGCGCCCGTTCTACATCCGACCGATAACCGAAGACTGCGCGTACTGGTGAGACAAAGTAGTGGATCGCCATTAATGAAGCGACAAGAGCAGCCGAAATGTGCATATCGCCGATCAACACACGATTGAGCGTGCCGGTGATCGGTGCCAGTGCGACCCCCAAGCCCAGTTGAAACAAGCCGAGACGTAGTACATTCATCCACCAGGCAATCGCCTGGTGATCGCTGAACCAGCCACTCACGCGCTGTGCCAGATCGGACACACCCTGGCTTCCAGTCGCCATCGCGCCTCCTCAAGGAGTTATGCGCTAATATGCAGCACCACCGTTACCGTGTCATGGATAGATACAGCGCCATCATAACGCGCCGGTATGGTCATGTCAAGCGAACAACCCGGCTCATAATGGGAACACTTCCTCAACCGACACAAGCCGCAGGGCGCCGGTCGGACAGGCGCTGACGCATGCCAGATCGTTGTATCCGTGGCACAGGTCGCACTTGTTTGCCCGTTGTTGCGTCTGACGGTCTGTTTCCAGCGGAATGACCGGCGTGCGCCAGCGCTGCAATCGCTGCCACAATCCCCAGAGCGGCGACTGATGCGGCGGAGCGATGGAACGCATGTCCACAGCATGGTAAGGACACGCTGGCACACACGCGCCACACCCGTTGCACGCATCGCTGATGAACAGTGCGCCACTCTCATTCCAGATAATGGCATCCTCGGGACAGGCTTCGACACACTCTGCTCCCACACGACACTGCCGACATGCATCAGCAATTTCGATACCGTTCAGGGTCAAACCGGAAAAGTGAATGCGCCCGGTGCCGTGACGTGATGCACAGGCATCTTCGCAAATCCTGCACTCGGGCTTGCACAGACTCAGGTCGCGCACCAGAATGTGGGTTCCCCGGCGCAATCCATGTTCCAGCATCGCCGATAATTGCGCCTGACGCTCTGCATCGCTGCGGATCGCCCGACTCGCGGCTTTGCGCTGCTCGACGACTTCGCGCAGTTGCATCGCCAGTTCGGGACGACTCGCCAGCAGCGCCTCCAGATCCTGGACCGGCAGCGCCAGTGCCTCTACCGGCGTCAGCGCCCGCACGTCCGCATTGTGCGGTTGATGGGTCAGCAGCGACATCTCTCCAAAGAAATCGCCCTCTTCAAGATAGGCGATCACATGACCGTTCTGCTCGATAACCACCTGACCCGACATGACGATATACAGCGCATCACCGATCGCCCCCTGCCGGAGCACGATTGCGCCACGACTATACTGCATCGGGCGCAACACTCTGGCAATATGGGTGCGTTCAGTCGGCGACAGACGACTGAAGAGCGGTACGCGACCCAGCGTGCTCTCGACTAGGCGTTGCTGATAGATCTGGCGCAATGCCCGTTCCAGTTCCGGTGAACCGGGCAGCATCGCGCGAACTTCTGTCAGCGGGACCTGCACCAGATAACAGACGGTTTCAGCACGTACTGTCGCTCCGCGAAAACGGTCGCCAAACAGCGTTGCAACCCCCAAACAATCACCACGACTGAGAACGCCAATCAACACCTGACGCCCTGCCCGATCATGGAGCGTCAGACTGACAGAACCCCGAAGAATGAACGAGAGAAACGTGATGGGACGCTGTTCATTCACAATGATTGCGCCCGGCACGAATGCACGCAATGTTGCGCACGCCGCAAGGCGCGCCAGGGTATCGGGCGTGACGCCTTTCAGACAGTCGAGTTGCGCCAGCGCCTGCATTTGCTGTTGACGCCGTTCTCGATAACGTACCGCCGTATCGCTCGAAGATGCAGGCTTGCGTTGCTGATCAAATGGCGCAGTCTTTGCCCCCATTGCTACTCATCCCTCGGTCAAATACCACCGTCCATCAATATTGATAACCGGCACGGTGCCATCAGGACGCCCGATGACCTGGCTGAGACTAATGGTTTGCTCATAGAAAACGTATGAACCGCGTTCGTTGGTGCGTATCAGCATCATTGAAATCGTAGCCGACGGCAGACGCACCAGCGCCCGCTCACCATCGTCGGCGATCTTTTCCACCGGCTCAAAATCACGAAACTCGAATATGGCAGTCTCATCGTCCGCCAGTTGACGCAGGCCGGCTGCAAACGATGCAAGCGCACGCCGCAAGGCGAGGCGTTGCGTGTCACGCTCCGCCGGGGCAAAGTACCCCGATAAACGCTCCGCCCAGAAACTGCGCGTTTCTTCCTGTTGCAGATTCGGGTCCTGCAATGCGCGCTGCAGATCCTCGAAAAAACTCTCGGTCACAACTTCTGGCGAAAATCCGCCGCCCGCCTGCGGTTCCTCCGTCGCGGGAACAGTTGTACATCCCATGAGCATGAGTACGACGCATGCCACACACAGTGGAACGCGCAGAAGCACGCCGGTAGGTTGCGAAGCACAGTGGTTCATCATGTCCTCATTGTAGCATATGACCCTGATCTTCTCTTCAAAACGCTGTATAATTGAAAAGGTCTATCCAGATAACTGAGCTAGCGTCTTCACAGCGACTGCAATGATGAACAGGCTGGCAAAACCAGCGTTCGTAGCAACAAAACGTGTGCTTTTGACCGGTATTGTCGGATAACCGTTCCACAACATATCTATGCACAGTATCCATCCATATATCTACGATGTCATTGTTGTCGGTGCAGGGCACGCCGGATGCGAAGCGGCGCATGCCGCAGCGCGCATGGGGTGTCGTACCCTGCTACTGACGATTGATCTGGATAAACTGGCGCACATGTCGTGCAACCCGTCGATCGGCGGCCCGGCAAAGGGGCATCTGGTCCGTGAGATCGACGCGCTGGGCGGACTGATGGGGCGCGTGACCGATCGCACCTTCATCCAGATCCGTCTGCTTAACGAGAGCAAGGGTCCGGCGGTGCAGGCGCCGCGCGCTCAGGCGGATAAGCGCCTCTACGCGAAGGTGATGAAAGAGACGCTCGAAACGATCCCCAACCTTGATCTCCGCCAGGCGATGATCGAGCGTATTATTCTTCCGCGACCAATCAATCGCAATGGCAGCGATACCGACGATGCGGAAGCGCTTTGCCCCGGTCACTACGCAGTCGTGACCCATACCCGACGGATCTACCAGTGTCGGGCATTGGTGCTGACAACCGGCACGTTTCTGCGTGGCAGGGCGATCACTGGCGACGCGATCTGGGGCGCAGGGCGGGCGGGCGAAGCGCCTGCCACTGCGCTCGGTGAAGATCTCGCTGCGCTTGGCTTTCCGCTGGTGCGGCTCAAGACCGGTACGCCGCCGCGCATCGATGCGCGCACAATCGATTTTTCGCTCACAAGCGTGCAGCACGGCAGTTCAACCCCGCTGTTCTTCGGCTTTTACTATCGCGCCCTGAACGAAGCGCCTCCCGAACCGGCATTCGGCGGTCCTCCCGCCAGCGCGTATCCTGAACCGTTCCTCGATGCCTGGCGACCGCAGTTGCCTTGCTACCTGGTGCATACGACGCCGGAGTTTCACGAGATCGTACGGCGCAACCTGGATCGCGCGCCGCTGTTCAGCGGGATCATAGAAGGGGTCGGTCCACGTTACTGCCCTTCCATCGAGGATAAGATCGTGCGCTTCGCCGACAAGGAGCGTCACGGGCTGTTCCTCGAACCCGAAGGCTGGTCGACGCACGAGGTCTACGTGCAGGGATGCAACACGTCGCTGCCGGAAGATGTGCAGTGGGCGATGCTGCGGAGCATCCCGGCGCTCCGCCGCGTCGAACTGATGCGTGCCGGGTACGCCATCGAATATGATGCGCTCGCAACCGGCGAGATCGCCGCCGATATGTCGTCACGCCGCGCTCCGGGGTTGTTCTTCGCAGGTCAGATCAACGGTACGACAGGGTACGAAGAAGCGGCTGCGCAGGGGTTGATGGCCGGCATCAATGCTGCGCGTTTCGTTCAGGGGAAGCCGTCTGTTCTTCTTCGTCGTGATGAAGCCTATATCGGCGTGCTGATCGACGACCTAGTCACAAAAGAGATCCGCGAGCCGTACCGTATGTTCACCTCGCGCGCCGAGCATCGCCTCCTGCTGCGCGCCGATAACGCCGACCTGCGCCTGACGCCGCTGGCAGGCGAGCTGGGGTTGGTCGACCGTGAACGTGTGGCAGCCGTCGAGCGCAAACGCGAAGAAGTGGAGCGCCTGCTTGCCCTGTTGCGCGGCAAACGCCTGTACCCGTCAGCAGCGATCAACGCCCGTCTGAGCGCTGCCGGAATTGCGCCGCTCACCAGTGAGATGAGCGCCGAAGAAGTGCTGCGCCGCCCTGAGGTACGATACTGGCAACTCCAGTCGACGCTCGATCTGCCAGTATGCGAAGCTGATGTTGCCGAACAGGTCGAAATTGAAGCGAAGTACAGCGGCTACCTGCTCAAACAACAGCGCGAGGTCGAACGATTGCGCCGTATGGAGTCGCGGCGCATCCCGCCCGACTTCGATTTCGCCGCGCTGCGCGGGCTGCGCAACGAGGCGCGGCAGACATTGCAGCGCTTTCGACCGGCGACCATCGGGCAGGCGGCGCGCCTGGCAGGGATCAACCCCGCCGATGTTGCGCTGCTCCTCGTCGCCCTCGAACGACAAACACGCTAGGCGACGCCGGTCGAAACGCCTCACCGGTCGCTGCCGCACACCGGGTGAAGGTTGGGCGCTCTGGTCGTGGGGGTGATGAAGAAGCGCGATCAGAAACCCGGATTTGTGGCATCTATCGATGGTGGACATGGCGTTCTGATGGGAAGAAAATCGAGCCTCCTGATGAAGTCTGTAGTTTCCGAATCACGCTTTCAGGCAGCGCCGGCTACGATGAACATACCGGACAGTATCAGCTTCTGGCTTTGAACCACTGCTTCACCTGTTCCAGCCACGTTGCCGACGGTAACCGATACGGTCGGAATTTCTCCAACCGATTTTCTCCCTCATCATAGAATAATGCCCGGTACGGCCCGAGTTTACTCGCTAGCGATGAATTCAGCAGATCAGCCGAGTCCGTTTCACTCATCTGCAGGGCAACGCGCATCGTGAACTCGCGCAGGGTACGGCGATCCGGGCTGCGATCCAGATGGGCCTTCGTATCACACCAGACCAGGGTATGGATGCCCAGGTCTGGCCCTTCGCGCACGATTGTCATGAATTGCCGGGCTGGATTGGAATCTGTTGAGTCCTCACCATAGCTGCTATAGCCCATGTCATCCTGATCCAGATCACGCGCCCGGTGCAGACCAAAGAGGAAGAGGTAACGTGACGAGACGCTCGAACGTTCGCTATTGAGCCGCGCCTGTACTTCGGCAGCCAGTTCAGCGATTAATCCAGGCAACTGAATGCGCCGTCCTACTTTGACCGTGTGGGGCAGGATGCCAGCCAGGGTGTACCACAGCCCGGCATAGGGAGTATTCACTGCACTGAAGTCCAGCACGTAGAAGTCGGCACCATTCTCACCCTCACTCCTGCTTCCGACCGGGAGATGCGCCGCCAGACTAATGAGCGCCGCTGCCATCATGCCCAGTGCCGCCTCTTCGTCTTGACCGACTACGAGCAAGTTGCTCCCGCTTTGACGGCAGAAGGAAGCGGCAACCGGATCGCGGATGGCAATCGGGTCGCCCAGCCAGGCAAACTGCTCGCGGTGTGTCGGCGCTGACCATGCCGGAGCCGTGAGCAGATCGCGTAACCTGTCGTTCTTCTTCTTCACCTCAGCCGGAGCGTTGCCTTCAAAGACGATTTGTGACCACGACGGGCGATACCCATTCTGTTTTGCCAGTTCCGCAATCTGCGTCAGATAGGCGTTGCGCTGGTCCTCGGGCAACCATGCCGTCTGGAAACGGCTGTTACCCTCCACCCGCCCGTTAGCGTCGTTGTAGATGGCTTCACCGGGGCGGGAGAGCAGGCGGGCAGCAGGGTTGTCGTCCGCCAGGATCAGGCGCGAGTCGGCTTCCGAGCACTGCAAGGCGATACGCACAGCCATCTGGTCTATCGTGCTGCGCGCCAGCGTATACGCCCCGGCGAGGGTTTGTGAACCGAGCAGCACGTGCATGCCAAAACCGCGCCCCTGCCGTACTAGCAGATCTAGAATTCGCCCAGCCTTAGACGCAATGGAGTCGTCTTCAGTGAAGAAGATCTGGAATTCGTCCACCAGCAGCAGGATACGCGGCAGTTTCTGCCTGGTTTTTGCGCGGTACTGAGAGATATTCGCTGCGCCAGCCTCGCGGAAGAGCTTGCCACGATAATTGAGTTCGGCTTCCAGCGCCTCGAGCACGCTCAGACCAAACTCGCGCTCGCTCTCAATCGCCACCACGCGAGCGTGGGGCAGTTGATGGGTGGCGTAAATCTTGAACTCCACACCTTCTTTGAAGTCGACCAGATAGATTTCCACTCCATCGGGGCTGCAGGTGAGCGCCAGGTTAATGATCAGGGTATGGAGGAGGGTCGATTTGCCGGAGCCGGTTCGTCCGGCAATCAAAACATGCTGCTTTGTACCGTCGCCCAACACCAGTTCCTGGAACGTGCGGGCGCCGGATGGACCCAAGAACACGCGGATGCCGTCACTGCTATTGCCCTTCCAGTATTCCTTTGGCGCGATACAGTCAAAGGGCACCTCCACCTTGCTGGCAGCTTTCGCCGCCGCGCCGACGTCGAATACGATACGGTTGAAGAGCGCAGTGTCTGGCGGTTTATCTAATGCCAGCCAGTATTCTTTCGTCCCATCTGACCAACCCCACCAATGCTCGTTATGCAAGAACCTGATGACCTCCGTGTGCTGCGTCAGGTCGTTGAGATTGAATCCGTAGGGCAGGGGTTTATCAGAGGCTATCAGGATAACGGTATAAACGCCGCGCGGGAACCGTTCTGGACAATGCTGACCAGCTGTCGTGCCGCCGTCTCGCTAAAGTTGACCGGGAAGTCGAAGACGACCAGCACACGGTACGGTTCAGTGATCTCGCCCGCGTGAGCGTTATAGTTCTCAATAGTGGCGTACTGGTTGCGCAGATATTGCTGGATGACGTTCTCCATATGTTCGGTCAGCTCAGCCAAGCGCTGTTCAATGTGCCTCGGATCCGACCAGGCCTTGCCGGTAATCAGTTGATCGTCATAATCTGCCAGATGCAGAAAGGGTGCGACATGCTGCCCCAAACCGACAGGGTCGATGAAGATAAAGCGGAGTTTGCCGGGCGGGACGGAAGCGAGCAGGCGCAGCAGGAGAGACTGAATGCTGGCAATGCCGTAGGCCCTCCCGTTACCTGAGTCTTTGAAGACCAGCGGTCTTCCCGCTGGGAAAGCGAAGAGTGCGGGTATGGAACCGAGCGCGAATGTACCCATCCGACCAGGTGTTAGCGTTCCAGGCTGCCAGTGTTGCCAGACGTCGCTCTGCCAGGGAGGGGCGAGCTGGTCGGCCAGGCTGATGTGGCCAGGCAGAATGGGTTGCACGTGCTGTATAATTTCATCTTATTGTCGTTGGGCTGCATCAACCACTTGCTGATACGCCTGCTGCGCTTCGGCGCGGCGCGCTTCAGCATGATAATCAACGAGTTCCAACCATTTGCAGTAGACTTCATCAAGGTTTAATTGGTATACTATTTTTATACGAGCTGAAATAGAGGGAGACGCGATTGCAAGTATCGATCCATCATCGAAAACCCGACGAAATGACGTTCTATGACTGGACTGACCGCTGACGAGTTTCACGCACTGGTTCCGATCTTTCACGCCGCATTTGAAGCATATATGCAATGTCACACGATTGATGGTCATGTCCGGTATTGCCGTCGCTCCGTCTCTTATGCAAACTCGCCACTTCCGACCACGGAGGATACATTGCTTTTTATTTTGACGTATCTCAAACAAAATCCGACACACGCGATGTACGGATAGATCTTCCATATGAGTCAGTCAAACGTGAGTAAATGGGTGCATCTGTTGCATGGAGCGCTCAACTACGCGCTATCACGGCAACATCTCCTTCCGGCGCACACTGCCGACGGACTGGCGCAGCGATTGCAGGAGGAACCGCCGCCAACGGCGGCTCCGACCTCCCTTTTATCCATGACGGCGTAGAACGTCCCATTTATCGTCCAAGTGATAAAGTTGACCGAGAATTGTATTACAGCGGCAAGAAGAAACGGCATACGCTCAAGAATGTTCTTATTGTTGATGAATTCGGCGCTATTCACTTTTTGAGCGATACGTATGAAGGAAGAGTGCATGACAAGAGTATCGCGGATGAAGCGAAGTATACCCCTCCGACAGCAAGTCTGCTCTATCAAGACGCCGGGTTCCAAGGATTTGACGTGCATGGCATGCTGGTGATTCAACCGAAGCAGAAGCCGCGCCACAGAAGGCTCACGCCGCAAGAAAAGGCGAATAATCGGCGTATATCATCGGTTCGCGTGCGCATTGAACATGTTATCGGCGAAGTTAAGCGGTATCGAATCATTCGTGAGATCATACGTTCCGGTTGTTCCGAATTTCGGGATAAGGTCATGGAAACGCGTTGCGGGTTGAACAACTTCCGAATTCGGTTGAAACGCAAAGAGTATTCTGAAAATCAAAGTGAACCTTGATGAAGTCTAATCCCTGCGCTTGATCCATCTGGTCGAAATAATCTGCAGTTGCCCCTCTCTCAACTGCCAGTCACACAACATGGATAAGTTTGTGCAAACCTTCTTGCATCTCCTCACAAGAAACCTTGCGATAATCCGCAGGCGTTAGCTTGCCAACGTCATCCCAATCAATCTGATCAAGTGGAATATCCTGGAAGAGACCTTTCGTTGGTGCACTCTGGGATATGGGTATCACACTTTTGACTCCAGCAGGGAAGGTGTCTGCAGTTGTTCCGTCGATACAACCTCCTGCGACGGAAGCTGCCAGGTATTGCTACCGGCAGAATGCACATACACATCAGCCTGCGAACGCTCACGATGAATGACGACAGCAACCGCAGGAGGATGGTCAAAACCCACATCCTTCACCAACGAAGCGATACGCTCTTCAGTTGAAGACCATTGAGTCGAGGCCGGAATTTCCTTTTTCTCCACCCGAGCTTCGATCCGTCCTGGAGCTTCCCGCTCGCCGCGCCAGGTTAGGCCGCGGTAGGATTGCCCGGTTGAAGACAGGTTGGATTCCTCCAGTACAATAAGCGGCACGTCAGGCGCCGTGAAGACACGATGAAAGCCATATTTGGATGAGGTCGCTCTTGAAAGTTGGGGTATTCACCGCTTATCAGGTGCGCCGCAAGGTCTGTCCTGGTTGCGTCTAGCTTGCCACAAATGTCGTTGACCAATCGGCGGGCAAGTTCGACAGCAGCAGACAGGGCTTCATTCACCCCTGTTTGACCGACAGGAGCAGCAAAGGTTACGCTCGCGACCGTCGGCGATACCGTGGCATAGCCGCTAGAGGACGCCCCTATTGCCACATAGCGTTGCAATGTGTCAATCTTGCGTTCCAGAAATGCGTTTGCCGTCGGACATTCATCTTCCAGCCACGCTTTGAGCTGCCGTGCCTGACGGCGATATTCCTTGGCCTGTTCCAATACCAGGCGTCTCCACTTCATGATCTCGAGTAAATCGGCGTCTGCCCTTTTCAGATCACGTTGTGCAGTTAAGCGCGACTCTCGTGAGCTCCGATCAAGTATTTCCCTCCGTCGGAGCACCTCCCTACGCCGGTAATTCATTTGATCCTGGAGCAACTCCTCCATGAAGCGGATTGCGGTTTCGGGACTATCAAGCACCTCCAGCATCTGGGCTTTGAAACGGATCAGGTTTACCCTGAACTCTTCCAGTTTATCGATTGATCTTACACGTGCAGGAGTCATTCAAGCTATCCTCTCGTCTAAAGCACTCTAGAGCCTGCCCGGAAACTTTTGCACAAAAATACCACACTCTACGCAACGAGCGTAGTTAGTTGCTCGGTAGAATCCGGGATTTGATACGTGTTCATGATACTTCGACGAGAACAAGAGCATCTCGTCGAAAATATCCATCAAGACTGAAAATATCTATCAAGACTCCTGGCTTTCTTTTGAAGGTGAGAAACGTGCTCGTCGGTGATGCGGATAAATTGCTCTAACGAGCCTTTTGTTTTCTCAAACTCCCCGGCGAACTTTTTGCGTTCCTGGTCGCGCCATTTTTCGCCCAATTTGCTTAAAACCTACTCGAAGACGAGAGGTACGTTCGCGGAGCTGTTCGTTAAACGCTTTCAGCTCGGCTGCAAAGCGCAGCAACTCTTCGGGCTCGACATCAACACGTGGCATTGGATACCTCCCTTGTGCATACTCCGGGTGAGTTGTTCTGTATGTTTCAACCGTGATGCTATCTATCTAGATAGACAAGTAGTTGAAATGTGGTATCTTGTCTACGGATGGATTATGCACTCCATACATTCTCTAAGTCAAGGCATCTCGGCAGATGAGCGTTAAGAGTGCAGGTGATGGCACCTTCAGTTCAGATTCTGCGTTTATTTACGCACATAACCGCTCAATCCTCATCGTATGGCGATACCCGCGCAATGCGATAGCATCAACAAGCTAGGAATACAGTTTCTGGTCATATTCCTATAATAGCATTCTAATCCTCCTTTGGTGCAATTGCCTGAAAAAAAGCAGAAATATGCCTATAGGTGCCGCGAGAACCAAAACTAAAGCTTCCTTACTAATAACCTTTGCTACCACTACCGCTCTCCCAAGCGGCCTTGTACTGGTCAATAAGCAGGTGCCCGAATAAAGCAATAATACCGATTCCGGTAACGAGGATAAGCGTTCTAGCAACGAGGATAAGCAACATTTTTTCCGAGAAAACTTGCCGAAGAATCTAAAATGGCACCTAAAGATGCTATATCATCAGTAAACTAGGGGTGGGCTGGAGAACGTCGGTTAATAAAAACGGAAAATTGGTTTTCCCACAGATAAGCAACTATCACCATCAATACCGCTGTAATGACTGCACTCCATTCGTAACGCTCCCATAAAGCTCGAACAGTTAACAAAACCGACCAGAGCACCAACAATATCAATCCTATGTAGTACAAAATGGTCAGGAGTGGGATAAGCCATTCGAATAGCTTCGCCGGTAACTCAGCAAAGAAATTGATGATTGTAAACACGAAAAGCAAGGATGAGAAAATAGTCCGGACTAAAATAGGCAAACTAAAGAACCGACGATTAATCTCCCCGAACCACCAAAAATACCATCGAATACTCCTCTCTAAATGAAGAGAGAAGAAATAAAGCAAAGTAAATACACAGACTGCACAAGGCGAGACAGAGTAGGAAGATAAAAAGGTTGACCTCTGTTTGATGTAGCATAGCATAGATGTAACGGAGAAGATAAGAAAAATCGATTATCCATTCTGATAAAGACTGATTGACGTCAAGCACATAATGACGTGCCACAAAACGCATAAAACCATCAAAGTTAAACGGGGAAAATAAAAAGCCGACCGGAATTTCGATCAACAGAACTGACCGACGGAAGTCGCTAGATCGTTGTGATGGTGCTTCTCTAGCTTGAGACGGTCCTTTAGCTTGTGATGGCTCTTTTCTAGCAATATCTGTCATGATAAGCCTCACAAGAATTCACCACAGACAAACCCACCCATATGAACGCGCGCCGAAGGCTCGAAGGCTGTTGACTTGATACACTCGTTATAAGGCTTGATATTATCACTAATGCTCCGCCACAGTCTTTCCCCTACCTGCAGTATATCACCCCACTTTCGGTTCTTTTTCGGTTAACTTGTCATAATCAGATGAGGAATATCACCCGTGCAGCGACAAGCAGTACAGCAGCAATGCGCCTCAACCGCGTCGGCAGTTGGGACGCTGCCGCGTCTCTGTGTTCATCGCGCCGTTGCCTGTACCGGTTCGGCGTCGGTGGCTGGAAGCGGAGGAGTGTCCCAACAACCACCGGGGACAAAACGGGTAAACACACTCTTTCCTGCTGAGATGTGCGGCACGCTCACGAAGTTGCAAGTCTCGCACAGAGAGCACGCACTTGTTTTTACTTCCTCTAGACAGTCATACGCATCTCCCCATTCACCACAATCCTAAAAATGAGGTATTCTTCTATGGCAACATTGCCGTGATCACCGATCGGATACGCCCCTGCTTGCTTCGTGTACCCACATACGAGAGCGTTACGGAATGTCAGACAGGGATCCGGCGATGCCGGCAGGTTCATCTGCATACGAGGGCGCCGGGTTATGGTATGATTGTGCAGCGCTGGTGAGACAGTGCGCAATCCTTCTGCTCTGGTTGCTCTGACCATCACGGAAAGTTCCGGCGCTCGAACGCTCGTACTGGTCCTAGATCGCTATGGAGCACTGTATGTCTGTGCCCATTTCAGGACCTGCAACGGCATTTGTAATCGAAGATGACCCGTTTGCCCGTTGGGCGCTCGGTCAGTACCTCGAGTCGCTCCGGTTTACGGTGCTCGCTGCTGAGACCTATACCGATGCCTCTGCCTTGATTGCCCGGCATCCGCCACCCCGGCTTGCCATTGTCGATCTGGCGCTCCGCGACAATCCGGCGGAATCAATCCCTCAATCGCGCTCACGCGGCATCACGCTAGTGCATGCCTTGAAGCGCCGCGATCCGGCGGTGGCCGTGGTGATCTGGAGCGCCTATGGCGGCACGATTGCACCGATATTGCCGCTGCTGACCAGCGGTTATACCGGTCTGGCGTATGTGGCGAAAGGTAGTCCGGAAGAGGTGCTGCACAATGCGATCACCCACGCGCTGCGCCAGGATGTGTTTTTCCAGCCCGGCATCGACCACGCAGCGACCGACTCGTGGGATCAGATGTTTCTGGACGCGCTTGAACCGGCGGTAGCGGCAATCGTCGTCAAACTGGCGCACTGCTTCGACGACCTGACACCGCAACAACGCGCGGTCGCGGAGCGGATGGCGTGCACCACCGAGGCAATCGCCCATCAACTCGGAATCAGGGTAACGACCGTGCGCAAATATATTGATGCTATTTATGATCGCCTGGAACTCAAGGATACGGAGGCTGTCGCAGGGTACCGACGCGAGGTGCTACTGACGCTGGCGCACATCCTGCGACGTTTGCGGACAAAGACAGCGTCGTAAAGAGATCCGAAGATTCCTGAAGATTGCTGAAGCGGGGCTGAACGTGTTGTTGGTGACCCCGACTGGGCTCGAACCAGTAGCCTGCAGCTCCGGAGGCTGCCGCTCTATCCAATTGAGCTACGGGGCCATCACCACTCGCATTCTAGCACCCACGCCGGGCGCTGTCAAGGTTCGCGCAGCAGCGCCGCACCCCCCAGGATGCCGACATCATCGCCAAGCGCGGCAGGTACAACGCTTACTTCTGGATCCATCACGCGCTGCGCAACCACGTGGCGCACGGGGTCGAACAGGAGCGCACCAGCGCGGGTCAACCCGCCGCCAAGCACGACACGCCCGGGATTGAGCAGGTTCGCGGCTGAAGCAATGCCGATTCCCAACCATCCCATCGCCTCGTTCCACACTGCGCGCGCTAGAGCATCGCCGGCCGCCGCCGCTTCTGCAACGTGCTGCGCGGTCAACTTGTGGGGCGGAATGGTAGCCAGCGCGCTGGTTGCGCCATCGGGTCCCCGCAACCGCAACCGTGCCTCGCGTGCGATCGACAATCCCGACGCTAGCGCCTCCAGACAGCCGTTGCGCCCACACGGGCAGGGTGGACCGTCGGGCTTCAGCACCTGATGCCCCGCCTCGCCTGCCCAGGCGCGTTCGCCACGATGCAGGCGCCCGTCGATGATTATGCCGCCGCCAATACCGGTGCTGACGGTCAGATACAGCAGATTGCGCACGCCCCGTCCGGCGCCGAAATGGTACTCCGCCAGCGCTGCCGCATCACCATCATTGGCAACGATAGCAGGCAGCTGAAGCGCTTCCTCGACATGCGTCGCCAGCGGGACCTGATCCCATCCGGCAACGTGCATCGAGAGACGCACGGTGCGCCCATCCGCCGCAACCGGTCCGCCAAAACTGATACCGACGCCCTGCACAGGCGCAGGCGCAACTGCGATCAACGCCTGCGCCTGCGCCAGCATTGCCTGGAGACTGGCAGACGCGCCGCCGGACACCGGCGTTGCCATCGAGCGGCGCGCCAGCACGCTGCCTTGTTGAAGATCAACCAGCCCGGCGGCAAGTTTCGTGCCACCAAAATCGAGACCAAGGACGAGTGTCATAGACATTCGGCGCCAATCCGCTCACCCAATGCCACTGCCAGGCTGTGGCAAATAGCGATGTGCACATCTTCAACTTCGGGCATAAAATGGCTGGGAACAACGACCGCAATCTGCGCCAGCGTTGCCAGCTTCCCACCGTCGAAGCCGGTCAGTCCAATCGTTGCGGCGCCTTGCGACGCCATCCATTCAACCGCGCGTAGCACATTCGGTGAATTGCCGCTCCCTGAAATGGCTACCAGCGTATCGCCAGAACGGTAGAGCGACATGACCTGCTCAACAAACACGCGCTCATACGCTGTGTCGTTCGACCATGCCGTCATCAATGGCACATTGTCGGTCAGCGCAAGCGCGCGCAGACGGCGGCGCCCGTCGGAAATCGTCCACTTCGCTAGGTCGCATGCAAAATGCGACGCAGTGGCGGCACTGCCGCCGTTCCCACAGATAATAATCGTCCCGTCGCGGAGATACGTCTGCCACAATGTCTCTTCGATCGCGCGCAGCGGCTCACGGGGAACGGCTGCAAGCGTTTCAGCCAGCGAAGCAAGATACTTGTCGACAATCATGAACTGTCCTCCCCGGATAGATCGTTGAATCCACTACAAAAAGGGGATGTCACCGCAGAGGCGCAGTGTTCGCAGAGACGGATTCCATAGCGCGTCATGCCCCCACACGCTTCACCACGATCCGTCACGATTCGTTTTTGGATTCTCTGCGCCCTCGGCGTCTCAGCGGTTCGTTTTTGCAGCAAAGTCATCGATGAAAAAAGTTCTTTTGACAATTGGCGCCTGCCATTCTGTGTGCACCCTCATCATGAGTGTACCGCAAAACCCGGAGAGATGATGCGTGCATTCCATCGTACCGCTGCATGTTATAATGCGTTGTGAAAAGTCTCTCATATGCACCGCCAGAGCAGGAAGTGAGCAGCACTATGAGCGAAGGTGAGCGCGATCACACTGTGCAGTCGATCGAGGACGAGTTCGGCTTGAGCGCAGTGCGCGAACTACTGCGCATGATCAGCAACACGGATGTGAATGAGATCTCGATTGAGCGCGGCACGACACGCCTGCATATCAAGCGAGGTCCATCGCTGCATCCCCATACGCCAGCGCCGATGTTCGTTACACCATCGATTGCCGCAAACGTGCAATCTTCGGCGCCGCCGATCGGTATTGTTCAGGCGCCGGTGCAGACGCCGCCGCCAGTAACACCCGCACCAGAGCCGGACGCTCTCCCACCAGGCAAAATCATTGCCGCGCCAATGGTCGGAACATTCTATGCTGCACCGTCACCGAAGGATCCGCCCTACGTGCAGGAAGGCGACATCATTAATGTCGGTGATCGGGTCGGCATTATCGAGGCGATGAAGATGATGAACGAGATCGAGAGCGAGTTTGCTGGTCGGGTCGTACGTATTCTGGTTCAGAACGCGCAACCAGTGGAGTATGGGCAGCCATTAATGGTTATCGAGCCGCTGTAACGAACGTGCTATCCCTCAACACACGTCGACGAGGAACGCCCGTCAGTTTATTGCCATGCGGTTTTTGACTGTCTCGCAACTCAACACGTACCTGCGCGACTTGCTCGACGCTGACGATCTGTTAAACGATGTGTGGGTTGAGGGGGAAGTTTCGAGTTTTAATCGTCACTTTTCCGGTCATTGTTACTTCACGTTGAAAGAGGGCGATGCGCAGATCGGGGCAGTGATGTGGAAGTCGGTCGCGGCACGTATGGCGACGCTGCCTGCTAACGGTGATGCTGTGCTTGCCCATGGGCGGGTGGCATTCTATGAGGTGCGTGGTCAGGTGCAACTGTATGTCGATACGTTGCGACCGGCAGGCATCGGCGTGCTCCAGGCGCAGTTCGAACGCCTGAAGGAGCGTCTTGCTGCAGAAGGTCTGTTCGATCAATCGCGGAAACGCCCATTACCGTCGCTGCCGCGCCGGATCGGTATTGTCACATCACCGACGGGCGCGGCGCTTCAGGATATGCTCAACATTCTGCGTCGTCGCTATCCGCTCGCTGAAGTGATCTTCGCGCCCTGCCAGGTGCAGGGCGCTGGCGCTGTCGATACAATTATTGAGGCGCTCTATGCGCTCTATGAGACTGATGTCGATGTTATCATTGTGGCGCGCGGTGGCGGCGCCGCCGAAGATCTCTGGACATTCAACGACGAGCGGCTGGCGCGCGCTGTGTTTGCCAGTCCAGTGCCGGTCGTCAGCGGTGTTGGGCACGAAACCGATACCACGCTTATTGATTTTGTCGCCGATGTACGCGCACCAACCCCCTCCGCAGCAGCCGAACTGGTGTCTCCTGATATGACTGAACTAATCGACGATATTCGCCAGTTGCGCAACCGCCTGGACGCGGCGATGACGCAGCGATTGACCGGTGCACGCGATGAAGTATCCCATCTGAACAGGCGCCTGGCTCTCTGTTCGCCTGAACGCCGAATCCGACGCGACCGCCAGTATATCGATGACCTGATCCGCCGCGCAACCATCATGCTCGAACGACGTATCGCGCTGGCGCACGCCCATCTTGATGGCGTGCGCGGTCGCCTCCAGGCGCTCAGCCCCCTGGCGACGCTTGACCGTGGCTATGCTGTGGTGCAATCAACAACCGGAGCGTTGATCACCGATGCGTCTCTGGTTGCACCTGATGATTGCATCGAGGTCACAGTGCGCCGTGGCAGTTTCCGCGCCCGTGTCAAATAGTACATCTCTCGCCTGTATGCAATTCCTGTTCTGCTCATCGTTCATGTAGAGATAGAATCGCCTGATAATCCCGAATCAAACGCTATGTCCGCAAACGAACCTGTTCCAGGTGAAGAATACGAGACTCTGTACATCCGTCTGCAACAGATTGTCGAGCAGCTTGAGACCGGCGATCTCCCGCTCGCACGGGCGCTGGCGCTCTACGAAGAAGGCGTCGCAACTGCCGAAGCGTGTCAACGTCTGCTCGATCAGGCAGCGCTGCGTGTGCGCAATCTGATGGGAGATCAGTCGCCTGCCGCTGCGGAGGCGGACGTGTGAATATCGAAAAAGTTCATCGCTACCCCCTCCGTTTGATCGTTGCCATAGAACTCCTGTCGGCGGTTGCTGTCACCCTGGCGCTGGTGCGTCTGGGGCGTGATGTGCTGCGCCTGCTCTGGTCGATCTATTCAGTCGATACGACGCTGTTCGCTCAACTTCCCTGGCTCGACGATCTCGTGCAGGCGATCAACACTGCCGATCCGCCAGCGCCGAACACACCGGCGGACCTCTTGCCCGCACTGCTCTGGCTGGCGCTGGCGTTGCTGGCGGCGCTTCTGCTGCGCAACAGTCTGCCGATGGTGCGCACCAGCGCACGCGGCATGCTGGTGGCATTTGTCAACGACTGGCTGCCCGTGCCCTGGGAAAATATCCGCACTATCAAAGTCACCGAAGCCGGTGATCGCTATGTGTTGCTGGTCGAAACCGACCGTGGCTGGCTGACCGGATGGCATCGCTGGTACAGCTTCATCTATCGCCTGGGTTTCCGCCCCGCGTTTCTGATCACATCACAGATCAGTGAGTTCGATGACCTGGTCAAGACGCTCCTCAGCGAAGCTGACCGTGCAGCGCGCACCATGGCGACCGGACGACAGGTCGAGTTGCAGGAGGGGGCAAGTTCACCGTTGTTCCGCCTGTTGCTCAGCCCGTTGTCATTTTTTGCGCAACGCTCGTCCCGGCGCGATGATGCACCGCCTGCGGTTGCCATCTCTGGCGATGTTGTAACCGGCGAGTATCCGCGACGCATTCGCGCCACCCTGACGGGGACGGCAGCGTTCGTTGCAGCAGTTGCGATCCTGCGGTATCTGACACTGATCATGACCTATCTGGCGATGACATTTCCTGCCTTACGTCGATTGCCAGTCTTCAATCAACTTGACCTGCGACTTCTTCCAGCGCCATGGTGGCTGCTAGTCGAAGCGCACATCGTCCTGCTCTTCCTGCTCGGCGTCGCATCGGTTGTGTACCATCTTTTGCCAGCGCTTGAGGCGCACCGCGAGGGATTGACTATCCGTCGCCTGTGGCGCACATACACGCTCCCATGGTCATGTCTGCGCGTCATGAAGGTGACCGAATTCTCCGAAAACAGCCAGGTCGTGCTGATACAGGTTACAGGTGGATTGCCAGTCGATGCACGAATCGTGAGTTTTCTCTACGATGGTTCGCTCTCCCCTGGCATCCTGATCACCACAGCTATCAGCAACGCCGATGCGTTACTCCAGCGCATTGTGCTGGAGGTTATGCGGCATCACGGGGAAACCGGCGATACACAGGCGCCTCCGTTCCAGAGTGATGCGCGATCAGATCTCCTGCTGCTGAGCGTTCAGTCGACTGCAGCCGCCACTCGCCTTGTCGAGGAGAGTCGCGCCGACCCCACCACTCAGCAGATCGTCGTCGGACGACTGTTGCAAACGCTGCCAGCTGCGCTCGGAATCGCAGTATTTCCTGCGCTAATGTTGCTCGCCGATCGCTCACTCGTTCAGCATATTCCCCCGGATGGACGCCTGATTGTCGCTTCACTCATTATGACCCTCCTGGCGCTCCTCGAGTGGCCCCTGGTATCACTGGCCACAGCTGCGCTCGACGAGATGAGCGGCGGCGGTGAGGAGGGAGCGCGTCCGCTATACCTCTATCCACGGGTTCAGCAACCACGCCTGTTCCTCATGCTGACAGCGCTGGTTGTGCTTCTTGTCGGCGCTCAACCGCTTGCGGCGCTTCTGTGGCTGGGGGCAATCGGGTGGTCATTCTGGCTGGCGGCAGGGTTGTGGAGCGCACTGTACGAATGGCGCGGCGGACAACTCATCGGCGGGGGGTTGATCCCGGTTGTCTTTCAATTGATTCTCCTCATCGGGTATCTGGTGGTGCGGGAGTAGAGAAGGGTTGAAGGTTGAAGGTTGAACGTCATCAATCCATCATCGACGCAACACGCTCAGCAGCAGCGTCAGTGTCACCAGGCTCATCAGCGTCGTGACGACCACCACCCCTGCAACGAAGCGCGGACGGGCGTTGAATTCGAGCGAGTAGAGCACCATATTGACGGCTGTGGGCATACTGGCTTCGAGCACCACCACCCGCAGCGCCAGGTCATCGAGCGCCAGCGCGCGCGCCAGACCATACGCCATGAGCGGTGAAACCCCCAACCGCAACCCGGCAACCACCATGGTCAACCGAACGTCTTCCACCGTGGTTCCATTTGCCAGTTGCATGCCCAGCAGAAGCAGTAAGAGCGGCAATGCGGCATCAGCCATCAGCGCCACGCCACGAAACGCACTGCCTAGCGCATCTCCGCGATACGGCAGATCGATGCCGCTGAAGCGTGCCAGCAAACCCGCTGCGACCGCATAGATCTGCGGCATGGCAAACATCTGCCGCACCGCGCTCCTGAGATCGCCGCGTCCGGCGCTGGCGATCGGCACTACCAGCGTCTGCGCCAGAATTGTCTGCGCGATGAAGTAGAGGAGTGCGCGCTGAAAACCGGCTTCACCAAACGCAAAGCGCGTTGTCGGCAAACCGTAGTTGCCCGAGTTCATGAACATCACACAGAGAAGCAATGCCATCAGGCTGCCACGATCCAGGCGCATAAGCGCACCGACAATCAGCCCGACGACCCCGATTCCCAGACACAGTGCCACGGACGCGGCAATGATGCGCGCTGCCTCGTCGCCGGTCACATCGATCCGCACAATCGTGGTGAAGATCAATGCAGGACTAAGAACATACATGCTTAAGCGATTGAGCGATGGGAGATCCAGTTCGAAGCGGCGTCGCAGCGCATATCCGCACACTACGATCACCGTCACCGGGAGGAGGACTTCTATGAAAGCCGAAACGATGAACATGCAACCCATCCATCGGCGGTGCAATGCACAAAACAATCCCCGCAGGGCGCAAACGCACCCCATCGTCCATCATCGAGACGGAAAGATGACTAACGTATCAACGTATCGAAAATCAGGAGATCGACCAGACGCTCAACCGGTGCGCGATCATCGGTGAAAGGCGCGAAGGTTGCCGTAGACTGGCGCGTTGGAATATACACCCGTTCAAGGGTGCGTCGCAATGCTGGATGTTCGATACGCTCATACGCATCGAGCAGATTGGCGTATCCGTCGCCGACATTGCGATTCACGCCAATGATGATCTGATTGCTGAGACGCGCCGTTTCGATCACGAAAACCTGAGGAAAAACCTGCTCCATAGTCGCAACAATCGCCTGACTCAGGCGGTCGTCGCCATTGGGACCCAGCCCGGCATTGACGACTGCCACGCCATCGGGAGCAAGATGTTGTCGCACCAACTGAAAAAACTCGACCGTCGTCAGATGGAAGGGGATGTAGGGTTGGTGATAGGCATCCATGCCGATCACATCGTAGATGCCGCCCCGCGTCGCCAGCCAGAAACGTGCGTCTTCGGCGTAAACGTGGTAATTCGGATGATCCGGACCGGTCGAGGCATCGCGCATGTTGAAGAAGCGTCGTCCCACTTCGATGATTTTGGGATCGATCTCCACTGCATCGATGCGCGTCTCAGGTCCATAGATCGCCAGAAACTGCGCTGGCGTCGTTCCCGCCGCCGAGCCAAGCATTGCCAGGCTGCGCACCGTCGTCGGATCACGCCCTGGTACAACAAACGGCGCAATCGCAAAATAGTCCCATGGTCCGCCGCCGGTAAGCGTATCGAGTGGATCGCCATTGTAAGCGGTATTGTAGATCGAGTGGATCGCCAGACCTTCGTTCAGCAGCAGCACGACCTGCTGCCCATACTCCGGGTCGCGGCGCGTCGCAACCTGAATATAATTGTAGGGCGATTCGTATTCGGCGATCAGGGTGCATCCGGCGCACCCGGCTTCCTTCACCGGTCCCGGCCTTAAAAGCGCATACCCTGAGAGCGCTGCTGTGAGCGCCAGCGCCGCCAGCGCCTTCCAGTTGCGCACACCAACCGCGCCGAGCACGGTCAACAAACCAGCGTAGACATACGTCGTGGCTGTGGTGCCAATTGCGGGAATAAGCACCAGAACGGTGAGGAATGTCCCCACGATTGAGCCAATGGTCGAGATGGCAGAGACCGTTCCGGCGGCAGCGCCGGCAACCTGCACACCGGCTGCCGCGCGATGCAACTGCAAACGCACTGCAAATGGTCCGACCATTGCCAGCAACGTGACCGGCACAGCGAACAACGCCAGCACGCCAAACAGCGCGCCGATGAAACTGCCAACTGCGAGTTCAGCAACGGCGCGCTGCGCGAAACCAAGAATGGGGGCGGCAAGGAGCGGGATCAGTGCTGTCGCAACTCCCGATAGCAGAACAATACAGTACAGGACCCGCTCATCAGGACGGCGGTCGGCGAGACGCCCGCCGAAGTGGTACCCGACTGCCAGGTAGACCAGCGTCAGACCGATGATTGCAGCCCAGACCGGCTGCGACGTGCCGAAATAGGGGGCAAGCAGGCGTGAGGCGATCATCTCGACGCCCAACGTGCCGACACCGCACAGGAAGACGGTGCTGAGCAACACACGTGCAGAGTAGGACGTCGTCCGAGAGATTTCTGACGATGTGACGATGACCTCCTGGTTCATTGACCAGACTTTCCAGGGATCAGTCCTGACCGGTTCGAGGACAACCTGATCCTCTGCCGGCGTATCCTGCCCGATCAGGCAATGAATGATCATCACAATGCAGAGCGGATCAGCATGCTGATAGCCTGTAGCAATAACATTGCAATGATCGGCGAAAAGTCGAACATCATTGTCTGTGGCAGGATGCTGCGGATTGGCGCCAGGATCGGTTCCGTCAGATCGCGAAGCATCTGCGTGATCCGCATATTGCCCAGCGGATCGACCCATGAGAGCAGCACGCGAAAAAGAATTGCCAGCGACAGCACTTCTATCAGGAGGAAGATGAAACTTTCGATAAAACTCGACGGCATACCTGCCCGCCTCCTCACGCAGCATCTGTTCAGAACACCAGCATTATACCAGACCTTACCCTTAACCTTCCAATCTTGCCCGCACCGCAGCCGCGTGCGCCGCCAGACCTTCGGCATCCGCCAGACGCGCCGCAGCCGGTCCAATCCGGCGCAATGCTGCGTCGTTCAGCGCCACGAGCGAGATGATTTTACGAAAATCGTCCACATTGACCGGGGAAGCAAAGCGAGCGGTTCCACCGGTCGGCATGATATGCGATGGTCCGGCCACGTAGTCGCCAAGCACCTCGAAGGAACGTTCGCCGAGGAACACGCCACCCGCGTTACGTACCTTTCCAACATGGCGCCAGGGATCATCGATCAACAGACAGAGATGTTCCGGCGCGTATTCATTGGCGATCTCAAAGGCGGTATCGAGATCGGGAACCAGCACGACACCGCCACGTCCGGTCATGGCAGTAGCAGCGGCAGCGGCGTTCTGTGTCGGAAGCAGTTCGAGTTGCCGCGCAACTTCTGCCTGAACCTGTGTGGCAAGCGCCCGATCAGGCGTGATCAGAATCGCGGACGCAAGCACATGTTCCGCCTGGGCCAGCAGATCGGCGGCGACTAGGCGCGGATTGGCGTGCGCATCGGCGATGACCAGCGTCTCGGTGGGACCGGGGAGCGACTCGATGCCGACGACACCGTAGACCGCACGCTTTGCCAGCACCACGAAGAGATTGCCAGGACCGACGATCTTATCAACACGCGGCACGCTTGCTGTGCCATACGCCATTGCCCCAATCGCCTGCGCGCCGCCAATGGCGAACACCTGTGAAACCCCCACGGCAGCCGCAGCGGCGAGCACTGTTGGGTCGACCTCGCCGTTGCGCTGCGGCGGTGTACAGACGATAATCTCCTCAACACCGGCGACACGCGCTGGAACTGCGGCATGCAGGAGAGACGATGGAAGCGGTGCGGCGCCACCCGGAACGTAGATGCCGACTCGTCGCAACGGTGTGATGATCTGCCCGAGCGCACCTTCGGCATCGAACTCGACCCAGGAGGTGCGCACCTGGCGTTGATGGAAGCGCGTGAGTCCGGTTATCGCCAGATTGATCGCTTCCCGCAGTGCAGGATCGAGCGCAGCCAGCGCCGCAGCACAATGTTCCGGCGCAATCTCCAGCGGACCGGCGTAATTATCGAGACGCTGCGCCCAATCACGCAACGCACTATCACCTCGTTCGCGCACATCGCGCAGGATCCGATCAACTGCTTCGGCAGGAGTCAACCGTGCGCCAAAGCGCTCCTCGATAGCATTCAGCAGCGATACAGGAACATCGATCTCATCGAAGGGAACACGCCTCAGAATGGTGCGACGAGCAATGGAAAGATCTTCGAAGACAGGAATGGTCATGGTGTCTGTTCCTCGAGCAACTCCAGCAAACGATGATAACTGCTGCAGGTTGCATCGAACACATACTGCGCCGGTACGACCGTAATGGTGTCGCCGCCGAGTTGACGGAGGTGCGCCGTCAGATCGAGCACTCGATCCTGTGGTATAAGCAGCGTGACCATATACCATCCGGGTGCACCCGCAGCGCGCGACGTGCTGGGCCAGACCGGCGCTATTGTCGGTCCCTGCACACCGGCAAGGTCAGAGCGGACCGCCACACGACGCCCCACATCTTCCACCGACTCACCAGCGATATTTGCTGTCACCTGCACGAAACGACGCGCGCGCCGCCGCGCCTCGATTAGTTCTAGCACGGTACGGGTTGCTGCCAGCGCCGCAGGATTGGCGCGCAAACAGCGACGACTCGCGATCAGACATGCCTGGGTACGGAGAATCGGCTCGCCAACGATCTTCAACTGGTTGTCGCGCAGCGTCACGCCGGTTTCTGTAATATCCACGATGATGTCGGCGTACCCAAGCCCCGGCGCTGCTTCAGTCGCTCCCTGCGACTCAACAAGACGGAAGTAGTTAATGCCATTCGCATAACAGAAACGGCGGGTCAGCGATGGATATTTGGTCGCAATACGCAGCGGCCGACCCTGACCGTGCAACTCCACTGCCAGATCCGCCAGATCGTGCCAGGCAGTCACATCGATCCAGGTCTCCGGGACGGCGACGACCAGTTCGGCAGCGCCATAGCCAAGATCATCAAACAAAACGATCAGATCATCACGGTCGCCACGCAGTTCTTCGACCAGATCGAGACCGCTAATACCGAGATCGATTTCACCCGCCGCCACTTTTTCGACAATATCCGTCGGTCGATGGAGCAGCACTTCTGCTCCGGGGAGTGCGCGAATGGAAGCAGTGTAACGGCGCGGATTCGGGCGCGCCACGCGCAATCCGGCGCTCTCAAGAAAGGCGATTGTGCCGTCGTACAAACTGCCCTTCGACGGTATAGCAAAACGCAACGTCATATCACTTCACTTCTCTGGAGAGTTGCCATCTCTCTGGAAACCGACAATCCCGCCCTACTACACGTCGCGCATGATACGACGCAGGAAGACAACAAGACGACTGAGACCGGCCACTGCCAGCGCGCCAGCAATCAACGCTCCGATTGCACCGATTTCGATACGCACAACAGTCGCCAGGCTGCCGGGCACAAACGCCACCCCCGCCAGTAAACGGGCGAAATGGGCACGTCGCAGTGATCGTTCATCAACAATCATATCGGTCAGCGCCAGACGCCGATCAAGATCGGCGAGACGCCAGGCAACCAGCATCGTAACCAGACCAGCGAGCGGAACAAGTGGCGCGACCTGAGTAAATGTCGCACCAGCAGCAACAACGATCAAACCAGGCACGGTAATCGTGCGCGTCCAGTCACGCTGAAGGATCGCACCGGTTGCCCACAAATCGCCAAAGGCAACTGGCACCAGTGCAAAGAGTGTCTCACCCGCTGCAATCAGTCCACCTGCGAGCAATGCAGTTGCCAGGACAATCGCGCTCACAACTGCCAGCGATCCGCTGGAGTGCGCTGGATGTACAGTCCCTTGCTGCAATGCAGGCGACGCAATTCTCCCTCCATCCGAATGGGTTGCATCATTTGCAGCAGCGCTATCGCTTGCTGCAATGCAGGCGACGCAATTCTTCCTCCATCCGTGTGTTTTCCGTTCAACGCGCTTATCCTCGTTGATGAAAAGCTGCTGACGCATCATGAAACATTGTCCGGGTCGATCCCCAGCGCCCGTAGACGCTCGCGCAGAGCGCGGAGCCGCTCCTCTGCCTCCACTCGTGCCCGCGCTTCCGCTTCCCGTGCGACCGCTTCCGCTCGCGCCCGTTCCTCCGCTTCCAACCGCGCCACCGCTTCCGCTCGCGCCCGTTCCTCCGCTGCTTCCCGCGCCCGCACCAGTTCCTCGAACGTCAGAAGCGGCCGACCGTCCGGGTAGAACAGGCTCACGCCCTCCTCCGTCACCGCGAACCGCACCCCCAACAGCGGACTGACCCACCCGTTCATCTCGTCAATCGTGTGCAACCGCTCCCCCTGCCGTACCCATCCCATCGCATTGCACTGCTGCGGGTCAATCAGGTAGTACTCGCTCACCCCGTACCGCTCATAGAACTCGTGCTTGTGCTCCATTTCGCCCGCAGTGTTGCCCGGCGACCATATCTCGAACACCACCTGCGGCGGCTGTCCCCCTTCCTCCCACTGTAGATACGCGCCGCGATCTCCCTTCGGGCGGCCATGGCGACCATCACATGCGGCGCGCGACGAATGTCGGGGTGCCCTTCCACCGGATACCACAACAGGTCACCCGCCACGGACACATCTGGTCGGTCGGCGAAGAGCGCTGCCAGATTGCCCTGCACCACCGTAATCCAGCGAAATTGCAGCGTGTTGTCCGCTATCGGCTGTCCATCGCTTTCCGGGTAATCGCTGGATTCGCTGTGGGTATCGATACACTCATCGTCGCTCCCCTTTCCCGTGCGTGGCGCAAGAGTATGCTCCAGCGTAACGCCGCCCCGCGTCATTTCGTTCCTGCCGTCGCCCGCAACCATCGCACCGCTGCACGGTTTGCGGCTTAATCAGCTCATTATTGCGGGAATCACAGTATAGCACAGAATTGCGACATTCATCAGCGCTGCATACGCGCCAGCGCCTGCGCCAGCGGCGTCTCCACATTCCAGTCGACAACACGCACTCCAGCCAGATAAAGACGTTGCAGCAGAGCCTGACGTTCGATGCGTGCGATCCGCGCGGCGAGAGCCGCCTGGGGTCCGAAAACGTTCGCTTCGAAGGCAACCGGATCGGGACTGACAACCAGCACTTCGTAGCTGTGCGCGTGCATATGCAGAAATAGGAATAGCATCACCCGGTTGCAGCGGATTGATCAGAATGATTTGTGAGCGCGCCGGAAAGAGGCGCGTTGGAATATCGGCGAGGCTGGCGAGGGCAGCGCGGTCTCCGGTGCGCGCCTGTGCCAGCGCGCGTAATATCTTTTCACGCTGGATTTTGCCGTAGCCGGGAAACGTCCACTCGATGGCATGTCCGTAGATCAGCAACCCAACCCGATTGCCCTGCCCTATCAGGGCATCTGCCAGCGCGACAGCAGCCTGCACTATACTTGAACAGCATATGACGGTTGCCCTGCACATCGCTATCGCGCGCTGCACGTCGAGGGTGATACCAATGTCTGCGACACGCTCCTGTTCGAACTCGTTGACATAGAGTGACCCGGGGAAACGTGCATCGGCACGATTATTGATCCAGCGCATCGAGTCGCCTGCCCGATACTCGCGTACTCTAAGGAATTGACTCCTGCCCTGCCCTGGCGCGCCGTGATCGTCCTGGAGTAGATGCACATGCGCCGAGAGTGAATGCCGCGAGACGGGTCAACCGCACGACCTCCGGTACAATCAGAATCTTGCCTGGCGCTGCGACTTCGATCTGGCAACGATACAAACCGAGATAATCACTCACTATCGCTTGCACGCCGCTGAAATGGTGAAACCCGCGCGCGCCGCGAACGGTGTACGCAACTGTCACCGACGAACCTGGCGTGAGTAGCGCCACGCACGTGGGACACCCTGCGATCAATTCCAATCCTGCGGGCAGCACATCTTTGATCGCAACAGGCACAGTGCGCATTCCATCGTTTGTAACCGTGACGCTCACATTGATTGTCGCGCCCGGCGATGCGCGTTCTGTGCTCAATGTACGCGTCGCCTGAACTGTACAACGTCCGGCATATCGAGCAGTGCAGCGCCAATGAAGATGACCGGTGGGATTGCTAGCACGATCAACGCACTGTTGAGCGTGGCAAGACCGGACAGCACCAACCTGAATACCAGCGCACTGAGTGCGATCAGGTTGCAGTAGTCGAGTGTTGCTCTCATCGCATAACCGGTGCCGGAATCGCCTGAAGCACCGCGGACAGGATTTCCTCTGCGGCGCGACGCTGCATCCAAAGATCGGGCGTCAGAATGAAATGAGAGGTGCGCCGGCGCCGGGCGAACAAAAACTTTGACATCATCGGGAATGACAAAATCGCGTTCGTCGAGCGCAGCGCGCACCCACGCCAGTTTGAGCAGCGCCAGCGATCCGCGTGGACTGGCGCCGACTGCCACACGTGCATCACTGCGCGTGGCTGCCACCAACCGCACGATGTACTCCTCAATGTCGGCATCGACATACACCTCAGCATCGCACATTGCTAGCAATTCTTCGGCGCTGGTCACCTGCTCGATCACGGCGTCATCGCGCCAACGCTCACGTCGCCGCCACAGGATCTCACGCTCTTCTTCTAGCGAAGGATATCCAATCGAAAGTTTCATCAAAAAGCGATCAAGTCGCGCTTCGGGAAGCGGAAAGGTTCCTCGTGCTCGATGGGGTTTTGCGTCGCCAGCACCAGAAACGGTTCCGGCAGCGGCATTGTCTCGCCTTCGAGTGTCACCTGGCGCTCGTGCATTGCCTCCAGTAACGCCGATTGGGTCTTCGGCGAGGCGCAGTTGATCTTGTCCGCCAGAACAATATTGGCAAATACTGGTCCCCGTTGCAACTCAAAGCGATCAGCAGCACGGTTGTAGACATAACCGCATAGTAATGTCCCCTGGCCAACAGATCTGGCGTGAACTGAATACCCGGAACTCAAGACTCAGCGTCGCCGCAAAACTGTGTGCAATCAGTGTCTTTGCCAGACCGGGGTAATCCTCGATCAACACATGCCTACCAGCGAGTGTCACCGCCGTAATCCGCTCAAGGACAGCCCGCTTGCCAACAATCAATAGCATGTTCAACCTGTTCGATCACACGTTGACCGAGAAGGGTGACATCGGTATACTGCCCTGGCATACGGTTCACTCACGATCAATCGCCGCGTGCAAGACGCTCAACGGCGGCAACAATCTGATCCGGATCAATATCGAGCGCTGACTCGCCACGTTGCAGGAATATGCTGCGACGCGGGCGGTGCGAATCAGTGCCAGCACGAAGAAAATCGATAACATACTGCAGCGCGTCGATCATGCATGCCGGTTGCAATACGCTGGCGAGCGACACCCAATTCGACACGCTCGCGTGCAGCCATTGTTTCAGCCAGTAAGATAAACGTTGCGCCAACCGCCAGCGTGAATGGTCGTGCCGCTGTGCAAGCTCGCCATACGTTAGGCGGTCATCATGATGAGCAGATACGCTATGAAGATTCCGCACCAGCCAGCGCCGAAAATCGCGCGAGAAGACGGTCATAACCACAACGAATAGTCTCAGTGTCAGCAAAACAACACCCAGCCGTCCCCTTCTGATGATCAGCGCGCCAGTTGCAGCGCTGCGCGCCAGTGCAGGCGGTGCAAAGAGGTCGTAGGGAAATGGCTTGCCCGCCTCCAGAATCACCGATGGCGATCTTGCAGCCAGCACTATCAGCGCGCCAAGCGAAACGACCAACCACCCTGCAAGCCGCTGACGCATATGCTACGACATAGATCACCTTTCGATCGGCGGGATATCCGTCAGAGCAATGAGCGTCTCTTCGCGCCGCTCCAGATCACGCCAGGAAATGCACCGCTGCGCACGCTCATCGGCGCCGACCACGGCAACGAAACGTACACCCCGGCGATCAGCGTCGCGCAGGTTGCTACTTAAGCCGCGCATGCGCACATCGGTCATCGCTGTATAGCCGCGCGCCCGCAGGAGACGCGCCACTTCCAGCGCATACGGATAACTGCCATCGTCGGTTGCCACCACCATCACAACCGGCGGACAGGGAAGAGGGGCGGCAGGCGATGCCACAGCCACGACCCGTTCTAACCCGTATGCAAAACCAACTGCCGGTGTCGGTTGACGTCCACCCAGCGCGCTTACCAGATCATCGTAGCGCCCGCCGCCACACAACTGTAAGCCGTCGTCGGAGTAGATCTCGAAGATCATACCAGTGTAATAGTGCAACCCACGTCCCAGCCCAAAATCGAGCTTCATGCACTCTGGTGCCACGCCATGCGCTGTAGCCAGACGCAGGATTGCATGCAACTCCTCGAGACCAGTCACAGGATAATCGCGCAGCAATGATCCGGCATATGCCAGCGCCTCGTCAGGTCCGCCTTCGATACGACACAACCGGTCGAGCAATTCGAGCGCCCGGTCAATCTGATCGGGCGACTCACTGCGTCGCAATTTGCGCACCAGGCGACCAACGATCGCTTCCGGCGGTCGAGTGCCGAAACGCAGGTTGACCCCGATTTCACGCAGCGCATGCAGCAGCAATGCTTCGGCACGCTGATCGTCGATCCCATCGAGAAGCGCTGGATCAACAGAGAACGTGGCGGGTTGCGCGTCCAGTTCTGCGCGCACTGCTGCGACCCCGTGCTCACGGAGGCGTTCCAGTCGCCACACCAGCCTGCCCTGAGTTCGTTCACTCAACCCCAGCGATGCAAGCAGCGAGCGAATCAGACCAATATGACCAATGCGCACTGTAAAGCGCGTCACGCCTGCCGCAACCAACCCCTCGCACGCCAGTGCCAGACACTCGGCATCGGCGCGCGGTGCCGCGCCGCCGATCAACTCAACGCCGATCTGGGTGAACTGACGATAGGTGGCGCGCTGCGGTCGCTCATTCCGAAAGACCGGGCCAGCATAACGCAGGCGCAGGGGCAGCGGTTGATCCTGCATACGCGCGACATAGGCGCGCAGGACTGAAGCCGTCCACTCTGGTCGCAACGCTAGGTCACGACCGTTGAATGTGAACTCATAGACCTTGCCGACCAGTTCTTCACCCAGTTTGCGCAAATAAAGGTCGCGCTGTTCGATAATCGGCAGATCAATAGGTTCGTAGCCATACGCACCCAGTACTCGCTCGATCGCCGCAGCTGTTGATCTATATACCGTCACTTCAGACGGCAGGACATCGCGCATACCGCGCACAGCATCGATACTTGATCCCACAGATCGGTCACTCCATCCGAACAGGAAGACACAAGCCCGGAGGGGTTCATTTCCCAACCTACGTTGCCCAGGCGATATGATCTGCCTGCTGCAACGCACAACAAACTTGAGCACAGGCGTCCAGCGCGAGCGCCTGTGTGCTTCCTTGCCCCTGAGAAATACAGCAATATCGTCGGCATTGTACCCGATCCAGCACAGCATCACAAGTAATCAACGATCAGGCAGCCTGATGCGGAACGTTGCGCCATCGCCGGGAAAACTGCTGACCTCGATGGTTCCGCCATGGGCATCGACCGCCATCCTACAGAAGGCAAGCCCCAGCCCGGTGCTGCTCTGACGAGCAGGGCGACTCTCACCAGTCCCAGCAAATGGCTCGAATATCCGTTCGATCTGATCGGGGGGTATGCCTGGGCCGGTATCGGTAACCTCGATAACCGTCTGCTCGCCGCCGTCAGGATGCGGCTCACGCCAGATGCGTAGCGTAATCGTCGTTCCGTAGGGGGTATGTTTGAGCGCGTTCGAGAGCAGATTCAGCAAAACCCGGCGCAGCAAACGACTATCAGCGCGAATCTTTGGAAGTGTCTGTGGCACATCAAGGATCAGGGTTTTTGACTCGTATGCCAGCCATCCGGAAAGTTCGATGGCACACTCAGCGCAGAGATCGGGAAGTGATACATCGCTCAGACGCAGGCGCAGACGACCTTCGTTGTAACGCGCTAGATCGAGCAGATCGTCGACCAATCCCGCCAGGTTGCGTCCGGTGCGCAACGCACTCTCGATCAGCGCGCGTTGCGGGTCGTTCAACGTACCTGTGCTCAATAATTCAAGAAATCCGATCAATGCTGTCAACGGATTCTTGAGATCGTGGATGACCATCTGTGCCAGTAATGTAACGTTGCGTTCGCTCTGCTGACGCATTGCGTCGAGTTGTTCCAACTCTTCACGCTGACGTTGCTCGCGTGCGGCAGCGATGGCAAGGTTCTCCAGCGCATCGATCTGAATGGGAGACAGGCTGGTATCGCGCTGGAGCCGGGTGCGCAGTTCCTCCGAAAGCGGTTCACGCCGCTCCAGCGACTCAATCAACGCATCTATGGCTTCTACCATTGCCGGACGCACCAGTTCGAAGGCAGCGCGATCCATAAGGCTACGCTGCCTTTGATCACGTAACTCAAGAAATGCAGCGTATGCCACCAATGCAAGCGCGGCAATGCCCGCAGCATGGGACAACCAGAACGAGAGATTGTATACTGGCGCGGCGATCTGCTGGATTGTCGTTGCTTCTCCCAACAATGCAAGAGCAGCCAGGAACGCAAGCGAGAGACGGATCGATGATCGACGGTATAATTGAATGTACCGCCAGAGCGCAAAACCGCAGGCGACCACGGTTGCGAGATGGAAGAGAGCGTCGATACCCGGTGGTGCAGGGACGAATAGCCATCCGATACTGAATGCGAGAAGCACGGAAAAAAGCGCCATGTATTGGCGCGCACGCCGCCGCCGATCCTGAGCGGCGGACGATGCCTCGAATGCGCTGGCTAAAATGAATATGCTGACGACGGCAAGGCTGATGATGGGACATTCAGGTGTTGCATCGGGCTGTGATACCGCCCATAGCGCATGCACCAGAGACGTTGCAGCACCTCCCAGCAATCCCAGACCAACTGCCAGCGCGCGATTGTCGAGCGCCTGCCATGCCGCGATGACGATGACTAGCGCCAACGTTCCGATGATCGCCGCAGTGCTTGCAATCCCTGCAAAGTAGAGCGGCGACGCTAAAGGATACGGACGATCCAGAGCTGGGAATATGCGCTCAAGCGCCAGAGCGGACGGAACCACAAGAACAATCGCCATCCACCCCGCAACGACCCACCGCGAAGTCGGTTGGCTGGCGTCGAAAGCGGAAGACGGTCTGGCAGAAAATGGATGCATTGGAAGTTCAAAAGTTTTTCATGGTAACCCTGTACTACGAAGATACCGCTATGACAACACGTAAGAGTATCATTCAAAAGAACGAAAATATATCGGTGTTTACCAGTTTCCATCATGCACTGATGAATTGGTTCAGTAAGGCGGCGCGTGATCTTCCCTGGCGCCACACCCGCGATCCGTACTGCATCATGGTTGCAGAAGTGATGCTTCAGCAAACACAGGTTGATCGCGTGCTGCCAAAGTACGAAGCGTTCATTACGCGCTTTCCAACGCTTCAGGCGCTGGCAGACGCACCAACTGCGGAGGTCATCCGTCTATGGTCTGGGCTTGGTTACAATCGCCGGGCGGTCAATCTGCAACGTGCGGCACGTGAAATCGTCGAACGCTTCGATGGCGTTTTTCCGCGCGATGTTGCTACGCTGCTCACGCTTCCGGGCATCGGACCCTACACTGCTGGCGCTATCGCCTGTTTCGCCTTTGAACAGGATGTGGCGTTCATGGACACTAACATCCGGCGCGTTATTCGCCGTGCGTTGACCGATCCTGCAGTAACGGTTAAAGACCGAGATTTGCTGGCGCTGGCACAGTCAGCGCTCCCGATTGGGCGCAGCTGGATGTGGAACCAGGCGTTGATGGAACTGGGGTCATTGATCTGCACTGCCGACTCGCCAGCATGCTGGCGCTGTCCCCTACGCGATCTGTGCTGCGACTATGCCGGGCGCCGCGCGTCGGACGAGCGTCTTGAAGCGACGCCGGTGCGCAAACGTATTGCTGAACGTCGTGATCGTCCGTTCGTCGGATCGAATCGCTACTTTCGCGGGCGTGCTATTGCTGCGCTCCGCGCATTGCCTCCTGGCACGGCTCTTGATCTGGCAGAACTTGGACCACAAGTGCGCCCTGATTATACTCCGAATGATGAAGCCTGGCTGGTAGCCCTCCTCAACGGGTTAGTGCGCGATGGATTAGTCGTGTGGCATGGCAACGGGGTGCGACTCCCGGAGGAGTGAAGGCGTCGGTGATGGACAAAGAAGCGCGCACATTTTGACAGGCAGAGGTTGCGCCATAAGCAGCGCAGCACCTGTGCTATAATGCAGAGCCATGAGAACAGCCATTGCCATCAATCCGCATCATGCTGCCCATGACGAGCCGCGGCACGTCGAGCGGGCGGCGCGTCTGCACGCGATTAATGCCGCACTGAACGCCAGTGATCTGCGTTCGGTGCTGCTTGAAGTTCCGGCGCGTCCGGCGACTGAGGCGCAACTGCGCGCTGTCCACACCGAGCAAATGATCGAACTGGTGCGCTGGACGGCGACACGCCCGAGGTCGTGGATTGATCACGACACGTACACCACATCGGCAAGCTGGGACGCGGCGCTCATGGCCGCTGGCACAACCCTGGCGGTTGTTGATGCAGTCGTCAATGGGTCGGCGCAGAACGGGTTTGCGCTAGTTCGTCCGCCCGGTCATCACGCGACGCACGCCGAGTCCATGGGCTTTTGTCTGTTCAACAATGTTGCTATTGCTGCGCGCTATGCTATCGACCATCTGGGAATCACGCGGGTGGCGATCATCGATTTTGATGTGCATCACGGTAATGGGACACAGGATATCTTCTACGATGACGATCGGGTCTTCTTTTGTTCAACCCATGCTTCGCCACTCTACCCGGGCACCGGTGCCGAACGCGAGATTGGTTCGGGCAGAGGATACGGCACAACAATGAATCTTCCGCTCCCTCACGGTGTTGGCGATGCCGGGTTTGCCCGCCTGTTCGATGATGTCGTCATTCCAGCGCTGCATCGCTATCGCCCAGAGCTGATCCTGGTATCCGCTGGTTACGATGCCCATTGGGCTGATCCACTTGGACCGTTGACATTGTCGGTCGCCGGGTATGCTGCACTAACGCGCCGCCTGAAGGAAACGGCTGAAGAGGTCTGTCATGGGCGTATTGTACTGGTGCTCGAGGGCGGCTACAACCTGAAAGCGCTGGCGGCAAGTGTTCTGGCATGCCTGGGAGTTCTGGCGAACGATGATACTGTCGGTGACCCGTTCGGACCATCAAACGAGCCGGAGCCAGATATTTCGGCGCTGATTGCTCGCATGCGCCAGAATCATCCGCTACTTGCCGGATAAACAAAAAATGGTACCCCTATGAGCATTGCAGTCATTGATTATGGCGCCGGTAACCTGCGCAGCGTCATGCGGGCGCTTCAGCGAATCGGCGCCCCACTTGAAGTCACCAGCAACCCGAATGTTGTGATCGACGCGCCAGCGGTTATACTGCCCGGGGTTGGAGCGACCCGCGATACCATGCAGAACCTGGAACGCCTGGGGCTTGTCGCTGCTATTCGTTATGTTATTGCACGAGGGACGCCATTTCTTGGCATCTGCGTGGGAATGCAGGTGCTCTGCGAACAGAGCGAGGAGTTTGGACTGCATTCCTGCCTCGGCATTGTCGGCGGCGTAGTGCGACGCCTGCCATCCGGTCTTAAGGTGCCGCAGATCGGGTGGAATCAGGTGCATTATACGCCTCACGCAGCGCGGCATCCGCTGTTCACCGGCATCAACGACGGCAGCGACTTTTATTTTGTCCATTCATACTACTGCGATCTGGTGGATGAACGCGATGCCGCTGCGGTGACAGAGTACGGCGTCTCGTTCCCGAGTGTGCTCATTCGCAACAATCTGGCAGCAGTGCAGTTCCATCCTGAAAAGAGTGGTCGCTGCGGATTGCAACTGCTGACGAACTTCGTCGCATGGGCAGGAGTGTCATGATGGAAATCATTCCCGCCATCGATATGCACGATGGGCGATGTGTGCGCCTGTACCGGGGCGATTTTCAGCGTGTCACTGTATACGACGATGATCCAGTCGCGGTTGCGCGTCGCTGGGTCACACAGGGCGCGCAACGCCTGCATCTCGTCGATCTCGATGGTGCGCGCAGCGGTCATCCAGTCCACACCGACATCATCCATGCGATCGTGCAATCGGTCGATGTGCCAGTGCAACTCGGTGGCGGACTACGCAGCATTGCGGCAGTTGAGCGTGCGCTGGAACTTGGCGTCCAGCGTGTCATCCTCGGTACAGCCGCCGTTCACGACCCGGAACTCATCAGGCAACTGGTGCAGCAGTTCGGCGATGCCATTGCTATCGCTGTCGATGCGCGCGACGGTATGGTAGCCATTGCCGGGTGGACTGAAACTGCTGCTATCAGCGCCGTCGATCTGGTCGAACACATGGCAGCGCTAGGGGTGCGGCGCGTGATCTACACCGACATCGCACGCGATGGCACACTCTCGGAACCAAATATTACAACCACTCGTGCGCTTGTGCGTCCTGGCGGTCCTGCCATTATCGCATCAGGCGGGATCAGCACGATCGACCACCTGCGTCGCCTGGCGGAGGTTGGCGTCGAGGGCGCGATTGTCGGTCGTGCGCTCTACACTGGCGACCTCTCGCTGAGTGACGCGCTCGCCGCAGTGCAGTGAAGGAGTCTGTATGACCAACCCCGGCAAGCCAGCTCAAACGACCAGCAAATACGAGGAAGAGCGCCTCCGCGCCGCCGAACAATCGCAGTTCGTCTACCTTCAGGGACAGATAGACGAACTGCGCCGCCTGCTGAAAGAACAGTCCAACAAATACGCATGGGCGATGGAACAGATCCGCAGAGTTGAAGCAAGCGTCTCTCAAATTGGGGGACTGCTCGACCGCCAGCGTCAGGAAATGGCGCAGACGCTCGACAGTTATCGGCGCGACATTATAGCACTGCGTAAAGAGGTGGCCAGTGCGCTGGTCAAAATCGACGAAGGGTTGCGCCCGATGCGCGAAATGCAGTCGCAGATTCAGCAACTTGGCGAGGCACGACGTCAGGATCGCGACGCGATTGCGCCGCTTTTTCCGCGCATCGATGACCTGGAGCAGCGTATCACGTCCTGGAACGCACAGATCAAAGAAGCTGAAGAACGACATCGCACTCTCCAGGCTCGTCTGAACGACTTCACTGCCGCCGATGAGGCGCTGCGCGACGAGATGCGGCGGTTGAGCGAGGACCTGCAAATCGAAAAGCAGAGTCTACGCCGTCAGGTAGTCGAAGCGCAGCAATTAATTGCCGACATTCACCCCACCCTTGAGGCACATGCCAGTCGTCTCAACCGCCTCGACGAAGTTCGTCAGCATATCGATTTGTTTGCCGAGCAACTACCGCAACAGATAGCCGCACTCAACGAACGCCTGAATGCAATCCCCGGCGAGATTAAGCGGGTCGAACGCATCTCGACTGAACGGTTCCTGATGAATCAGGAACGATTGGAAGAGATACGTCAGCAGCAGGACGAAAAGATCGCGTCACTTGCGGAAACCGAAGAGCAGCATATGCGTCAGATACACACATGGCTTGATCGCATTGATGCCTGGTTGCGTGAACTGGAACAGCGTCAGAATCGCACATCCAGCCATCTTGAGCATGTTCAACGCGAGAGTCTGGCGTATCTCGCCGATCTGGAACGTCGGGATGTGCGCCTGATCGAAACATTACTGGCGGCGCTCCGCGCGCAGGCGGATGAAATCCATGCTGAGCAGGTAGAACGCGGTCGCGCGCCACAGGATCAGTGAGATGCTCGTCGTTCGGAGAGACACGATGCTGAAACGCCGCATTATTCCATGCCTCGATGTGAAAGCGGGTCGGGTCGTCAAAGGGGTTGCCTTCCTGAACCATCGTGACGCTGGCGATCCAGTTGAACTTGCTGCCGCATACGACGCCGGAGGCGCTGATGAACTGGTGTTCTACGATATTACTGCCAGTAGTGATGAACGCGCGATTATGGTCGATGTGGTCGAGCGCACTGCAGCACAGGTGTTTATCCCGCTCACGGTTGGTGGTGGGCTGCGCAGTGTCGAGGATATGTACCGCATGCTGCGTGCAGGCGCCGATAAAGTGTCAATCAACACCGCAGCTGTGCTTAATCCGCAATTGATCGAGGATGGCGCACGTCGCTTCGGAAGTCAGTGTATCGTTCTTTCGATCGACGCGCGACGGATCAACGCGCCGGATGAACCACCCCGCTGGCAGGTTTTTACCCATACCGGACGTAATCCACGCCCCACCGGACTCGATGCGGTGGAATGGGCGCGTCGCGGCGTGGAACTGGGTGCTGGCGAGATTGTGATCAACAGTATGGACGCAGACGGCGTTGGCGGCGGGTACGACATTGACCTGCTTCGGGCTATTACTGAAGCGGTCGACGTTCCTGTCATTGCCTCTGGCGGGGCCGGTTCGCCGGAACATATGTATGCCGGTCTCGTCGAGGGGAACGCCGATGCGGTGCTGGCGGCGTCGATCTTCCATTTCGGCGTCTATACTATCCGAGATGTCAAGCGGTATCTGGCAGAACGTGGGGTGCCGGTGCGACTGTGAGGGTTGAAGGTTGGGGTGACGAAAGTTGAAGGTTGAACGTTAGAACGTGGGAACGTTGAACGGTATGACCGACACAATAACGATTGTTGTGCGTTACTTTGCCGCGCACCGAGAGATAACCGGGTGCAACGACGAAACGCTGACTGTCGCGCAGGGAACAACCATTAGGGTGCTCTGGACGATGCTGACCGAACGCTACCCGCGCCTGGCGGGATATAGTGGTCGCTTGCTGTTTGCAGTCAATCAGGAGTTTGCCACACCCGACCAGGTTCTGCACCACGGCGATGAAGTTGCATTCATTCCTCCAGTGAGCGGCGGCGCTCCCCGTGCCTTCGTCGTCACTCCTGACCCGCTCGATCCTGCGCCACTGGTTGCGCTCGTGCAATCGCCCGATATGGGCGCAGTCGTTACATTTGCTGGCATAGTACGCAATCACTTTGGCGGTCGCAAAACCGCATTTCTGGAGTACGAAGCTTACACCAGTATGGCAGAGGCAGTGCTGGAGCAAATCGCCAGGGAAGCGCGCACACGCTGGAATATCGGCGGAATTGCTGTTCATCATCGGATCGGTCGCCTAGAGATCGGGGAAACAGCGGTGCTGGTTGTAGTTGCGGCGCCGCATCGTCGCGAAGCTTTCGAGGCGGCAGCATGGATCATGGACCGCATCAAAGAAATAGCGCCGATCTGGAAGAAGGAATACTGGGCGGACGGTGCTGCCGAATGGGTAGGCGACGAAAAGGAACGTAAGCGCGAATTGCCGGATCAATGTTCAACTACGTAATCCAATCTGCCCCTACTCCATGGTGAATGCGAGACTTCTCGCATCGCCACAGCCACAACAGATCAGCGCCGGTTTGGTCAGCACTCACCCGTCCCTGTCAGAGGCACATTTATCTCCACAGCTACGTTTTTCGCACCGCATCCACCAGCCAGCCCAGTAGCGTGGCCAGCACTGCCAGCACAAACACCAGCCCAACCCCTACCCACCACGGCTGCGCCTGAAGGACGGGCAACACCGCTGCCATTACCGCATCCCCGGCGCCGGCCAGCGCTACCGTCACTGCGCCGGACAGTCCCGCCAGCAGCACCACCAGCCCACCCCTGCCGATCCGCAGCGCCCACGGTTGCCAGGCAGGAACAGGCGGCGGTTGCAGCGGGTCCTGCCAGGGATCGAGCGCCGCCTGCCAGGCCGCCTGCCGCTCCAGGACGGCAGTGAGCAGGTCAGTAGACTTTATCAATGTTTACTTTGATTTTCAGCATACTTTTTGCGTTTCAAT
>JAGHYV010000122.1 GCA_017743475.1 Roseiflexus sp. | reverse complement strand
TTTTACAGTATGTCGGTCTCGGATAGCGGATTATTTATTCAAAGACCATCAGCCCTCGGCTAGCCAAGGCAAAGCCCGCCTGCGCGGGCTAGAGCGGAGTATTTATTCAAAGACCACAAGTCTACGAGGCGAAGCCCGCCTGCGCGGGCCAGAGTCGTGCACCCTACTCCAGGAGTGGGAAAAACGCCACCTCAGGTGCGCGCGCCTCCGGCGCGCCACACCGACAGAGACGCTTCAGCGCCGCAGGGGCTTCCACGCGCTCAGGGAGGGCTTCAGCCTGCACCTTCTCTCGTTTCAGGCATCTGGACGCCCAAACGCCCCCTTCTCCCCTTGTGGGAGAGGGGGTTGGAGAGATGAGGGGTAGCAGGAGAAGAGGCAGGGGAACGAGGGGAAACACTGCCCCCTTCACCCTTCAACCTTCCTGATTCCCATCGGAACCAGCGCACCGTCGTGCCAGATCCCTTCGACCTGCACTATTCCGTAGCGCACCGCGCCGCCAGGAGCAGCAGTAAGGCGTGCCATGAGTGCAGCATCGCGTAGTGGCGCCCGCAGTTTCACCTGACGCGCCTGAGGCGCTGGCACACCGCCAGGATTGAGCGCCTCGACAAGCACCGCTTCGCTGGCGCTAGCAACCAGCGCGCCAGTTACCCGTACTGCCTGACCGGATGGCGGCAGCGCTGCCAGCAGCATCACCGTCGTTTCCTGCCAGGGAAGCGGCGTGGGAGTCGGCGCACGCATCCGGTAACCAAAGGCGCCCTCCGGTCCGAACACCCCCGGTCCTTCGAGGTCGCCGCTGACGGCGACTGCCAGGTACTGCGCATTGCCGTAAGGCTGAGCGCGCCTGATGATATCGGCGAGCCGATCATCGAGATCGAGCCACACCTGGCGACCAGGCGGATCAGTAGGAAGGGGAGTCGCGCCAGTGCTGAAGCTCAATACTGCAACCAGGCGCGCACCACTTGCGTCGATCAGCAGGTACGCCCCGATGGGTCCTGATCTTCGTGGCGTGGCGAGCGCCACGTCGAGGGGAACGAACGCTGGTGCGGGAAGAGAAGTATCGCCCGACGACCGTCCGCATGCCGCCAGAACGATGCACATTATTATGGAGAACACGAAGAGCTTTTGCATACCCTGTATCGTACCATGGAAGTCTTAGACAGGTGTTTGATAGGTTTTGACAGCTTTCGCATGGTATTTGAACGGATCTCCCTGCTATACTCGCCCGTAGCAAACTACGGAATGTGCAAAACATCACAGGAGAAACAACACGCATATGGGAACGCGCAACTCACGGATCAGTGGATTCTATCACCTTAGCCCTCGCGAACGTCTCGAAATCGTCCGGTCGTTTGATGGGCTGAACGATGAGGATCTGCGCCAGCTCCACGGCGGCAATGGCACCCTGACCGTCGAGCGCGCTGACAAGATGATCGAAAACGTGATTGGCACGTTTGAGCTGCCGCTTGGCATTGCGACCAACTTCCTAATCAACGGACGCGATGTGCTCATCCCAATGGCGGTCGAGGAGCCATCGATTGTGGCAGGCGCAAGTTATGCGGCAAAACTGGTTCGTGATGGCGGCGGGTTTCAAGCCAGTTCAACCCCGCCCCTTATGATTGGTCAGGTGCAACTGGTTCGTGTCGCCGATCCGCAGCGTGCCCGGCACGACATCCTGGCGCAGCGCGACGCTCTTCTGGCGCTCGCCAATCGCCAGAGCAGTAGCCTGGTGGCGCTTGGCGGCGGCGCCAAAGATATCGAGGTGCGTTTCTTTGAAACCAGCCCGATGGGACCGATGCTGGTGGTGCATCTGATCATCGACTGCCGCGACGCGATGGGTGCAAATGCGATCAACACGATGGCGGAAGCAGTGGCGCCGATGCTCGAAGAGATCAGCGGGGGAAAGGCATACCTGCGCATCCTCTCGAACCTGAGCGACCGACGCCTGGCGCGGGCACGGGCAATCGTGCCAGCGCAGTCGCTAGCGCGCGACGGTCTGAGTGGCGAAGAGGTTGTCGAAGGCATTCTGTGGGCATATGCATTTGCGGTTGTCGATCCGTACCGCGCAACGACTCACAACAAGGGGATTCTGAACGGCATCGATCCGGTACTGATCGCCACCGGCAACGACTGGCGCGCCGTCGAAGCTGGCGCACACGCCTACGCTGCCCGCAACGGTCGGTACACATCGCTGTCGCACTGGGAGCGCGATGCGCACGGCAATCTGGTTGGCACGCTCGAAATGCCGCTCGCGGTCGGCGTTGTTGGCGGTGCGACGAAGGTTCACCCGGCGGCTCAGGCAGCGCTCAAACTGCTTGGGGTCACCCACGCGCACGAACTGGCGGAGATCTGCGTCTGCGTTGGCCTGGCGTCGAACCTGGCAGCAATGCGCGCACTGGCGACGGAAGGCATTCAGCGTGGACATATGAGCCTGCATGCGCGCCAGATTGCGCTAGCTGCCGGAGCGCAGGGGTCCGAGGTGGATATCATTGCGGCGCGTATGGTGCAGGAACGCCAGATTAAGCCTGCCCGCGCCGAAGCGCTGCTTGCGGAATTGCGCTCTTCCGAAACAGGTCAGGCGCCTTCCGCAACAGTCGAAACTGCATCTGCGTTCGGTGGGTAGGATGTTCAAGCAGCGTGCCTGATCCTGCGCTTCGTCAAACCATGCCGCACGGCTAAGGTACAGGCATCCAACGTTTGACATCACCTGACTGACGAGGTGGAAGAGTAAGAGTTCACATTGCTTGTGGGAGCGAGGGCATCGTGCCCGCAGAGACGCACTTCTGAGCGAGGGCATCGCGCCCCCATAGACAGAGCGAGGGTGTCCCGCCCTCAGGAGTGAACAGGTACCTGGAAGAGAACCCGGAACGCCACATCCCATTATTGTGATGCAGCCACGTATGTGCAGACGCACGGTGTGCGTTCCGCGTTCTCTTTTCGTGTGTTTGGAGGATCATGGCTTATGATGAAGCCTGAACGACCTGTCGGTATCACCGGGTATGGCGTCTACATCCCGCGCTTTCGTATCGCAGCGCGCGAGATTGCCCGCATCTGGGATGGCACCAGCGGAACGCCGGTCGACTCGAAGAGCGTACCCGGTCCCGACGAAGATACAATCACGATGTCAATTGAGGCGGCGCGCAACGCGCTGGCGCGGGCGCACATCACGCCTGATCGCCTGTCGGCGGTCTGGGTTGGCAGTGAAAGCCATCCCTACTCAGTCAAACCGTCTGGAACGCTGGTCGCCGAGGCACTCGGCGCAACGCCGTGGGTCAGTACGGCAGATTGGGAATTCGCCTGTAAAGCCGGTTCTGAAGCGCTAACCGCCGCGATGGGGATGGTTGGCAGCGGCATGGCGGAGTATGTCCTTGCGATTGGTGCCGACACGGCGCAGGGTCGTCCGGGCGATGCGCTGGAGTACACTGCCGCAGCCGGTGCAGCTGCATTGATCGTTGGTCCGGCGATGGATGCGGTCGCGGTCATTGAGGGAACCACCTCATATGTGACCGACACCCCCGACTTCTTTCGCCGCGCCGATACGGCGTACCCGGTTCACGGGCATCGCTTCACCGGCGAACCCGCCTATTTTGGTACGGTGCGCAGCGCAGCCGAAAAGTTGTTGCGCGATCTGGGCGCAAAGCCGTCGGATTTCACCTATGCCGTGTTCCACCAACCGAATACGCGCTTCCCGCAGACGGTGGCACGACAACTGGGATTCACGCCGCAGCAGATCGCGCCGGGATTGCTCTCGCCGAAGATCGGCAATGCCTATTCCGCCGCTGCGCTGCTGGGTCTGTGCGCCATTCTCGATGTGGCGCAACCAGGCGATACGATCTTCGTGACCACCTACGGTTCAGGCGCCGGTTCCGACGCCTATGCGCTGCGGGTGACCGATGCGCTGCCGGAGCGTCGTGAGCGCGCACCGTTGACTGCCGCCTATCTGGCGCGCGAAACATTTGTCGATTACGCTGTGTACGTCAAGTGGCGCGGCAAACTGGTGATGGAGTGATGATATGCGACGTGTCTATATTATTGGAACCGGCGCAACGCCGGTTGGAGAACACTGGGATCGCAGCCCTGCGTCACTCGCAATCGAGGCGTTGACCGGCGCGCTGGGAAGTATCCCTGCATCACGGATTGGCGCGCTTTACGTCGCCAGCGCCCTCAGCGGAACGCTTCACACTCAGAGTCAGATGGCTGCGCTGATTGCAACTGCTGCCGGCATCCCCGGCGTTGAAGCCGTGACTATCGAGGCAGGCGGCGCATCGGGTGGAGTGGCGCTGCGTCAGGCATGTCTCGCTGTTGCGGCTGGCGCGGTCGATCTGGCGATGGTTGTTGGTGTCGAAAAGGTGACTGACGTGCTCGATGCGCGGCGCGAAGCAGCGCTGGCGCTGGCGACCGATGTTGATTGGGAAGCCGTCCATGGCGTGACGTTGACTGCACTCTGGGCGTTACTCATGCGGCGCTACATGCACGAGTACGGTTACAGCGCCGACGATTTTGCGCCCTTCCCGATCAACGCCCACGCGAATGGCGTTGCTAACCCGCGCGCCATGTACCGTTTTGCGATCACTGCCGAAAAGGTGCGCAACGCCCCAATGGTTGCCGAACCGCTCGGATTACTTGACTGTTCGACTGCAGCCGATGGTGCAGCTGCCGTACTGATCGCCAGTGAAGGTCTGGCGCATGAACTCTGCGCGACGCCGGTGCGCATTGCGGGATCGGCGACGGCAACCGACACGCTGGCACTGCACAGCCGACCTGATCCGCTGTGGTTCCAGGCAGCAGCGCACTCCGCAGCGTCAGCGCTTCGCATGGCGCGCCTGACGCACAGCGACGTGCAGGTTTTCGACGTAACCGACCCGCATGGCATCGCAGCGGCGCTGGCGCTTGAGTCAAGCGGGTTCGCCAAGCGTGGAACAGCCGTGGCGCTGGCGCGTGAAGGTGCGATTACACCGAAGGGGCGGCTGCCGCTGGCAACCGGCGGCGGTTGCAAGGCGCGCGGTGATGTGGTCGGCGCCAATGGCGTGTATCAGATTGTCGAACTGGTTGCACAGTTGCGCGGGCAAGCGGGCGTAGTGCAGGTGAACGGCGCGCGTGTCGCGCTGGCGCAGTGTATGGGAGGTATTGGCGTCACGGTCGCAACACACATTCTTACGCTTGAATAAGGTGGAGGTTCAACGATGGATCTGGCAAAACACTGGCGTCTTCGCCATGCGCGGTATCGTCTAGAGGGGCAACGCAACCGGTTCACCGGTGAAGTGCGCTTCCCGCCAGCGCCGCCGCTTCCGGGCGAACGTGAAGATATATGGGAGCCATACATCCTGAAAGGACGTGGGCGTGTCTATTCGTTCAGCGTTGTGCGCCAACCGCCGGAAGGGTTCGAAGATCAGCCGCCGTATCTGGTGGCGCTCGTGCGTCTGGATGAAGGACCAATGGTGACTGCGCAACTCACTGACTGCGATCTCGATCAGGTCGCAATCGATATGCCGGTCGAAATGGTCACACGTCGCCTGCGTGATCTGGGACCGACGGGTCTCATTGTATACGGCTACAAATTCCGCCCGATTGTGTCATAGCGTCATCGGGCATCATCGCAACGGATTCCCCTGACTCCCCGCGAGGATGGCAAAGGCGTATGACCTTCCACCATCCCGGGAGCGCCTGACCACGGCAAAGGCGCTCCCGATAGCCCCTGCATGCCCATCAGCAGCTGTTCGGTAAAATGAGCGCAGTATCGCTCTAGACGACGATGGCAACGCGGAATGGGCGGGATGGTGTGACGAAGATTGCGGAATTGTCTGCATCCCGATCATCATCAGGCATCAATAGTCTGGCAGTGGCATGGTATGATGAAGGCGCCCACGTTTGTCGCCGGTGTGTGACTGCCCCGTGTGCAGCATATGTGCCATGCACCATCGGTTGTGAGAAGTCGCAGGGTCAATCGCAGGGGTAGAGACTGGAGATACGTGGAGGAAAGGCATGCGCGACCGATTCAATGCCATCATGACGACCCGCGCCACCGATATTGATATTGATGTGCAGCGTCGCGCGCTGGCGGTCATGCAACTGATCGTTGCGATGCTGGCGGCGAATGTCCTGTTTCTTGCGCTTGGTCTGCTGTCATCAGGCGCGCAGAGTGCGTTCATTCCGATCGCCAGCAGCATCTGCTTCATTGGAGCATTTGTCCTCGCCCGGCAGGGGCGCGCCAGCATTGCGGCGTGGATCGTTCTTCTCGCCTTTCTCGCCGGCGCCATGATCGCAGTCACTAGGACACCACCTGAACAGGCATCAAACGTAGGGTATTTCCTGACCGCCCTGATCGTGATTGCGAGTCTGACTCTTACCCCAGGGCAACTCTGGCTGGTCACGTTTGGGGTCGTTGCCAGTTTTCTTGCGACGCTTGCCCTCGCGCATCCCGGTTTCTGGGATATTGCTTCGGTTCGTTTGCATACTATGAACAGCAGCGTGCTGCTCGTGGTTGTTGGCTTTGTATCGTATGTCGGAGCACGCCTTGCGCGGCGCGCTATTAACGAGGCGCATCAGGCGCGCGCGCTGGCGGAGCGAATGCAGGCTGAACTGGCACAGGCGAATGCGCAACTGGAAACGCGCGTCGCAGAGCGCACGGCTGAGTTGAGACAGACGCTCGCGGCGCAGCAGGCGTTGACCGAAGAGTTGCAGCGCAGCCTGGCGGCGCAGCAGGAGCTCAGCCGGATCATTCTCGAACTTTCGCTGCCAATCATTCCTGTACGTGAAGGAACCGTCGTTGTGCCACTCTCTGGCACGATCGACAGCACACGTGCGGCGAAGTTGACCGAGAGCGTTCTCAAGGTCGTCGAGCAGCGTCATATTCATACCGTCATTCTGGACATTACCGGCGTTCCAGTTGTCGATACCCAGGTGGCGCAGGCGCTGGTGCGCACCGCCAGCGCTGCCAGGTTGATGGGGGCGGAAACGATACTGGTCGGCATTCGACCGGAAGTTGCACAGACGCTGATCGGTCTGGGCATTCACCTCGGTCTGCGCACTGCGGCGACGTTGCAGGAAGGTCTGGAACTGCCGATGAGGGACGCGCGCAGGCGCAATGGTGGCGCTGTTGCGCAGGGGCGGATGAAGGCATTATATGAAGATACTTCTGATCGGTAACGATGGGCGCGCGCACGCGCTGGCGTGGAAACTAATCAACAGCCCACGCATGCCAGAAGTAATCTGTGCTCCGGGAAATGGCGGAACAGCGCCATTCGCGCCATCGGCTGATCTCGACGTTACCGATGCCGCAGGGTTATGCCGCTGGACGTTTGAGGAACAGATCGATCTGGTCATTCCTGCCTCCAGTGCGCCGTTGCACACTGGGCTAGTCGATGAGGTGTTGACGTTGAATATCGGCGTGTGGGGGGCGTCACAGCGCGCCGCAGCCCTGGAACGCAGTCGCTGTCGGGCAAAGGAGTTCATGCTGCGCTACGGTATTCCCACTGCGCCTGGACGCGCCTTCACCGATCTGGCGACTGCCGAACGGTACCTGGCGACGCTGCCATTGCCAGTGATGATCAAGACCGATCATCCTTCCGGCGGTGAGGAAATCTTTGATGACCGGTATGCTGCACTCGAAGGGTTACGCCGCCTGTTCGCTGCCCGTTCGCTCGATGGCGGCGAAGGGGTTGTCATCGAAGCCGTGCTCCGGGGTCCGCGGGTGGCACTCTCAGCGTTGACCGATGGACGTACTGCGATACCCCTGCTTGCAACGCGCCTGTATGATCGGGTGGAGGAAGGGGATCGCGGCGCACAGGCGTGCGGTGTTGGCGCGCACACGAGCAACTCGATATTTGCGCAGCGTCTGACGCGCTATCTGCACGAGAAGTTCATACTACCGTTCGTCGCTGGGCTGGAAAAGGAAGGATTGCCGTGCTGGGGGCTGATCGGCGTGGATTGCGTCATAACTGCCGAAGGTCCGCGCGCAACGGCGCTCCGTTTCAGTTTCCGCGAGGGGGAGGCACAGGTAGTGCTGCCGCGTTTGGAGGATGACCTGTTGCCCTGGATCGAAGCATCGATTACCCGGCGCCTGCACGAACTGCCGCCACCGACATGGACGGTGACTCCTAGTGTTGGTCTTGGTCTGATGGCGCGCGGGTACCCCAATTTCTTCCCGACCGGCGGACAGATCCAGGGGCTGGAGGATGTTGAACCCGGTGTGATGGTCTTCCATAGCGCCACAACCAACCCGGCAGCGACAGCGCCCTACATGCCGCGTGCTCTGCGCAGTCGCGGCAGCAGCGCAGACGCTCTGAGTTCGATGATCGGCGGGTTGCTCGGTATGGGCGGTACGCCGCAGGGTTGGAGCGGGTTGCGCACGACGGGCGGACTGGTGGCGACGGTGGTGGCGCAGGGGATTTCGTTGCCCGGCGCCCGCGGGCGTGCCCTGATTAACGCTGATCGGGTGCAGTTCGAGGGGCGCATCTACCGCAGCGATATTGGCGAGCGCGACTTTGGTTGATCCTGTTGAACATGCCTCATCTGCAACCTGGCCCGATACGCTGGAACTCACCCTCGATGGCATCGCCCAGGGCGGCGATGCCGTCGGGCGCTGGCAGGAACGGGTAGTGTTCGCTGCTGGCGGCATTCCCGGCGAGCGCGTCGTCGTGCGCCTGCGCGAACGGCACGAGTCGTATGCGCGCGGGGATGTGGTGGCGGTGCTCATTGCTTCGCCTGATCGGGTGGAACCGCGTCTCCCCGGCGCGAGCCATATGCCATGGCAGCATATCTCTCTTGCTGCCCAGCAACGTTTTCGCCGCCAGATCCTTGCCGATCAACTCGCCAAGTTTGCCGGTGTTGCGCCGGAACTGGTCGAAGCGACCGCGCCAGCGTCGAAACCGTGGGAATACCGCAGCAGTGCCCGGCTGCACTGTGAAGGGCGACGAGTCGGTTACTACGCTGCGGATACGCGGTTGATCACCGAACTCGATCACGATCCGCTGCTGCATCCAACCCTGAACCAGGCGCTTGCAGCGTTGCGCGATGCGCTTGCCGGTGAACCCGACGACGCTCAACCGTTCGATGTGACACTGCGCGTCAGCGAGGCGCACGGGTACTGCGTTGCTGCGATGCGTGGACGCGGTGAGCGGCGACGGCTGGCGGAACGCTGGCAGTCGCTCTGTCCGCCGCTTGCGGGCGTCGTTTTTACCGTTCCGCCGCCGCATACCGTTCCCCCTGTCGGTGTCGATACGCTCGTCGAGGAAGTGGACGATCTGACGTTTCTGTTGCGCCCGACGACGTTCTTTCAGGTGAATGTCGCCGCTGCCACGACGTTACTGAACCTGATCCGTGCCGGTCTTGGCGACGAGGCTGGCGGGCGTCTGCTCGATCTCTACTGCGGCGCGGGGACGTTTACCCTGCCCCTGGCACGCGCTGCTATCCAGGTTGTCGGCGTTGAGGAGTATCCCGGCGCAGTTGCCGATGCTGAGCGGAGTGCGGCGGTTAACCATGTCTCAAATGTGCGCTTTGTTGTCGGTCGTGCCGAAGCAGTGTTGAGCAGTCTCGAAGGCGATTTCGACGCGATCGTCCTTGACCCGCCGCGGCGCGGATGTCACCCACAGGTGCGACAGGCGCTGCTCGAACGCGCGCCACGCCGGATCGTCTACGTCTCGTGCCATCCGGCAACCCTGGCGCGCGACCTGCATACCCTGATCAGCGGCGGCTATGCCGTCGAGCGCGCCACGCCGGTCGATCTCTTCCCGCAAACGCCGCACGTCGAGAGTGTGGTGGTGCTGGTGCGATCCTGAAGCGACGTGGAGAATGACTGAACCAGGTGCACGCCGGGGAGCGTGGGTGGGACGCCCCAACTCCCCTTCTCCCCATGTGGGAGAAGGGGGCAGGGGGAGAGGGGCAAAGAAGAGTATCCACACCTGCGCGCTCCTGCATGCCTCCCGTCGAGTCGGCGTATAATCGCGCAAAGCGCGGCACATGCTGAAGAAGAAAGTACAGGACTTCCATGCCCAACGACCGTTTTCTGATCACCGGCGCACTTGGATGTATCGGCGCGTGGACGGTGCGCAACCTGGTACGCGAAGAAACTCCGGTTGTCGTTTTTGACCTGGCGAGCGATCCGCGCCGCCTGAAATTGATTATGTCCGATGACGAACTGGCGCGGGTGACGTTTGTTACCGGCGATATTACCGATCTGGAAGCGCTTGAGCGCGCGCTCGACGATCATGCTATCACGCACGTCATTCATCTGGCAGCGTTGCAGATACCGTTTGTACGTGCCAATCCGCCGCTCGGCGCGCGCGTCAACGTCGTCGGCACGGTCAATGTGTTTGAGGCGGTTGCGCGGCGACGCGACCGGATTGGCGGTCTTGTCTACGCTTCGTCGGCAGCGGTGTACGATACTGTTGATGCTGGCGAGTCTGGCGTCGTCGCCCACGGCGCCACCGGTCACCCGACAACGCTGTACGGTGTGTTCAAACAAGCCAACGAGGGAACGGCGCGGGTCTACTGGCAGGATGCGCGGGTGGCGAGTATCGGACTGCGCCCGTACATCGTGTACGGTCCGGGACGCGATCAGGGGTTGACATCCAGCCCGACGAAAGCGATGGTCGCGGCTGCGCTCGGCAAGCCGTACCACATTCCGTATGGCGGTCGCGCGGCATACCAGTACGCCGATGATGTGGCGCGCACCTTCATCGCCTGCGCGCGTGCGCCATTTCAGGGCGCGGAGATCTTCAACCTGGGCGGTAGTGTGGCAACGATGGGTGAGATCGTTGCAGCAATCGAGGCGGCAGCGCCGGAGGTGCGCGGGTTGATCACCTTTGATGATAAGCCGCTCCCTTTCCCCGAAGCGTTCGACGCCGCGCCGCTCGAACAGGTGATCGGCGCCCTGCCGTTTACCCCGCTCGCCCAGGCTGTCGCCGATACGATTGCCCTTTTCCGTGAACGGATCGCAGCCGGGGTGATGCCGGACGCAGTCTGATTTCACAGGAGATGATGCTGATGCGACGTCGCACCTTTTTCCAGGTTGCAACTGCTCTGGCAACCTTCGGCATCACCGGTTGCACTGCGCCGGAAGGTGTTCCCGCCGACCGGCTGGCGCGCCTGGCGCGGGGCGTCAATATGAGTCACTGGTTCGCCCAGGCGCCCTTCTCCCGCGCAATGCTCCAATCGCGCCACACCGCCGATGAGTTTCACGCGCTGCGCCGGGTCGGTCTGAGCCACGTGCGTCTGCCGCTCGACCCGTATGTGCTCTTCAGTGAACGCAATCCGGCGCGCCTCG
>JAGHYV010000121.1 GCA_017743475.1 Roseiflexus sp. | reverse complement strand
CAGAACTTCGGTGAGACCGTGAGCACCCTGAGCGGCTACGTGTATGTGGACAGCAACAACAATGGTGTGTTCGATGCGGGTGAAAGCGGCATTGGCGGCGTGACGGTCACGCTGACCGGAACTGACGTCAACGGCGTATCCGTGACTCTTACGACGTTGACCCTGGCGGATGGCAGTTACCGCTTCGAGAACCTGTTGGCGGGAACCTACACAATCGGCGAGACGCAACCGCTGATCTACAGCGATGGGCTGGAGAGCATCGGCACGATTGGCGGAACACCCGTCGGCGCGCTTGTCAGCAATGACGTAATCGGCAACATTACACTGCCGGCAGGAACCGACGGCATCGAGTACAACTTCGGTGAACTGGCTAATGCGGGGTTGGGCGACCGCGTGTGGCTCGACCGCGACGGCGACGGTGCACAGGAGCCGGGCGAGCCAGGGATTGGTGGCGTGACGGTCTATCTCGACCTGAACAACAATGGCGTGCGTGATATTGGCGAGCCAACAGCAGTTACCGATACGAACGGTCAATACTTCTTCGGCGGCCTGGCGGGCGGAACGTATACCGTGCGCGTGGATGCGACCACGCTACCGGGAGGCGTCAGCCAGACCTACGACCTGGACGGCGCAACCGCAACACCACACGCGGCAACCGCATCGCTGGCGGCGGGCGCGACCCGCACCGACGTGGACTTCGGCTACCGTGGAACCGCCAGCATCGGCGACCGCGTGTGGCTCGACCGCGACGGCGACGGCGTGCAGGACGCCGGTGAACCAGGTCTGAGCGGTGTTATCGTCTACCTGGACCTGAATGGCAACGGTGTGCGTGATGCCGATGAGCCGTTCGCCGTGACCGACGCCGCTGGCAACTATCTGATCGGCGGGCTGCTCGCCGGAACGTACACCGTGCGGGTGGACGCTTCAACCCTGCCGAGCGGAGTCAGCGCCACCTACGACCTGGACGGCATCGGGACGCCTAGCGTTGTTACCGGCGTGACGCTCACCAGCGGTGAGGCGCGCACCGATGTGGACTTCGGCTACCGTGGAACCGCCAGCATCGGCGACCGCGTGTGGAACGACGCCAACGCCAATGGCATCCAGGACGCCAGAGAAACGGGAGTCAGCGGCATCGTTGTCGCACTCTACGACTCAACCGGCACGCTGCTGATCACCACGACGACCGACCTGAACGGCAACTACCTGTTCGATAACCTGCCGCCAGGGACGTATATCGTGGGCGTCGGCGCAACGCCGGGGCGCAGCATCAGCCCGCGTGGAGCAGGAAGCGACTCGGCGCTCGACTCCGACATCAATCGGGCGACCCGGCGCAGTAACCCGATCACACTTGCCATCGGCGAGGATCGCCGCGACATCGACATCGGTCTGTATCAACTGGCATCTGTTGGAAGCCTAGTCTGGCTCGACCGCGACCTGGACGGAATCCGCGAGGCGGATGAACCGGGGATCGGTGGCATCGAGGTGCGCTTGCTGCGCAGCGATGGAACGGTCGTTGCCACACAGACGACCGATGCAAATGGCTACTTTATGTTCACCGATGTCGAACCGGGCGAGTACCGGATCGCATTCAGCGTCCCATCTGGCTACTACGTCAGCCCCTTCCAGCGAGGGAACGACCGCAGCATTGACAGTGACGCGGACCCGGCGACCGGATTGACGCCGATCTTCACCCTGACGCCAGGGCAGATCGACCCGACCTGGTTCATGGGGCTGTCGCCAATCTCGCCGACCGCCATCCAGTTGACGCGCTTCAGCGCCGAACGCGGCGCACAGAGCGTCGTCGTGCGCTGGGAGACGGCTGCGGAGTACGGAACGCGCGGCTTCTACCTGGAACGCAGTGCAACTGGCAGCCGCAGTGATGCCGTGCGGATCACCGATCGCCTGATCCCGGCGAGGGGCAGCGTCAGCAGCGGGGCGAGTTACGAGTGGAACGACACGACAGCCGCGCCGGGAACACGCTACACCTACTGGTTGATCGAAGAGACTGTCGATGGCTCGACGCACATCTACGGACCGGCGACTCTCGCATCAACGACGGGCAGCGGATATACCGTGATGCTGCCGCTCATCGTGCGGTAGGGAAACCTTCGGAACAACAGGAGAGCACAGGAGTTTGTCCTGTGCTCTCTTGCTCTCTGGAGGGGATTTATCCTCCTGCTGCCGGGTTTTCTCCTGAAACATAGCGCGCTATGACGTTTCGGACTCAGGATCGATGCCGAGCGCGCGCAACTGCGCTGCCAGGCGATCTGCGCGCTGCCGCTCTGCCTCGGCGCGCTGTCGCGCTTCTTCTTCACGCGCCTGCGCCGCCGCCCGCGCTGCCGCTTCCGCTTCGGCGCGCTGCCGCTCCGCCGCTGCCCGTCGGCGTTCTTCCTCCACCTGCTGCCGCTCCGCCTCGGCGTGCCGCTCCGCTTCCGTCCGCGCCGCCGCTTCCATCTCCGCCCGGCGCCGCTCCTGCTCCAGTTGTTCTTGCAGTTCCACGAAACTCACAAACGGGCGCCCGTCCGGCAGCTACAGCGGCATCTCTTCCCCCTGCCGCTCAAAGCGCACCCCCAGGCGCGGACTCACCCACCCCTCGATCTCCGCAATCGGCTGCAACCGCCCCTCCCGCCGCAGCCACCCTTCCATCGCCCCCGTCTCCAAGTTGTACACGTAGTACTCCTCTACCCCGTACCGCTCTTAGAACGCCCGCTTCTCCGTCAGCTCCTCCGCCGTGTTCCCCGGCGACAGCACCTCGAACACCACCTGCGGCGCAATCCCCCATTCTTCCCACTGCCGGTACAAGCCGCGGTCCCCCTTCGGTCGCCCGAACGCTACCAGCACATCCGGCGCGCGCCGGATGTCGGGACGCCCCTCCACCGGATACCACAGCAGGTCGCCCGCCACGAACACGTCGTCGCGGTTGTGAAACAGCGCCTCCAGGTTCTCCTTGATCGTCACAATCGTGCGAAACTGTTGCGTATTATCCGCCATCGGCATCCCATCGCTGTCGGGGTAGACAATTGCCGCCGTCGCTACCGTCGTGTCGATCATTCCCCACCTCACTATGTAAAGATATCCGCGCGTATGATACCACGCGGCATGGTTTGATGCGACCTGGACGAAGAGTACGCTATAAACCAGAAAGCCCCGGCACAGACCGGAGCTTCCTGGCGAAGGAGGGAAGAAAGGGTTAATTGAACTATAGAATATTCGGTCTCATTTTGCTATCTCCCCTTTAGTCCTGTTCCAACATAGCACTTTTGGCAGCGCCCAATCAGACCGCAAGCAGTCGTCCGATCTGTTTCATTCAATTTAATGAACGTAGCTGTTCATACCCAAGGTAACACACGCGCCTGAGAGCGAGGGCATCCTGCCCTCGTCGCGTCTATGAGCGGCAAGATGCTCTCGCTCCCAGGAGAAATGTGAACGGCATGGCGCTTATAGCAGTTCTCACAAAGGTTGAACCGGTTGGACAGGGTTGAACACTCCTCGGAATCGCGTCCCCCGCGCGGCAACCGAGATGAATTTCGGTCCACGCTCTCCGGAAGCGGACACCTCGCGCGACACGGCACACCTGGAGAGTGGTCAACGTATCTGAGAAATGCCATAAATCCGGTATGCGCTTCTTACCGTCGGGCTAATGGAGATTGAGAATTTAATCTAGTATGCGCCTCTTGCCGTCGGGCTGAAGCCCTCGGCTATCCAAGGCGAAGCCCGCATGCGCGGGCTATACCGGAATAATTACTCAAAGACCATAAGCCCTCGGCTATCCAGGGAGAAGCCTGCCTGCACGGGCGAGAGCGGATTATTTCTTCAAAGGCCATATGCCCTCGGCTATCCGAGCGAAGCCCGCCTTGGCGTAACGCGAACTCCAACAGTGACCCTATCGACCATTGACCACCGGTTATCCGCTATCGGCTATCAGCCACGATAAGCCCTTGGCTATCTAGGGCGAAGCCTGCCCGCGCAGGCTATACTGGTCTTGACTCTTGGAGCTTACGCAACTACTGCCGGATATTTCGCACTCTTGCCGAACATGATGCATGATACTGCGTAATGATGAGTCGTGCATCAGGATTGCCGGTTATCGGTTGGATTGGTCAGCACCTGTTGTTCAGCAGCGACGACCGCGTGAAAGAAGTGAAGGGGATTTTTGGTAGAGCGCGAATATCACCTGCAGATTGCCTGTTTGCGTGGTAAGATAGAATAGGTGGCATCATCCGATGTCATCTACTGATTGGCGATAAAAGAGGACAAATGGCAACGCACATGCCTGCAGAAGTCTCGGTTCCGCTCACAATCACCACCCCGACAACTGAATACGTTGTCGTCACCGAAGAAGAACTGGAACGTCCATACCGCGTCATCATTGAAAACGACGACGTGACGCCAATGGACTTTGTGGTGCTGATATTACTAACCATCTTTGAACTGGGCTTCGAGCAATCAGTTGCCATTATGCTTGAAGCACACCATAACGGACGGGCGCACGTTGTGACGTTGCCCTACGAAGAAGCGCAGCGTCGCGTCTACGAGGCGCACCATGCAGCGCGCGAAGCTGGCTATCCGCTGAGTTTCTACCTGGAGCCAGATGTGTGACGTCACTTCAGCGCTGCGCCGCATTCGATACAGAACTTTGCCCCCGGTGTTACAGCGTGACCGCACTGCGGGCATGCGGCAGAGCGCAGCGACGCGCCGCATTCGCTGCAAAACTTGGCGCTCTCTGGCACACTGATGCCGCAACGCGGACAGGCTTTCATTGCTGCTGACTGCATTGCGAGTTGCGCTGTCGGTTGTGGCAGCGATTGCAGCGGCGGGGTCTGTTGCTGGAGCACCTGACCCATCAACGCCCCCAGGTTCATACCCGCACCCAACCCAATACCGGCGCCAACGGCGCTATCGCCACCAGCGCGCGCTGCATCGTGCAACGCCTCAGCCGCTTTGAAGCGCGTGTAGTCGCCCAACCCGCCGAATGCTGCCACTCCGCCAACCTGATCCAGTCGCCGTTCCAGTTCTTCGGGCACACTGATCGTGTTGATGTAGAAGCGAGTCAACTGCAAGCCGAGCGTGGCAAAATCGTCTTTCAATACCTCATGCGCCATCTCGGAGAGTTCATCGTACTCGGTTGCCAGGTCGAGCACCGAGAGTTGGCGCTCACGCATACGCTCGGCGATCACATCGGCAACTCGGGCAATGATTGAACTGCGCAACTGCTCTTCGACATCCTGTACCGTCAGGCGTCCACGGGTACCGACCACTGCGGTCAGCAGCCGACGTGGTTCAGACACCTGGATGACAAAGGTTCCAAACGCCCGCAAACGCACCATGCCAAACTGTGCATCGCGCATGGGGATTGGTTGTGGAGTACCCCACTTCAGATCAGTGTGTTGATGAAGACTGACGAAGTAGACGTCAGCGCGGAAAGGGCTTTTGCTACCAAAGGGGAGTTTGATGAAGTCGATCAGCAGCGGAATATTGTTGCTCGTCAATGTATGCCGACCTGGAATGAGCATATCGAGGAAGCGCCCATCGCGTGCGAAGAAGGCAAGTTGACCCTCACGCACGATACACTGCGATCCGAGGCGCAGTTCACCGTTGCCATCCGGTGGCACGCGCGCCACCAGCGTTTTGCCTGTAGGATCAACGAATTCAACAACGTCGAGCAGTGGCATAGGTAATCTCCTGTTGCGAAGCTTTTGTTCATCGCCATGTACGTGCGTGGCGCCGTACCGTTGCGAATTATCTCAAGATCATCTTACCCCAGAATGGATAGTGTAAAGTGTGCAATTTAATGACAATCGTGCAACTAATCCCATCTCGCTTGTCTCTTGCCTCTCGCAGCATTCAACGTTCAGCGTCCATGTCCAACGCTCAACGTTCAACCCTCAACCTTCAACCCCTTACAATCACCGTTCCCTCGACCATATCATCGCCGATCAGCGCCCGCTTCAGCAGCCCTAGCTTCGGACCAATGAGATAGACCTGAAGATCAGGAACTGTTTGCACCAGTTGCCACATGAGTTCGACTTTGCTGCGCATGCCGCCGGTGACATCCACACCGTGCGATCCGCCAGCGCCTGCCAGCACGTCGGCAATGTTGCGCTGATCGATCCGCGCAATCCGCTCCGCATGTGGGTTGATGCGTGGGTCAGCGGTGTAAACCCCCGCTTCGCCGACCAGAACGATACGCGCAGGGCGAAGAGCAGGTAGTGTCGCTAGATGCGCCAGCAGTTGCTCAGTTGAAATAATCGCACTCCCCTGGACGTCGTCAAATGCAACATCGCCATGAACAACGGGAACCATCCGGCGTTCCAGCGCACGCTCCAGAGAACCGGTTTCCCAATGAACCAGTTGCCCGCCGCGCGCCAGCAGCGTCGTCGAGGGTTGCAACGCCAGCGCTGGAATGCCCGCTGCAAGCAGTTCGTCCACCACAATCCGGTTCAGGCGCAGTGCTGCGCCAGAGGTCAGCGCGAACCCCATCCAGTCGTCACTGGAGGCAAGACCACGATGGATGCCGTATTTTTGGGCGTAGACATGACCGAATGAGCCACTTCCGTGCCCCACGACGACACGCAGATCACGCACTGCATCCAGCGCCTGTCGCAGTTCTTCCGCTAACCGGCGAATGATGTCAATAGCGGCGCGTTCCTGCTGTTGCTTGTCGGTGATGACTGAGCCGCCGAATTTGATGAAGACAATCAATGCTTTAAACCTTCAATCTTCAAACTATGCTGATGCACGTCACAACGAAAACATCGCCAGGATCGCAACCGATATTACCCCCCACAGCACAATGCATGACGCTAGCGGGGTGTCTTTCAATACCAGATCAGCAGGACTGCCGCCGCCATCCTGCTTGTAGATCAGATAGAGATAGCGGAAAATGGCATAGACCACAAATGGAACCGTGATCATCATTACTGGAAATGGTTCATGCGGCAAGGTTTCAGCAGTCGCCGTAAAGAGGGTATAGGCAATGATCGTTGCCGACGTCACGATCGACATCATCTGGTCGAGGAGCGGCAACGAATATTCATCGAGGATTCTCCGGTGGGTGCCAGCGCCGTCCTCTAGCAGCACGATCTCGGCGCGGCGTTTTGCCAGCCCCAGAAAGAGCGCCAGCAATCCCATACAGATCAGCAACCACGGCGTAATGTTAATGTCGAGCACCATTGCGCCTGCCACAGCCCGGAGCACAAAGCCAGCGGCGATGGTGAAGATATCCATAATCACCACATGCTTGAAATAGAACGAATACGCCACGCCCTGTACCAACGCATAGACCAGCAGCACTGTCGGGAAGTCGTAGTTATGACCGAACCACGCGACGCTCCCGCCCGGCGATGTGTAAGTCAGATCGAGCCACACGCTGAGCGGCGCTGCGACGATCACCAGCGCTGCTGCCGTGACAGCCGCTATCTGTGGACTCAGTCGTCCCGATGCGAGCGGTCGATTGCGCTTCTTTGGATGTGCCCGATCCTTCTCCATATCCACCAGGTCGTTGAGCAGGTAAATGGCACTGGCAACCATACAGAACAGAATGAACGCAGCGATAACCGTCAGTACTGCATCTCCCTGCATCCACAGTCGCTGTTGCGAGAATACAATCGCCGCAAAGACGAACGTATTCTTGATCCATTCCTTGGGGCGCATCGCACGCAGCAACTCGATCAGCATGGAGAAGCCGCGCACCCGCACCACTTCGACATCAACCGTATGCGACATAACGTCTATCCCTTGTCTACGCGAACAACCCTGACTATTCTAGTTGAGCGCGCATTCTACGTCAAACCCTTGACATATCGCTATTGTGCGGCTACGCTGCAACAAGACGGATCAATGATCAGGAATAGCTATGCCTCGTCTATTGATAGCGACCACCAATTCGGGCAAGCTGCGGGAGTACGCAGCAATCTTTGCCGATCTGCCGATTGATCTGTACACGCTGTCGGATCTGCATATCAAGGACAATGTAGAAGAGACAGGCGCAACCTTTGCCGAAAATGCACGCATCAAAGCCGAATACTATGCGCGTCGCAGCGGGATGCCGACCCTGGCGGACGACTCAGGGCTGGAAGTGGCAGCCCTCGGCGGCGAACCCGGCGTGTATTCGGCACGCTATGCTGGTCCCGAAGCGACTGATGCCGAGCGTAACGCATTCCTGCTGCGTAAACTCGAAGGGGTGCCGTTTCATGCGCGCCTGGCGCGTTTCGTGTGTGTCATTGCCCTGGCGCTGCCCAGCGGCTTGATCGAGTTCGTTGAAGGCGTTCTCCCTGGCGTTATTGAATTCGAGCCGAAAGGACACTTCGGCTTCGGGTATGATCCGATCTTCTACGTTCTCGACGAGGACGCAACACTGGCAGAACTCCCGCCTGAGCGGAAGAATCAGATCAGTCATCGCGCCCATGCTGCCCGCGCTGCTCGTGAGGTGTTGCAACGCTGGCTCGCTGAGGGAAAGCTCGATCTGTGACATTAGTTGACATTGATCGTGGAGACCAAGACGTGAAGGTTTTGCCCGTGCACCTGCCTGAATGCTGAACCTGTGACATCGTTCGTTGAAATTGATCTCTCGCTGGAAGTGGAAGGTGATCCGCCCACCCTGAACGAACACCAGGCGGTTGAGTTCGTCTCCCTTCCAGGCAACGCTGAGGCGCTAGAACTGTCCATCGATGGCGTTGTTTTGTCGCCGTTTCTCCGTCCAGGCGATCCGCGCTGGCGCTGGACGTGGAATCCAGGAGCGGCTGTCGGCACTCATACACTGCGCCTCGCTGTCTGCCAGGGAACACGTGTTGAACGGGTGTGGCGATTGAACGTCGCGCCACGCAAAATCGACAGTGTGCGCTATCTCGCCCTGATCGAAGATGTCGAGCGTGTCGCTATCGGTCTGGTGCGCTCGCTGGCAGGCGCCGTTGTCAAGGTGCATCTGGCAGCGAATGAAGGCGCGCCCCGCTCGTGGCTCGATGATGCCGATATGCTGTTTGGATCATTATTCGACCGATTCGAGCAGGCGACACGCCATATTCTGGCGCATCCCCGCAGCACCCTGCAGCGCGACGAACATCAGACGCCATTAGGGCAGGCGACAGATGTTTCGGTTACGGCGCTGTATCGTGCCATTCAGGGTGACCTGGAGGTTGCGCCTCCCGACGTGGCGACCCATGTACAGCGGGCATTGCGCCCCGAAGGTGGATTCCTGCCGCGCACCGCAGTGCAGGAGCGTAGCAGCGTCACGTTCGATATTGCTGAGCACCGCCTGCTGAAACACATCCTGGAAACTCTGCGCGGGCGCGCGCGGCGGTGTGCGGATTGGGCGCAGCGCGAAGTTACTCGTCTCGATACTGTGGCGCCGGGTTCTTCTCGCGCCGCGCGCGCCCGCGCTGTCGCCTTGCGTTGTACGCAGTGCCTCAACCGGATTGCTGCACTGCTCGCCGCACCATTGTTTGATCAGGTGACAGCGTTCCATCGGGCACCGGTCGCAACGCCGCTCATGCAACGCGACTCATCGTACCGCCAGGTCTATCGCATGTGGCGTGCGTTGCATCAGAGCATGGTCGTTGATCTGGGCGCATCGTTCGATCTCACCATCATTGATCTGCCACTCCTGTATGAACGATGGTGCGCCTTGCGCGTTGTTCAGTCGCTCCTCAACTTGAGTGAGACTGTGTACGCATGTCATCTCCTGACAGCGCCGACTGACGAAACCGAATCCTGGGCGCTCGATCTGCGCCGTGATCTCCCGCTCCTGGTTGCCGGGCGGCATGGCTGGACTCTGACAGTGCGCTATCAGCCGCGCTATCCTCCGGCAGTAAGTGCCCGAAGTGGCGACACATTCGTGTCACTGGATTGCCACACCCGCATCCCCGACCTGGCAATCGAAGCCACGCGACTAGGGTATCCGCCGCGCGTCATTGTGCTGGACGCCAAGTATCGCCTGGATGCCGATGGGTGCACTGTTCCCGCCGACGCACTGGCAGAAGCATATGCGTATGCGGGTGCAATTGGAGCGGCAGGCGCTCCGGCTGTGGTTGCCGCGCTGATCCTCTACCCCGGCACAGGCGCTGCCGAACGCTATCCTGGCGGCGCTGGCGCCATTCCGCTGCTTCCCGGTGCCGCCGACGCGCTGGATGCGACCCTTGCAGCAGAGCTGACTGAACTTGATACGTTTCGGTGAGTGAGGGCGATAGCGTCGCTTCCTAGACACAGATGCTCGATACTACTACAATACACGAAATTGTGCGTCGATGAAGATATATGAACCTTCCTAAACCTATTCATCCTTTTCCCGCACGTATGGCGCCGGAACTGGCTCTGAGAGCAATAGAGGAATTAGAGCCGTTATCAACCATTCTTGATCCGATGATGGGGTCTGGGACTGTCGTGCGAGTGGCTGCAGAAGCAGGTCATCGTGCTATTGGTCAAGACATCGATCCACTGGCGGTCTTGATGACCAGAGTATGGACAGTGCCGATCAATCCGCAGCAATTACGTATCGCAGCACGTGAACTGGTCAATGAAGCGTGTGAATTGTCCCCTGAACGGATCAAGCTACCCTGGATCGATGATGATGCTGAGACAGCAGCATTCAGCGTCTACTGGTTCGCAGAAGAGCAACGACAACATTTGCGTCAATTGAGCTCCTGTCTTCGCTGGCGCGATGACGTGATTGGTGACGCGCTGCGTGTCGCGCTCAGTCGGATCATTATCACCAAGAATCGCGGCGCTTCACTGGCACATGACGTTTCTCATAGCCGACCACACAAAGTTGCGCAGACGAATACATACCGCGTCTTTGAAGGATTTCTTGAGTCAGTTAATCGATTGGCGTGTCGTCTGGAAGAAGAGCCGCCACGTGGTTGGGTCGATGTGGCACATGGTGATGCGCGTGCGACTAGCATTGATGCTCAAACCGTCGATGCGGTGATTACGTCGCCACCATATCTGAATGCAATCGATTATATCCGCGGTCATCGACTAGCTCTCATCTGGTTTGGCTATCGGCTTCGCGATCTCTGCGCCATCCGGCAGTGCAGCATTGGTGCAGAGCGAGCGCCTGAGCATATTTCTGATCCGGAATTACTCGATGAGATCTTCCGTATCCTGAAGATACCGCCTGATTTTCCACAGCGTGAACGCCGTATTCTTGCACGCTACGTGACAGACCTTGACGCTATGCTGCGCGAAGTGCATCGAGTGCTGAAGTGCGGCGGCATCGCCGTGTTTGTTATTGGCAATTCGTACATTAGACTTCATCAAGGTTTAGTGATATACTA
>JAGHYV010000120.1 GCA_017743475.1 Roseiflexus sp. | reverse complement strand
GTGCGCGGGCGTCCCGCCCGCATACAGCGCTGCGCCCCATCCCAAGAGCACGGGCGCGACCTGGGTGCGCGGGCGTCCCGCCCGCATACAGCGCTGCGCCCCATCCCAAGAGCACGGGCACGCTGCCTGTGAGTACAGGCGTCTCGCCCGCCCGCAGTGTTGCGCCCCATCACACGAGCGAGAGCGCGACGCTACACCAGTTCCCTCAAAGCGTGCAACAGCGCATCGTTCTGCTCAGGACGCCCGACGCTGATACGAATACAATCATCGAGACCAGGGCGATTGAAGTAGCGAATCAGAATACCGCGCTGCGCCAGACCATCGCGAATGGCGTGCGCATGCGCAGCGCCGCCCGTTATCCGGCAGAGCAGGAAGTTCGCGGCGCTGGGATAGACGCGAAATCCTGGCAACGCTGCAAGCGCCGCCGCCAGACGCTCGCGTTCGGCAATGATACGCGCAACGGTCGCCATGCGCTCCTCCAGGTCGTCGAGCGAGGCGATCGCAGCAACTTCGGCAGCGACATTCACATTGTATGGTTGCTTGATCTTCCACACATATGCAGCCACATCCTCGTGCATCGCAGCGTAGCCGATACGTAGCCCCGCAAGCCCGGCCCATTTGCTGAAGGTGCGCAGAACAACCAGGTTCGGATAGGAGCCCACCATATCAACAACGCTTGTTCCAGCAAACTCAGCATATGCTTCATCAATCGCCAGGATGATCGGCAGGTTGAGCAGGCGCTCGACATCTTCTCGCGCGAGCGGCGTACCGGTCGGATTGTTCGGCGCTGCCAAAAAGAGCAGTTTCGCACCCTCGCGCTCGACCGCCTCTGCCACCCCTTCAATATCGACATCGAACTGGTCGGTGCGCGGAACCGGAACCACACGCGCCCCGTACAACGCAGCGTCGAGACTATACATCGAAAAGGTTGGCGGGCAATCAACCATCGTGTCTCCAGGGCGAAGCGTCGCACGTATGAGCAGGTCGATCAACTCATCGGACCCCGCGCCACAGATGATCCGCTCTGGCGGTTGACCAATGTACCGGCTGAGCGCCGTTCGCAGGCGGAGATGATCCGGGTCGGGATAGATAGCGTAGCGGTGCGGCGCGTCACGCTCAACGGCGGCAAGCGCTGCGAGAGCGTGCGGAGATGGACCATACGGATTCTCATTGGCATCGAGTTTGATGATGCGTTCGACCGGTAACCCCAGACGTTCGGCAAGGGTTTCAAGCGGTACAATTGGCGTGTACGGCTCAAGCGCGGCAATATCGGAGCGCAACAACCCAGTGATCGATGCTGGCATGTCTCTCTTCCCAATCATCCTGAACGTGGATTGTCTTGCCTGCTATCGTACCACACTTCGCCCAGGCTTTGATGGTCAACTGACGGGGGGGGGGAACGCAGGCATTGTGTCTTCAATCTCCCAGCGAGCGCAGGATGCCTTCACTCCGCGGCAACCATAAATGCCACTCGTATCTGCCAGGCGCACTCGATACAACGCGCTGCAGATCGGCACTGTCCACGCTAGCGCTTCGTCCGGGCATCAGATGATATCCGTTCACTGACGCATCACATGCTATCTCTCCACTCCTTTCATCAAAGAGGTAGAGCGCAATGGTCTTAGCATCCGCTGGCAGTGGCATCGATGGCAATGGGAAGCCTCCAGTGCACTACGCGATCTGCGAGATTCGGACGTCATTATTGATTCTGACTGGCAAAGAAGCCGTGGCCGATCAATCTGCCCAGGCGCAGGACTGGCATGTGACGCGCCGTGCTAGCTGTCCCTGATGTTCCCCAACGCCGTTGACAAACGCGCGCGCATTGCCATTTTACATTGCTGCAATGTGGTGCCGCTGATCGGCTTGCAATGCCACACCGTCATTGCGAACAAACGAGTATGCTCCCCCACTGTTCGCTACCCATAACACGTCGTGCACCTATGAGTTCCAGTGACCAACCCCCACGTATCGATATGCTATAATTTCCCGGCTTTCACTTGCATACACGAACCATAAGGAAAGCGATGAGACAGGATCAGCGACGACCAAGCATCTCGGCATTCTTTCCAGCGTACAACGACGGCGGCACCATCGGGAGTCTGGTTGTCACCACGATTCGCACGCTCGAAGAACTGACCGACGATTATGAAGTGATTGTGGTAGAAAACGGCAGCACCGATTACACTGTCGAGGTGCTGGAAGAGTTGGCGCGGCGGTTTGATCGCTTTCGCTACTATTCCTACCGTGAGCCGCTTGGCTACGGTGGGGCGTTGCGCGTCGGATTCGCTGCCTGCACCAAAGACCTGATCTTCTACACCGACGGCGATGCGCAGTACGATCCGCGCGAACTCAAACTGCTGCTCCCTGCGATGGAAGAGCATGTCGATATTGTCAACGGCTGGAAAATTGACCGGAGCGATCCGCTGCACCGCAAGATCATCGGGCGGATCTACCACCACACGGTTAAGCTTCTCTTCGGCTTCAAATTGCGCGATGTCGATTGTGATTTTCGCCTGATCCGGCGGCACGTTTTCGACACGATCGATCTGGAATCCGACAGTGGCACAATCTGCCTGGAACTGGTGAAGAAATTGCAGGACGCTGGCTACCGCTTTGCCGAAGTGCCGGTTCATCACTACCATCGCACCTATGGAAAGAGCCAGTTCTTCAATTTTCCCCGCCTCTGGCGCACCGGTATTCAACTGATCGGTCTCTGGTGGAAACTGGTGGTCAGACGCGACCATATGCGGCGAATTAAGATACGGCGCAAGCAGCAGGAACTGCCGGTCGAACGCTAAACAGCAGGATGTAATGCAGACATGCATGCGGGGAGGGTGTTGCGCATGCCAGGCATACAGGAGTACGCCAGCGCGTATCGCGGAGCACGGGTGCTGATTACCGGTGGCATGGGATTCATCGGCTCAAACCTGGCGCATCGCCTGGTTGAACTTGACGCTCAGGTAACGCTTGTCGATTCGCTGATCCCGATCTATGGCGGCAACCAGCGCAACATTGCTGGCATCGAGCATCGTGTGCGCGTCAATATCGCCGATGTGCGCGATGAATATTCGATGAACTATCTGGTTCAGGGACAGGATTACCTCTTCAACCTCGCCGGTCAGACCTCGCACCTCGACTCGATGACCGATCCCTACACCGATCTGGAGATCAACTGCCGGGCGCAACTGTCGATCCTGGAAGCCTGCCGCAAGAACAATCCCCACCTGAAACTGGTATATGCCTCAACACGCCAGATCTACGGCAAACCGGACTATTTGCCAGTCGATGAGCGTCACCCGCTCCATCCGGTTGATGTCAATGGCGTCAACAAAATGGCGGGTGAGTGGTACCATATTCTCTACAACAATGTCTACGGTATTCGCGCCTGCGCACTGCGACTGACCAACACCTACGGTCCGCGCATGCGCGTGAAAGATGCTCGTCAGACCTTTCTTGGCATCTGGATCAAACGCTTGATTGACGAGGAACCTATTCAGGTCTTCGGTGACGGTTCGCAGATCCGCGATTTCAACTACGTGGATGACGTGGTTGAGGCGTTGCTGTTAGCGGGCGCTTCGCCAGCAGCAGATGGCAGCATCTTCAACCTGGGCAGCGATGAGACCATCAATCTGCGTGATCTGGCAGCATTACTGATCGACATCAATGGCGGCGGCAGTTTTGAGATTGTGCCGTTCCCGCCAGATCGGAAAGCAATTGATATTGGCGATTACTATGCCGACTATCGTCTGATCCAGGGGCGGCTGGGATGGCGACCGAAAGTGCCGTTGCGCGAGGGATTGCGCCGCACCCTTGAGTTTTACCGGCACGAGCGCGAATACTACTGGTCATGAGCGTGCCCGATGACGAGGAATGAGGTGAACAATGCACCTGCACGTTCCATTTGGCGACCTGAAACGTCAGCATGATACCATCCGCGCTGAACTCGATGCGGCAATCACCCGCGTGATCAACAGCGGGTGGTATATTTTGGGACCAGAAGTGCGCGCGTTTGAGGAGGCTTTTGCCGCTTTCTGTGCCACTCGCTACTGCATTGGCGTCGCCAACGGCACCGAGGCGCTGCAACTGGCGCTCACCGCTCTTGGCGTTGGTCCTGGCGACGAGGTGATCACTGTTGCGAATGCCAGCGTGTATCAGGCGATTACGATTGTAGCAGTTGGGGCGCGTCCCGTTTTTGTGGACGTAGATGAGCGCAGCCATACAATGGATCCGGCGGCGCTTGCATCGGCGATTACACCGCGCACCAGGGCGGTGATGCCGGTGCATCTCTACGGTCGTATGGCAGATATGGACGCCATTATGGCGATTGCCGACCGCTACGGCATTCCGGTGATCGAGGATTGTGCGCAGGCGCACGGGGCGACCTGGCGTGGAAAGCCTGCTGGCAGCATTGGCGCACTGGGATGCTTCAGTTTCTATCCTACCAAGAACCTCGGCGCTCTTGGCGATGGCGGCGCGATTATCACAAATGACAAGACACTGGCAGAGAAGGTCCGGCGGCTGCGGCAGTATGGCTGGGAACGCAAATACTACACCCGCGACGCAGGTGGACTCAACTCACGTCTCGATGAACTTCAAGCGGCGATTCTGACAGTCAAACTGCGGCATCTGCCTGCCTGGAACGCACGCCGCCGCGCGATTGCCGCACAGTACCACACGCTTCTGGCAGATACCGGTCTGATCCTGCCCGAAGCGCCGCCAGAAGGCAATCACGTGTTTCACCTGTATGTCATTCGCACTGCAGAGCGAGATGTGGTGCAGATGCGCTTGCGCGAACAGGGCATCGGGACGGATATTCATTATCCACTGCCAACCCACCTGCAACCGGTCTATGCCCCATTTGCGCCACCTGGTGGACTCCCTACAACGGAACGCCTGGCACAAGAGATCCTTTCGCTGCCGATGTTCCCTGAGTTGACTGATGATGAGGTGCGCGCGGTTGCAATGGAGGTGAGACGCGCGGCGTGCGGTTGGGAAGGTTGAAGGTTGAAAGATTCACGCTTGCCCTGCCCACAGTAGAGACGTTGCAGTGTAGCGTCTCTACGTCACGCACGCGGTCTTCGCCGATATGCCATTACTCCGCAGATTTCCCGGCGCCTGTGATCGCCTTGGGGAGGGCGGACATCCTGTCCGCATAGCACTTCCCTTCTCGCACAGGGCAGGGGGAAGGTAATCGGGTACAATGCTTCAGACGAATCATAATTATCTCTATCGCGATGTCGCATATGTTCTGGTTGCAGCGCTCTGCGCCCTTTTGGCGATAAGTATCGCTCACGCATCCGTCTGGCCCCTGGTTGTCGATATCGGTGGGCACGACGCACGTTTTGCGCATGGCTTCCACGATCCGGAAACTGACATCGGCGCAGCGATACGCTTCCGCTGGAGCGATGGCGACTCGACGATTGCCCTGCCGCGACCGCCAGCGCTGAACCCATCGATTCTGAAGCTTCGACTGCCAAATGGTCGTCCAACTGATACGCCATCTCCCCACATAACAGTAACGACTAGCAGCGGTAAACTGACATCGTTCATCGTACCCGACTATCGTCCTCGCCGCTACTATCTGATCATTCCACCGGATGAACGTCTTGACTGGGCACTACGGATCGGGATAATCAGCGACACGATCACACCCCTAACTGATGCGCGCGCATTGGGAGTGGTCGTCGATTCTGTCGCGCTGACGCCAGTGAAAGCGCTGATAAACCTTCCATCGCTCTGGACGGCAATCTGTGCTCTCACGATTGGCGCGCTCGGATTCGCCTTGCTGCGAATCGTCGGTCTGACGCCGCGCAGCGCCCTGATCGCCAGTCTGATGCTTGCGCTGCTGATAGCAGCGGGTATCGCGCTTCGCCCCCTGGAAACGCTGCCGTTCATTCAGCGGTTTGCGGCAATTCTGCTCATTGGGTGTATTGGCGTCATACTGCTGCGCGTTCTGATCCCGCTTGAACCTGAATGCGAACATCCCGTTCCAGCAATCCCCGGCGCCTGGCTGCCGGTCGCTATGGCCATCGCGTGGTGGATGATGCCGCTCTTCCAGCTGGCAATGCGCTGGGATGAAGTGCCGCGTGTGGGACTGGCATCGCAAACTCTCTGGATCGGCGCTATGCTGACAGGAGCGCTGGTGTTGGTTGGAAGCGGATGGTATGGTGCACGCGGGCGCGCGCTGCCCGTCGATAAGCGTCGTACACGCCTGGCGCAGCTTGTACTGATTCTCTTCGTGCTCGCTGCAACCGCGCACCTGATCTACAACGTCTGGTATGCCTACACCCGCCAGGCGCCCGACTTCTGGATCCTGTTCCGCGGCGCACGTGAGTGGACCCGGGGCGGCTCAATGTACGACATCGAAGCCGTGCTGACCAACCACTTTGGTCATGTCTTCAAGGTGCCGCCCTTCTACGGCATGCTGTTCGTTCCTTTTGTAACGATGGACGGGTTGACGGTGCTCCTGGGGCACCGGATCATGAATACGCTCCTGATCGTTGCCACTGCGCTGATCTGGCTGCGGATGTGGCGCATTCCCTTTGTGTCGTTGAGCGCCGCCAGTCTGCCGATCGTGTTCAATTTTCGTCCGCTGGCAGATACGCTGGCGTATGGGCAGATCGATCTGGTGTTGCTGTTCCTGCTCACGTTGGCGTTGTGGGCATTGCGCAACGGGCGCGATACCGCAGCCGGCGCGCTGGTGGCGCTGGGAACACTGTTCAAGATTTATCCAATCCTACTGCTGGCGTTCTTTGTGGTGAAGGGACATTGGCGCGCGCTCATTGGCTTTGCGGCGGGAATGGCGGTGTGCAATGGCATTGCCATTGCCGTCATTGGCTGGAATGAGCACCTGATCTACCTGACACAGGTGCTGCCGAACATCGGCGGCACAACCTCGTGGGTCGAAAACCAGACCATTTCCGGGTTTCTTGCGCGCCTGACCGACTCGCCGCGCAACGCAACCATTTATCAGAATGAAATGGTGCGATTGCTGGGAACATTCCTCTCAGCCGTTGTATCGCTCGCGGTCTGTATGCTGGCGCTGCGTCCGACATCGCGCGACAGCACTGGATATGCGCTCCAGTACAGTATGTTCCTGCTCCTGATGGTGCTGGCATCACCGGCTGCCTGGATGCACTATGAGACACTCCTGGTTGTGCCATTCGGTGCATTGATTCTCCATCTGCGTGAACGCAGCGTGTCACTGCCGTATGCCACGCTGCTGGCGATCAGTTTCGCGCTCATTGCCTATGGCAACCAGTGGAGTTTTTACGATGGCACGATCCACGGCATCCTGACGATTGCAGGCGTATCGTACAAGTTCTACGGCATGCTGCTGCTCGGCGGTGTGCTGGCATTTGAAGCGCTGCGCGAGCCTGCGCCCGCCATTCTGCCGCACCTGGCGCGGTTGATCGTCCGGCCCGAGCAGTAGTGCAATGAGGCGAGAGGGGTGAGGCGAGAGGCGAGAGGGGATGCGGCGTGCAGGGCGACGTAGGGGCGCAACCATAGCATTCTAATGCGCCTGGCCCCCTCTCTCAGCCTGACAAGAACCGGTATCCTGGATCAAACGGAGGATCACGATGACAACCCTTCCCGAGTATTTGAACTTCAAGGCGCAACGGATCGCGGCGCTACGCGAGAAACTGGCAGCACCCGACGCTGCGCCCGCGCCGCTGCGCGCAGTGGCGCGCGTCGCTGGCAGCTCAGGGGTACGTCCGGTGAGTATCCGCGAGTTTACCATCGTGACCGACTCGGCGCCCGCACTGGCGGGGTACAATCTGGGACCAACCGCACCGGAATTGTTGCTGGCGTCGCTGGCGAGTTGCCTGGCGCACACGTATCTGATCGTCGCTGCCAATCGTGGAACGCAGTTTGAGACGCTCGAAGTTGAAGTCACTGGACAGATCGACTTTCGCAGCGTTCTGGAAGTCACCCCCGATGCACCGATTGTCCCATCCGGTCTGGCGTATGTTGCCCGGATTTCGGGAGATGTCTCCGACGACGAATTGCGTCAGGTTCGGGCAGAAGTGGAACGCCTCTGCCCGGTATTCCGCGCACTGGTCGAGCCTGTGCCAGTCAGCGGGCGTATTGAGCGGGTCGTCCAATGAGGGAATGCCCGGTAATAGCAGGCGCTGCATTATTCGGAAGACGACGCTTCCTCGCTTTTGCGTGCAGGACGGGCGTAGCGCGCATTGAGCGGCGCTTCGACTCAGATATCATCGGCATCCCATAGCGCTTCGAGTCGTGCACTATGGCGAGCGCGCCACGCAGCGACCCGCGTCCCCGTCCTACCGCACCATTCCCCGCGCTGCAACACGCCAGACAACTTCGACATTTCCGCGCCGGATACCAACTATCTCATCGAACAGATTGCTCACCATGCAACAGTGATTTGGGATCACGCTCACCCGCTCGCCTACCACGGGGCGTTGCGAGCAACGGCTGAAATCGACGACGCCATGTTCTTCCGAAAGGCTGACGATGCGCGCCTCCGGGTACTCCAGGATCAAACCGTACCCCTCCAGTCCCAGCAGATCGGAGGAAAATGTTTTACTCCCGCCGTCGATAACCCCGCGATCCGGCGTCGGGCGACTGACGACGGTGGTAATGATGGTCAATGCACACTCCTCCAATTGCATCGCGCCCGCACGCAGGGTATATCGGTCGCCATAGATGTACATACCGGCGCGGTATTCGGTAATCTCCGGGTGCTCGTGGGCGCGCCACATCCCTGCAGTTCCCCCGCCGCTGACCCGTTCGACGGCGATTCCCCGATTACGCAGGAGACGCACGGCTTCGTGCATAAACGGACCGATTTCCGGGCTTGATGGGTAGGTCATCAAGCCGCCAAACCGCAGACCGGACGTGCGCGTAATAAGCAGCGCTAGTTCAACAGCCTCGGCGGGAGTCTGCACCCCGCAACGCCCCATGCCAGTGTCACATTCAACCAGCACTGTCAGTTCGAGACCGGTTCCAGCCATGGCATTCCCCAACCCAGCAACGACAGCAGCCGAGTCGGCTGCAACGCTTAACCGCACCCGACGAGCAAGGGCGGTCAGGCGCTCTAGTTTGGCGGCACCGATGATGTTGTACGGGATGAAGATGTCGTCGATACCGGCATCTGCCATCACTTCCGCCTCGCCGAGTTTCTGGCACGTGATCCCAACCGCGCCAGCCGCTATCTGCATCTGTGCAATCTGCGGAATCTTGTGCGTCTTGATATGGGGGCGATTGGCGATGCCATGCCGGTCGAGATATGCCTGAAAACGGGCAATGTTCGTCTCCAGACGATCAAGATCGATCACAACTGCCGGGGTGTCGAGGTTGTCGATGCGCATAATTGTTGCCTCTCTGCTGATGGGGGGGAGTGTCAGGAAATCCGTTCTATTGTAGCAGAGTTAACTCCTGCTAGCGACAAACCCCAATGATCCACGCTGCCGTAGATTTTGACTGACTGGTAATTTGTGTAATTGCATACAAGCATATTCTCATCACTTTGTCATCCATATGACCTATGCTTTTTGCGACGGCGCTGTGTGCCTCTTTCCTTCTGTCACTGAGCATGATCATTGTTTCGCCGTGTTGCAATCGTGTTGTTGCGTCCAGTTGCATGACTGATTTCGCGTCATCTACAAGGGGAGTGGAGTATGCGTACTCGTCTATGGGTTGTTGGAGCGCTGGTTGCGACAGTTCTACTGACTCTCCTGGCAGCGCCATCAATTAGCGAGGCGACAATTCCCAACCGTCAGCCATGGGTGCATTCGCCGGGAACGTGCGGACCTGCGCTGGAAGGGGCGGTGTTTGGTCGCCCTGGCGATAGCTGTGGCGGAGGTGGCACAACATTTGATAGCAACAATGTCGAAGGTCCGGTCATTCTGCGCGACATCGCCACGGCTGCGGCGCCCTGCCCCGGCATCGCCGAAGGGGCAACGTGTTATCGCATGTGGTATACCGGATTCGACATCGGCGGCGTCCGGCGCATCGGGTACGCTGTTTCGCCAGATGGCACAACCTGGACGCGCGTGCCGGGAACCGCTGGCGGCGGCGCAGTCCTCGGTCTGGGACCGGCGGGGAACTTCGATAGCGCCGGGGTATCGTTCCCCTATGTCATCCGCAACGGCGCAACCTTCGAGATGTGGTACAACGGCTTCAACGGTGCTGTCTTTGCGATTGGCTTCGCCACCTCGACCGACGGGCTGAACTGGACGCGCGTGACGGGACCATTGTCCCAGGGTGCGGTACTACGTCCAACCGGCGCCGCTACATTCGACCAGTCAATCGTTGCAGCTCCCAGCGTAATCCGCGATGAAGCCTCTGCGCAACTCCCCTGCGAAAATGGACGCACCACCGGCACCTGTTACCGCATGTGGTATCAGGGAACCGATGCGGCGAATGTCTTTCGCATCGGGTATGCACTCTCGCCGGATGGTGTGAACTGGACGCGCGCTGCTGGCGGCAACGCGGTGCTCGGCACAGGCGCTGGCGGCACATGGGATGCTGGCAGCGTCGGCGCACCGGTGGTGGTGAAGGATGGCGCATTGTTCCGCATGTGGTACAACAGTCAGGCAAGTAACCAGAGCATCGGGCATGTCGTCTCGACCGATGGGGTGACGTGGGTGCGGCCTGAGCCAAACCAGGCAGTGTACCGCGGCGCTGACGACCCCGGCATCCTTTCACCCGATAATGTGTGGACGCCATTCGTCATCAAGGAAGGCGCTTCCTTCCGCATGTGGTATACCATCAGCAGTCGCCCCAATGCCATACGCATCGGGCATGCGACCATGACACCCGGAACACTGCTGCCTGCGCCTGGATTGACCCGCAATCTCGGCGAATACACCCTCTCGCTGACAACGCAGGCAATTCCTCCAGGCGGCAGTGTATTGCTGACATTGCCAGCCAGCATTCCATTCACCGAAGTGACAGCAGGCGCGATCAATGGTTTTGGCGCAAATGCGACCTTCGCAGCTGAAGCAACGGCGTTGACTGATGCTGTGGCGCGGGGGACGGCGCGTGGCGCGCTCGTGATTCGCCTCCCCGATGGCGCTCCTGCCGGTCCGAAAACGATCACCTTCACCCTGGCAAACCCGCCATCGAGTGCGGCGCTGATGACCGTGCAGACCTTCGATATACGCGAAGTGCTGGAATATGCAACGGTTGATCTGTCACAGGCAACGGATGTCGGACCGACTCCAACGCCAACGTCCGTTCCGCCCTCGCCCACGCCGGTGACGCCTACCCCGACCGCTACCGAAGGTCCAACGGTGACGCCGACGCCTGTTCCGCCCTCGCCCACGCCGGTGACGCCTACCCCGACCGCTACCGAAGGTCCAA
>JAGHYV010000119.1 GCA_017743475.1 Roseiflexus sp. | reverse complement strand
GTCACACTGCTGTCTGCGGGCGAGACGCCCGCACTCCCAGGCGGTGCGAGGACACACACCACATCCAGCGCGTCAGGAACATCCCGGAACGACTGCGCGGCACCCCGGCAGGAATGCATCCTATTGATCAAGATCTGGTATCAGGCGGTATACGCCAGCGAGTATGATTGATTGTCGTTTTCTGGAATTCACACCCTTTTAACTGCATCCGGTTCATTGATGTACTATGATAATTATGCGGTCAGGTTCTCTTGAAGATTACGTTTGGCTATCTGGTTTGCATATGAGCAAAAAAAGCTATCTCGGGTGATATGGAAACGATCATGAGGTCGATGCGGTGTTTTTGGTGTCGATTATGATATAAAGAATGAGGTGCACTATGGATCTTGAAAACAGCATAAAACTAAAAACACTTACGTTTTTCAGTTTGGTGATGGTGACAATTATCGTTATTTCATCGTGCTCAATAACCGGTCAATCCACGGCATATACGCTAAGTCGCGTCGATTACTCCACTCCTTTGTCGGTTCCTGCACGTACGCAGGTTGTCTATCTGCCACTGGTTCTGGGCGGTAGCACGGCGGCGCTTGAGTGGACCCAACTAGCGGGCAATCCGCAACGCACTGCCTATGTGCCAGCAGATTTGCCCAAACCGTGGCGGGTTCGATGGATCTGGAACGGACCTCCGAAAGGAAGAGACGGAGAGCCGATGCCTGGACATCTGCAGCTGCTGCGCGCGGTGCAGCCTGTCACAGGCGATGGCAAGGTCTATGTTGGTCACTTTGATGGCATCGTTCGCGCGATCTCCGCTGCGACCGGCGATCTTGTGTGGTCAACTTCTGTCGGCGGGCAAATCCTTAATACCGCAGCATACGACCCGGCAACCCGGAGTATCTATGTGGGTTCCACGAATGGGCATCTGTATCGCTTGAACGCCGCTAACGGAGCGATTCTGGGGAATTTCAACACGGGCGGCCAGGTTCATATGGCGCCATTGCTGGTGGATGATACCGTCTACATTGGCTCGACAAACGGAACCTTCTACGCGCTGGATAAGGTCTCATTGCAACAACGATGGTCGTATGCCGCTGGCGGTGCGCTCTACGGCTCACCTGCGTACTCGACCAGGTATGGAGGGCTTGTGATTATCCTGGTCGAAGGATCGCCCCGTCCTGCCGTCCATGCGCTGCAAGCCAGCACCGGGGCGCGCCGCTGGCTGCAGAATGGTGTGCTGGGCTTTGATCGCGAGGAGTTTGGGTCCAATCTGGCTTTCCTGGATACCTACCCCGTGGTATCGGATGCAAACGACGTTGTGATCGTCCGAACGTATCGGTCGCAGGAGCGACAATACATCGGGGCAGGAGGCTCGGGCAATACCGCACCGCGCATGGTGGAAGAAATTCGCACCTTCCTGACGCAGAATCCCGACTTTGAGTCGTTCTACGTCTTGAGTCTGGACACCGGCACCAGGAAGTATGTCGCTCCTGTAGCGGTTGGCGGGATTGGCGACGGTATCTGGACTATTGGACCACAGGCGGTTATCAAGCGGATGGGTGATGGGACAGAAATCGCATATGTTCTCTGGCGCACACGCCAGGCGTGCGAAGCTTTGGGACCGCAGAACTGTGATGCGCGGGATGACACAACTCTGGGAGAGATGAACCTTGCGACCGGTCATATCCGATTCGTGCAGGACTGGCGGAATGAGGGAACGATGCGCATCCATACCGATGAGCAAAGTCCGTTGTCCATGGCAGGAAATACAATTCTGCATGCGCACTGGATGACGCTGGGCGTTCTTCGTATTACTGATCGTTCATCCGGGTATGGCAGCAGTTATACCAATCCTATCCGCACTGAGGAAGTGTATCCGGTCGTTACCGGGATCCGTATAGGTTCCTGTCCGCAGCGGAGCAATCACTTCTGCCCGGAAGCGATGCTACTTCCCAACAATGAACCCAACCAGGACCCTGGTTTTTATGTCTACTATACAAACCAGCCGCAGTACGACTTGTGGTGGCACTCCTCTACAGGTGATCCAAACAACCGCGACCTCCCCTCCGCCAGCCCGGTGTGCAGCGCCGCCATCAGTAATAACACGATTTACTGGAAAACGGTAGACGGCGCGATTATCGCTGTGGGACCATAATTGGGCGCTCGGGGGAGGGGTGGAGACGACGCCTTCACCCCTCCCCTGACAGGTTGCATACTATAGCAGTTCTCAGATACGTTGACCCCTGTCTGGATCTGCCATGTCGCGCGAGGCGCCCGCTTCCGGCAGAGTGTAGACCGAAATTCATTTCGGTCGCCGCGTGGGGAGCGCGATGATGATTGCAGTCGTCCGAGGAGTGTTCAACCTTGTCCAATAGGTTCAACCTTTGTGAGAACTGCTATGGTGTCGCATCGCGCTATCCATCCGGTGACTGATCATATTTGAGAAAGTGGTGCACTCAGTCTGCGCAGGCGGGCTTCGCGTCCAGGCGCCGCGCCTTCAGACGCCAGGCGAGCGTGCGGACAGCGGAATGTGTAAAAACGTCTATTGATCGCCGCATCTGAGACTATGCTATCGCGACAGCAGCGGCAGGAACACTCTCGACCGCACCTCTACCGGCGTGCCCCAGGTGACAATGAGCGTGGGACGCGCTTCATTAACGAAATCCCCTGCTTCCGAAGAATGTAAGTACTTGCTGGTATGCATTGGCTCGGCTGCCGTGTAGAGTGCAATGTTGAGCGGCGTTCCAGCAGCGTATGCCTCAGCAACAGCGATCGTTGCATCCCACGAGTAGGGAACGCCTGGGAAGAGCGGTTCACGTGGATTGCGCGGGGTGACAGTCACGCCGCCGTAATTCCGTCGCGCGAGTGGTCCGTTGTTCCACGTCACGCCTGTCTCCGTCCAGTTGGGATCGACAGTGAAGAGCTGAATGAACGAAGGTTGAGGGCGATCATCAGGATTGGGGGAGCTGCTGTCACCTGATTGACCCCAGTGGGTGATAATAAGCCGCGCGTTGATGATCGTCTTCCCTCGCGGAATCTGGTCAAGACCGAAGCGCAGGTAAGCGCGCGCAAAGCAGGGGAAATCAGCGATTCCAGTCTGGCTGGCGACCCAGAGACTGGTATCTTCACCACGGGTGATGGGTGGATTCGAGCCGGGCTTAATCGGCGAATCCGGATCGCCTTCGTGACCGCCGTTGCAGTTGCCATCAGCGCCAACGCTGGCATCAATGACATTGCTGCCGGGCAAACCGCGGCGGATGATTGTTGTGCCTTCAATGCGTGACAGCGGAATGTTCATCGTCGCCGGACCCAGTACCAACCCACCCTAGGTGTCGGGCCGGGTCGTGGTGAGCGTTTCGGGCCATGTCTGGACTGGCGCCACACCGCTGCTGCCCGGTGCGTCACGATCGAAGAGTTGCATACCCATCCCCATCGTTCGCCCGTGTGGTGGTGCGCTCAACCCGATGGTTTGCCAGGGAATGCGGAACGTGACAGCCCAGCCAAAATCCAGGCCACAGTCGTTGCTGTTTGGTCCGGGATTGCACGACCATTGCGCACCTGGAAGATGTCGCCAGGATCCATTCCACGCGGTATTCCAGGCGCTACCGTTGCCACGCGCCTGACGCTGGTAGGGCTGGCTGTATTCTTCCCCACTTGCGCCCCACTTTGCCAGAAAGACATAGTCATCAGTTCCGGGTGCGGTTGTCCGGTCGCCATTGATATCCAGGTAGAGGGCTACACCGTCGTAATCGTAGCTGGTCGGGTTGCTGCTTGTGTTCGGGTTGTATTCGTGCCATAGGTAATAGTCGATAACGCTGACGAACACTTGCAGCTCAGACGAAGTGTAGGCGACGCGCACGTCGGCGTAGTTGCGGCCGGGAATGGGTGCAACACCGTTGGCGACATCGGCGCGACCAAACCAGAAGATGGCGGCAGTTCCCCAATCAATCCGATTGGCAAAATATGGTGCGTGCACCACCCGAAGCGGCTGTGTTGCAGATAGTGCCGGTTGAGCTGGTTGGAGCAAAGTCACGAGAAGAAAGCTTACCAGAAACCATAGTTTCATACGAGATCCTCATCTGGGAATACGACTTGCGCAAGGGAAACCTCGCACGAAAGTCGAGACAGGTAACAGGTCCTTCGCAGAAATACTAGCAGATCGATCCTGCGCACAACATGACAGGCGTATCACGGTTCCAACGGCGGCAGAAAGTTACAGAATTATCACCCGGCATCCACCTTGATATAGGGCGCCGTCATCCTGGCGTGCTACGGTATATCCGCTTGAATATCACATAAACGCCACGAGCAGCACGCATGGAGAACACGATCCTATGACGGTCACCACATCAGCAGCTGCGACAGACGTCGCAACATCAGCGACGCATCTACACGAGCGCACGTTTATCGCACTGATCTGTGCACTGGCGCTGATACTTAGCTCACTGCCGATCCTTGCAGGGCATTTGTTTGCAACTCCAGAGCGTCAGTTTGCTGGCATTGTGTACAACATGCCAGATCACGCACAATACTTCGCCTGGATGCGCGATCTGGCGCGTGCACCGCTGGCGCCAAACCGACTGACACCAGAACCGAATGCACCGGCATTCTTCAACCTGCTCTGGTGGACGGTTGGGCGGATCGGGGCGTTGACCGGTCTGGAGTATGCTGCGCTCTGGTCGGGGCTGCGGATTGCGGCAGCGATAGCTGTGCTGACAGCCGGGTATGCTTTCCTGAACCTGGCAGTTGCCGATGTGCAACAGCGTCGCCTGGCGTATCTCCTCTTTGTATTTGGCAGCGGTTTGGGGTTCATTTGGGTGATCGTCAAGTATATCTACGGACTGCCAGAAGCGCCTTTTCCATTCAACATCTATACCGCTGAAGCCAATACATTCTGGATTTTGACGGCGTTCCCCCATTTCGGTATGGCGCTGGCGCTGATTGTGGCGATGATGGCATTACTGCTTCAGGCAGTTCGTACTGGACAGTATCGCTATGCCGTCGTATGCGGCGTTCTGGGGGCGATCCTGGGGTTACAGCACGCCTATGACCTGATCACAGTCTACGCCGTGATGGGATCGTTTGGTGCGCTCGTCTGGGTGCGTGACCGGCGTTTTCCGACGTTTTTGTTCCGATGTGGATTGATCATCTTTGTGCTCTCGGCGCCAGCTGCAGCATACCTGTCGGCGCTGGTACTGCTCGATCCAACGTGGGGTAAAAAACTGAGCCAGTTCGACAATGCTGGCGCCTGGACACCGCCGCCGTGGCAGTTACCCATCCTGCTAGGCGTTCCGTTTCTGCTTGCGCTGATCAGTGTTCGCCTCCGCGCATTGCAGAGCCGAGACGATGCCGAACTCCTTGTCGTTGTCTGGTTTCTGCTCCATGCTGTCCTGGCGTACCTGCCGGTCAAGTTCCAGATCCACCTGCTCCTGGGATGGCAGATGCCGATAGCGATACTGGCGGCTGCAGCAGTCTTCACCCGTGTTACACCCTGGCTGCAACGCCGCCGTCCGGCGCTGCTGCGACCGACGCTTGCGCTCCTCGCGGTGCTGGCTGTGGCGACGAATGTGTATCTCGTTGCGTGGCGGTTTGTCGATTTTCATCGCCTCGAAGCCCCATACTACCTGACCCGTGGGGAAGTGGAGTCGCTCGCATGGCTGGAAGCGCACGTCACCGCCGATGATGTGGTGCTTGCAGATCTTGAGTATGGGCAGCATGTGCCGGTGCGCACCGATGCGCGCGCATTCCTGGCGCACTGGGCGGGAACACTCGATTTCCACAGAAAACGGGAGATGGTACGCGACGTGTTCGATCCCGCCGTCTCCGATACGCGGCGGCGGGAGATCCTGGCAGAGTACCGGGTGACCTATCTCGTCGTTCGTAAGCGGGACAATGCTGATGAGGCGCTGGCTGCGGCGGTCGGGCGCTATCTGACGCTGGCTTTTTCGTCAGGCGATACGACAGTCTATCGGGTGACAGCAACACATCTGCCGAATGGGTGACCAATGATAAGAATCGTTCGCCGCTTCCGTGTCGAAATCCTGCTTTTCCTCGTTCTGCTGGCATGCTACGCCTACTTCCCGCCGCGCTGGGCCGACTGGAACCAGAATTCGCGGCTGAACCTGACGCTGGCGATTGTCGATGACCGGTCATTTCAGATCGACCGGTTTGTTGCCAACACTGGCGACTATGCGAAGTATAACGGGCATTACTACAGCGACAAAGCGCCCGGCACGTCGTTTCTCGCAGTGCCGGTGTACGCTGTCGTTCGCCCGGTGTTGCAGACGACGCCAGTTCAGCGTTTCATCGAACGTCTTGGTTCATCGGCAGCGTTCGGGGAAACGCTGCATCCCGATGGCAGCGGGCTGGCGATGGAGAAGGTCTATTTCGCGCTGGTGTTGATGATTGTGTCGTTTGCGACGGTTGCTGTTCCCTCCGCGCTGCTCGGTGTCGTGTTGTATCGTTTTCTCGAACTGTTCGGTCTGGCAACCGGCTGGCGCGTGATGGTGGCGCTGATCTATGGGCTGGCAACACCTGCTTTCCCCTACTCAAATGCGTTCGTGGGGCATCAGCAGGTGGCTGCGATGCTGTTTATCGCATTCTGGCTGGTCTTCCTTATCGGGCGACAGCGCCTCTCACCGCGCTGGATGCTGGTGGTGGGCTTTCTGCTAGGATGGACGCTGATCACCGAATATCCGGCAGCGCTGATCGTTGCTGGCATTGGATTATATGCGCTCATCGTTCTCTCCGATAGACGCTGGATTGTGGGCGCGGCGCTAGCAGGCATTCCGCCGCTTGCGCTCATGATGGCGTATAACTATGCGATCTTTGGCACTGTGCTACCCGTTGGCTACAAATACTCGGAGTTATGGCAGGCTGAGCATCAATCCGGTTTTATGAGCCTGACAGGACCGAACCGCGAAGCGCTATGGGGAATCACCTTTGGCATCCATCGCGGTCTGTTCGTGCTGGCGCCAGTGTTGCTGACCGGGCTGGCAGGATTCGTTGCCTGGTGGCGTGCCGGAGTCTACCGCCGTGAACTGGCAGTCTGTATCTGGGCGGTTGTGAGTTTCCTGCTGTTCAACGGGTCATCGGTGATGTGGAGCGGCGGTTTCGGTGTCGGACCGCGCTACCTCGTGCCAATGCTGCCGTTCCTGGCATTCGGTATGGGTGCATTCCTTGCGATGTGGGGCACGCGCTGGCGGGCGCGGGTGGCGCTGGTCATCACAGGCAGCTGGTCGTTGCTGAATGTGTGGGCGCAAACGATCGGCGGGCAGAGTTTTCCACAGTATCAACCGAATCCGTTACTGGATTATTCGCTGCCGGAACTTGCTGCTGGCAATGTGGCGCGCAACCTGGGCATGGCGCTGAATCTCAGCGGTTGGGCGAGCCTGTTGCCGCTGGCGCTATTTCTGGCAGTGAGCATCACCGTGCTCTTTTTCGTGATCCGTGGCTCTGGCATGACGGAACACGCCGATCAGCCGTTTATGAGAGCCCAAGGGGTTGCGGGTTGAAGGCGCGTGTTGAACGCTGCGCGTTGCAGGTGCGTGCAATCATAGGGACAAACCCGGCGGTTGCAAGAAGTTCTGTCCCAGGAACGACCAGGAGGCAGGATGGTGCATATCTGACAGCAAATGAGGAGCACAAACGCAATGATCCGTCCAGAGGCGCATCGTATGCCACATTTTCAGACGACAATAGCGACCGGATCGATATACCGGATCGTTGTGATCGTGCTGTTCGCAGCGGCAGCATTGCTGGCGACGATTAACCTGCCCTATGCGCCGCGCACCTGGTTCGATGAGGGATCGCATCTGCACGTCCCCGAAACCCTGGTCCGATACGGCAAGTATGCCGACATCAGCGCCACTCCTGATGGCGGCGTCGAGTTCCGCTACCACGGTCCCACGATCGGCATCGGTCCGACGATTATGCTGCCGGTCGCGGCAGTCTATCAGGCGTTCGGCGTCGGTCTGACGCAGGCGAGACTGGTGATTGTGATCTATTTTGCACTCGCAATTGTTGCCGGGTATGCGCTTGCGCGGCGTCTCTATGGCGGATGGCCCGCACTCATCGCCCTGGCGTTGTTGCTGGCGTCGCGCACGGTCAACTACGAGGGCTTGATCGAGTATGGACGGCAGGTGCTCGGCGAAGCGCCGGGAGTCGCATTCGTTTTTCTGGGAATGCTGGCGTGGCTGACTGCGTTGAAGACGGCGGCAGAGCCTTCGGCGCGTCGGACGCATCTGATCTGGAGCGTGCTGGCAGGATTGGGGTTCGGGATGGCGCTGGTCACGAAGAATCAGTTCGTGCTGATTGTGCCCCTGGCGCTCCTGTTGACCGCGCTAGTCGACTGGCGCTACTACCGGGCTGGCAGTTGGGCGCTGCGTCTGGTTCCACTCGTCGTTTCGGTCGCATGCTTCGGCGTCTGGATATTGACGCTGTTTGCGCTCTTTGGTCCCGGAACTTTCTTCGAGAACATCCAGCAGACGCGGCAGGCAGCTGGGGGCGCGATTTTCGTCTTTAATGTCCGATCAACACTGCGCGCCGGATATTATCTGTTGCGTCCGGATCTGTACGGTGGGTTAATTGTTCCGGCGCTGGCATACACTATCTGGCGCGCACGCAGTCGTACCGTACAGGGATTGAGCGACGCACTACTGGCACTGTTGATCGGTCTGTGGCTGGCATGGTTCGTCGGCGCCTCGCTGGGCTGGCCCCGCTATGCATTCCCAGCAGTTGCGTTGAGCGCGCTGACCGTCGCGCGCCTGGTATTCGACACAGTAGCCTGGTTGCGACGTGTGCTGCCGGTTGCTGCGACAATTGCGGTTGTCTACCTCATTGCGATTATTGCGTTGCCGCTCGCTCTGACCGCGCGCGTCGTATTCACTCCCGACGACAGTGCGCAGCGGTTTGCGGCATATCTGAATGCCACCGTGCCGGAAACGGCCATTATTGCGACGTGGGAGCCGGAACTCGGCGTATTGACCGACCACAACTATCGTTACCCACCGCAAACGATGCTCGATCAGGCAGTGCGCTTCACCTGGCTGGGGGGTGCGCCGTTGCAGTACGACTGGTATGCGGAACGCCCGACGTATGTTGTGGTTGGCGGCTTCGGCAGTTACACTGGTGTGTACAATACGCCGGAACTGGAACGCCACTATATTCAGGTGGCGCAGATCGGAACGTATGCGCTCTTCATGCATCGTTAGCACGTTTCACTGCGCAAGTCGAACAAAGGAGATGGAAGATCCGGTATGCCGGACGTTCTGTCTGTGGGGCTGATGAAGATTGAGAATTACAGCAACGTGTAGAATGATTGAACTACGTGCGTCCTGGGTGCGCGGGCGTCTACGCCCGCATGCGGAGACTGCGGGCTAATATTGAGTATTTCATCCGGTATACGCCGCGTGTCATCGGGCTGAGGCTCCTGGCAATTCAGGGCGAAGCCTGCCTGCGCGGGCTAGGGTGGATTGTTTACTCAAAGACCATAAGCCCTTGGCTATGGGTGCGAAGCTCGCCTGCGCGGACTATAGCGAAATAATTACTCAAAGACCGTAGTTTCGGTCTATGAGCGGTGACCGAAACATTGGCTACACGAGGCGAAGTCCGCCTGCGCAAGCTAGACTGGATTTAATGTCAAACCCATTAACATCTGTGCTGATCCGTTGTATCCGTGTCGTTCCGTGTTCTCTTTCGGCCCTCCGGCTCGCGTCTGGATGGATGCTGCTGGTTCTGTTGCTGACCTCATGTGTGCCATTGGTCACGGATCGTGCAGCCCAACCAATGCCGCTCCTCGCTGATGCGCTGCCGACGCCGCGATTGGAAGGCATCGCCGCTGAACGTCGGGAGGTGCGCTTCGTCAGCGGCGACGTGGAACTGGCTGGCGAACTCGATCTTCCGATGGGTTCCGGTCCGCACCCACTGGTGTTCATCATTCACCACTCCGGTCCTGTTCCCCGCGACGCATACGGATACCTGGCTGAGATTCTGCTGCGCGCTGGATATGCCGTCTTCCGTTTCGACAAACGTGGCACTGGCGCGAGCGGCGGGGTGTACGGGTGTTGCGAGCGTGACGATGCACTGGCTGCCTATCGCGTAGCCGTAGCGCAGGCCGGGATTGACCAGTGTCGCATTTTCATCGTGGCGCAGAGCATAGGGACGCAACACCTTGCTGCGCAGTATCAGGCATACGTTCAGGTGCAGCGTCCACGCGGCGTGGCGCTCCTCTCGAACCTGCTGCGTGCCGACGATATTGTGCGCATCGATACACCGCTAATGGTCATCGTCGCCGATAGTGAACCGGAGTTGAACGCCATCGGTCCTGAGGCAGTGGCGGCACACAACGCGCGCCACACGGCGGGTTCGACACTGTACATTGCCAACGGCGCTGAACACACCCTCTTCGATATCCGCAATGGACCGATCAACTGGACCGATCCAGCATGGGTCGACCGCTATCACCGTGGAGCGATGCGAGCGCTTGTGCAGCAACTCGATGCGTGGGATGCTGTGCACCTGTCTGGACCATGCTGACTCTTGCAATAGAGTACCTGATAGCAAACCGCAGCCGATAGCATTGGACTAATGAAGCCTTGCCGCTGTCATCTCGGGCGCCTGATATTGGCGGTTCAGGCGTCTTTGAGGGTGCCTACTGTGATCAAAGTGTCATCTAGCGACGCGACACGCTCTATGCACAATCTGTACGATAAGGTTGGTAAAAGTTCTATTCACCCTGCCCTTCTATCGGACAGGAGGCGAAGCATGAAACACGACGCAGCGCCGTCAGTGCTCCCACGCGTGACGCTGATGCAGCGGCACACTGTCAAGCCCGGATGCGGATGACGGTATTACCATCGTAATTGCTACGGCGCCGGATTGCGGCGACGCTGCGCCGAGACGCACCTGTCGGGGCGCAGCTTGCCGTGCCGAGGCACGCCTGTCAGGGCACGGCATGCCGCGCTCCCAATGGGCAATGACGGGATGTGCGTCGTCTCGTCATTGCAACAGCGCATTGAGACACGTTAACGCGCAGTGACGTCTATCGCGCTGCCGAAGCGCCTGCGTCATCCCTGTCGTCTCCCAAGAAGATTTGGATTGAGGGAGATGTCTCAAATGTATTCAGAATGACTATAACTCGTGGAGGCAGTTATGAGGAGCAGCCGTTTCGGATGGTTGCAGATCGTAGCAATCTTAACAGTCATAGGTATCCTCCTGTCGCTCGCAAGTACCATGCAGTTGACACCGGCAAGAGGTGAGCATCTGGTACAACCTTCGAGCGCACCCAGGGTGCAGGCAACCTGGCAGATGAGACGCCCCGAGTCTACGACTGCCGTCTCTGTATCAGCACCAACAAATGCAGCCTCGCTGTACCTGCCGCTCGTGCTTAGTGGTCAGTCAGTCAGTGGGCCACTAGAAGAGTGGAGCCAGCACGCGCACAATGCGCAGCGCACCGGCTACACCTCCCAG
>JAGHYV010000033.1 GCA_017743475.1 Roseiflexus sp. | reverse complement strand
GAAATGCAAACCCCCGGTTTTTCCTGACGTGTACGACGTATTATCGTTGACACTTTCCCCGCCTCAGTGTACGATAGTGCAGCGATAACCGCTGTAGATGGATTGCTGAATCGGACAAGCGAGCAGAGCGCACTATGGCAGCACGACGAACGGAGGCATTCACCAGCGTCGATGCCGCGTGGCTGCGGATGGAAGACCCTACCAACCTTATGATGATCACCGGCATCCTGATGTTCGATGAGCCTATCAACGTTGCACGGCTTCATCGGGTCATTGAGGAGCGGGTGCTGGTCTTTGATCGTTTTCGGATGCGGGTGAAACCAGGGCGAATGTCCAATGCTCTGCCAGAGTGGGAGATCGATCCGTATTTCAATCTCAATGCGCACATTCATCGGATTGGTCTGCCAGCGCCTGGTGGCAAGCGCGAACTTCAGGCGCTCGTCAGCGATCTGATGAGCACGCCACTCGATTTCAGCAAGCCTCTGTGGCATTTTCACATCGTCGAAAATTACAATGGCGGCAGCGCTGCGCTATGCAGGTTGCACCATGCTATCGCCGACGGTATTGCGCTGGTACAGGTGCTCCTCTCGCTGACCGATGAACAGCAGGACACGCCGCCAGTTCCAGTTGTCGATGGCACCGGACAGGATACGCGCGCTGCGAATCCAATCGAGTCCTTCCTCCTTCCCGCTGTCAGGTCGTTGAGCGATGCATTGATGGGTGCCAGAACGATCATCAATGAAAGTCGTGAACTGATCAGCAATCCAAAGCGCCTGGTCGATGTGACGCGTGCTGGGATAAGCGGGGTGCAAGCGTTGAGCAAACTGCTCCTCATGCCGTCCGATCCGCCAACGCTCTTCAAAGGATCGCTGGGCGTCCAGAAACGCGCCGCATGGTCAGAACCCATTCCGCTCAATGACGTCAAGCGGGTTGGCGGCATGTTTCGCTGCACGATCAACGATGTGCTGCTCAATGCGGTTGCAGGGGCGCTGCGACGGTACTTGGTCAACCGCGGCGCTGTTGTTGATAGTCTCAACATTCGCGCCGTTGTGCCGGTGAATCTCCGTCCGCCAGGACCGATCACCGAACTAGGAAATCGCTTCAGTCTAGTCTTTCTTGATCTGCCAATCGGTATCGAGGATCCGTTCGATCGGTTGCTGGAGTTGAAGCGCCGGATGGAGGGGATCAAGAGTTCGCCCGAAGCGGCGATTGCCTTCAGCGTTCTGAATATGATTGGCGTTATGCCGCAGCAGATGGCGGAACTGGTCGTTGATCTCTTTGGCAGCAAGGCAACCGCAGTGATGACCAATGTTCCCGGTCCGCGGCAGCGCATTTATCTCGCGGGTAGCCCAGTTCGTCAGATCATGTTCTGGGTGCCGCAGGCGGGTCACCTGGGTCTGGGGGTTAGCATCTTCAGTTACGCTGGTGATGTATTGATCGGTATTGCGGTCGATGCAGGGCTGGTTCCCGATCCGGACACAATTGTTGCCGCGTTTCATGCCGAGTTCAACGATCTCTTACGTCTGGCGTGCATTGTCACTGGTGACGTGTCGGAGCGTGCGTGCGCTGTAGGGGGTAGCGCGCCAGGCGTCGATGGCAGAAGGTGAGCAACCTCGTGCGCGTGATGTCCTTGCTCCTGCTGCTGTTCGTTGCGATGGCGTGCGGTCAGTCGCCGGTGAATGATCGCCCCATCGTCGCACCGGAAGGCGCAGGTGCCCATGCGCTGACAGTCGTCGTTGCTTCACCGGAACCATATCCGGTGCCAGGAGGACCATATCTGACGCCGGAGTCAGCATATCCGGCGCCGGTTGCGACGTCGGCTGCGACGTCAGGAGTGCCAGAGGCGACTGTCGTTCCTGATGCGACGATCGAGATCGTGATCGGAACACACCGCCTTGAGGCAGAGGTTGTCGCCACACCAGAGAAACGCAGCGTTGGGCTGATGTTTCGGGATGCGCTGCCTGAGAATCGTGGTATGCTCTTCGTCTTTGCCGGTCCATACACCGGCACGTTCTGGATGCGTAACACCCGTATTCCGCTTTCGATTGCATTCATCAGCAAAGAGCGGCGTATTCTCAATATCGAAGATATGCAGCCGTTTGATGAGATCACACAGCATGCTCCGCACGGCGAGGCGTTCTATGCGCTTGAGGTAAACCAGGGGTGGTTTGCAACGCGTGGCATCAAGCCCGGTGATGAGGTAGTGTTTGAGTTGCCGCCAGGCCTGGTGATCAGATGAAGCAGAGGTGGAACAGTGAGGCAGAAAGCGGAAAATGATGAGAAAGAAAAAGCCAGCGTTGTACGTCGCATGGTGCGCTCAGGAACCGATCTGCCGGATGACAGGCGTAAGGTGCTGCTGCGACTGCAGCAGCGGGTCGAGCAACTCTGGCAAAAACGCGAGGAAACACGGGCAAAAAAGCAGTCCGGTGAAAACACGACCTCTTCACCAAACCCGTAATTTCTCCTCTCGCTCCTCTACCCCACTCTGGCCAATCACGCGCTAATTTGTCTGCCGCCCGATGGTCCCGGATCTGATCTTGTGCTCCAGTTCTTCGTCGGGCGTCTGGCGCAGCAACGTTATCAGGCGATCGGCAGTGATTGGTCCTTCTTCGAGCAGCGAGCAGATCAGCGTTGCCCGTAACTCGCGCACATCACGCGCTACCACACGAAACATTTGCGCGAATTGCGCATGGTACCAGTCGTTGTGGCGCCGCAATTCCGCCAGTTCGTCCTGGAGCTGGGCGATGAGGATCGTCTGATGATTAAGCGCACGTTGCATATCGAGCAATGCAGATGCGATCAGGCTCATCTGGTCGTCGGTCAATAAGCAGGGCTGGGGTGTATGACTGTTGTGGGATGATGCAGATTGCATAGGCTGCTCCGGCGGAAATTGGGCAAACATGCCTCGCCAGGGCGTTACACCTGTAGCATATACCCTCTGCCAGGGCATAACAATGTGACTATAGTACTACTTTGTGAGAAATTGGTTAAGAGAATGACATGCCCGTTATCGTGGGATACGCCCATGCGACGCAAGCGCATCAGCGGCACGAGTTGTCTCCGGCAGTCGATAGCGGGTAACACACGCCATCACGAACCGGATCGCCGTCTCCAGTGCTACGCGATGGCCAATGGAAACGTACACCGGGCGCACTCCCGGACGGGTGCGCAAAGCTGCTCCGACAACTTCTCCCTGGTCATGCAGCAATGTCCAGGCGCCGCGCACGTTGGGCAGCGGTTCGTGCGTGCCGACCAGCAACGATTTTGCGCATCCAATCGAGGGAAGGTCGGTGAGAACACCGAGGTGGGATGCAATACCGCAACGCCTGGGATGGGCAAGCCCATGGCCGTCACAGATCAGCAGATCAGGCGCGATGCGGAGGCTGGCAAGTGCATCAAGCACAGCAGGCGCTTCACGGAACGAAAGGTAGCCAGGGACATACGGGAAATCGATCTGCCGTCGTGCCACTGCATAGTCGAGCACCTCCAACGACGGAAATGCCAGCACAACGACGGCTGCGAGTGCGCTATCACCGCTGTAGCCGGTATCAACGCCAGCAACCGTGCGGATCGGTCCGTGTGCATTGTGGGTGATGATCCGTGTGCGTATGTGTTCCTGAATGGCTCGCGCCTCTGCAAGGCTTGCGGGCCACGGTTGGTCGAATGATTGATCCATATCTGGTATCACCAGCGACGCAGATCGTCCGGCAGGCGGTCAAGCCAGCCTACCTCCAGCACACCCCATAAGCCGATCAGGATCGCCTCGGCTGTATCGTGACACAGTGCGGTTGGGCGGGGCGCTCCAGACCATACAATTACCCGACGCGCCAGTGTATCGGCGACACGCTTCGCCTGATCGCCGTTCCGCTGCTCACGCTCGTAAAGGATGGCGCGTCGCCAGGTTTCGGCGCTGACCAGACGGGCGATTATGCCGCGTCGTTCGGCTTCACGCATCCAGATATCCGCCAGCGGTCCACCACCTTCGATGTAGACCCACTCCAGGTCACCCGGTTCAGCCAGCACAGCAGAGACACCGCGCCGCAGGCGAGCAGCGCTGCCAAAATTGTGCGATCCGTAACGGCGTAATCGTCCATCACTGCCGTACAACGCCAGACCGGTTCGCAACCCGAGATCGACTGCTAGAAGCGCAGGCATGGTGACATTATAGACGTAAATCAGCAACAATAGATCTTGACACACATGTTTCGATATGGTATACAGAACGTAGAGAGTTGCACGTTCCTGGTTCTCAGTTCTCCGGTTCTCACAGGTAAGAGGCGATCATGCTGGCAACGAGTGATATTCCCCAAGCGGACGTGTTGTGGCACGTTGCGCGCGTACCGGAGGCAATTGTGCGTGGTCATGCCACCCACGAAGCAATCGGCGCCTACCTCGGTGCGAAAGGGCAGCGGCAGGGTCTGTATTACGCACAGGCTGCGCGTGTACTCGGTCTAGTTGGCGAGCCAGAGGCGGATGGAACGGTTCCGCTAACGCCCTACGGTCGAGCATTTGCGCAGTATGATCGTTCGGCGCAAAGCACTGCGTTGCGTCGTCTGCTGCGCGAACAGGAGCCGACGCGCTCGGTCTTACGCGCAATCCGCGAGTGTGGTGGTCTCGATTATAATGGGATCGCTGGCGTGTTGCAGCAACTGGCGCCGCTGGCAGAAAGCACGGCGCGGCGGCGTGCACATACGGCAGCAGCATGGCTTGTGTCTGCCGGTCTTGCGGCCTGGCGCGACGGGAAACTGGTAGCGGCAAGCGCGCCGCCGGAGAGTATGGGATGGGCAATCGCGCGTCGTCGTACTGGTAACGCCACACGTCGGGTTTATCCGTTCGGTGGTGGTGACTGATCACCAGTTGTTGGTTCAATACCTGGCGGTGGTGGTGATTCTGTTGGTTGTTCTGCTGGCGGTGGAGGAGTGGGCGCCGGTTGATTGCCCTGTGGGAACGGGATCAGCGGTTTACCGTCAGGACCAATGTCGGCGGGGTTCAGGGTATAGATGTTAGGCCACGGGCGGAAACGAGTGCGGAACAATTCGGGCTGGCGAGGGACGCCATTTTCCACAACCAGACGATATACATCTATCGTCATACCACCGCGTGCTTTATCGGTATGCTTGATCGTTCCGCGCGGCACTTTCGGATCGGCGACGAATACCGGTTCCGTGGGTGCAGGCACATGATCATACACTTTATGCGTTAGATCGACCGTGCGATTTGGCTTCGTGCCGTACAGCTCGACTTGCGCCACGCCGGTCTTTGGGTCTGACCATGCCTGGATCAACAGCCAGGCGCCAGTGTCGTTGACAAACTTCAGGTCTGGTCCGCCAGTGAAAATAGTGGCATCGAGTCCAGGACCGTTGCCGCGAGGACCAAGCGCATACTTGTCGTACCAGCTGATATAGAATGAGTGTCCCCATCGCTCAGTAATCGGTAATCCAGCCCAGAATGCAGCACGGAACAGGGTCGTTGAGTCCTGGCAGATGCCGCCGCCGAACTCTTGTTGCGTCCGGTTCTGAATAATGGCCGCACCTTCGACGAACCCATTGGCAGCGTTGATCTGCCCAATATTCTTATTGAATGAAAACTCCTCACCTGGTGCAATCAGCAAACCGTTCAACAGCTGCATCCCAACACCAATGTTGTGCACACGATAGGCTGCCGAGCCGGTAAAGTCGCTTTTGCCGATGCTAACCAGTTCACGGATGCCGAGTTGATGAAGGTTCGCTTCGGTAACTGGCGGATCGGTGGGAATCATTGGCAGTTCGAGCGTTCGATCACGCCCCATTACTGCGGCGATCACCATATCGCGAGCGCGCACTTCGTCCAGGCGCAACCCCGGTTTACCGGGCCTGGTGATCTTGAGATTGCCATTGTTCCACGCCACCCGTGGTCGCGTCCCCGGTTTTTCTGTTTCGTCGGCAATCTGGCGAATACGCTTCTCGATCTTGTTCTGGTCGAGGGTCACCGTAATGTGGTCTCCTTCGTCCAAAGGAACGCGATTTATGATGATCATGTCCGCGAGGTCGCTGACCGTCCACTTGTACTCATTCTTACCCACTCGCAGTGTCAACGGACCTTGCAGGATAGTCTCGATCTGCGCACGCGTCGCAGCGACTGTAGCATCATCGAGACGGGGCGGGATCTCGCGGATCTGCAACGGGATCGTGGCGGGAACGAAAGATTGTAATTGCTGCGACATCTGCGCCAGGGTTGCGTCGACCAGCACCTGGCGCCCGATAACAGCGCCGACAGTGGTGATCTTTGCGCCATCAAGCCGCACCTGTGCATCGACAGGTGCGCGCTCGATCTCACGCGCCAGTTGCATCAGGTACGCCTGTGCGCGCGTTTCATCGTAGGACACATGCAGCGGTATATCGAGACCGTGCTGCCATATTGCAACAAGTTCACGGATGTCATCGACTACTCCGCGACCGCGACCAGCATTGTATGCTGTATCGACTGCACCACGAAAATCGAACGTCATCCCCAATTCGTCAAGCGTTGGAGTCCACTGACGGTCACCGTACGTAATAACCACCGGTTGACGGAGGAATGCCGCGTAGCGCAAGCGCAGCACAGACTCGGCCTGTTCGGGCGTCATCTCGCCAACAGCAATGCCCTGGATCGAAACATTGGGGTAGATCCGCCCTTCGTACGACCGGTAGAAGGAAGCGATTCCCCCTGTAATGCCCAGTAGAACGAGCGTGATCACTGCCAGCGCAAACCAGAGCCACCCATCACCACGACGACGCGGCGGTCGCACACGTGTGCGTGCTGTGACCGGAAATCCTTCACCCTCCGCCGCTTCGGCTACCGACGAAAAGTGAACCCGTTTGACCGACACACAGACCTCCAGCGCAACAATGCTGCCAGGAATGGATCGAACCCAGCATGGGACGTCTGAGAAATCTGTTTAGAACGCGCGAAGAGATGCGTGATCGCATCTCAGAGCAACACTGCATCACTATACTGCAAAGAGATATGTGCTGTCAATGACCGGAGACTGATAGATGTGGTATACTCCTGGCATACCTGGAAAAACAGGAGCGATACGGGTTGTTCGGCGAGGAGCAGTGCGTGCTCATTCCAACTGGCGAATCTGCTCGCTGGATGCATAAGCAGCATCACTGCACAAACTCACCGACGGATCCCTAGAAATGCGGCGTTTTCAATCGCTCGCTGTGCCGCTGTGGTGAAATAATCTCTCGGACGTTTATCATCGTAAGTGAAGGACGAATGGATATGCCTGACAATGGAGTAACCGAACTGGACCTTCTGGTTGGGTCGATGTTTACCGCTCTGCCCGACGAGGACCGTGAGCGCTACGAAGCGGAGCGGGCATGGTTGATCGATGTGCAGCGTCTGCTGGCAGAAGAAGGTGTCGAGGTGGATCTGCTGGCCAACCCAGGCGCCGAGATCTGGGAAGGGGGCATCGAGCGCTATCACGATCTTTTTCTGCTGCGTCTCATCGCTGCATACCTGGAGCAGGGGCGGGATATTCAACCCCTGCTGGCGCCCGATTTCGAGTTCGATGAAGAACCAGACCCATTGCTGGCAGCCATCTGGGAGGACGAGCAATCAACACGTTTTCCGCACCTGATCAAGCATCAGGGCGAGGGCGGGTACTATTTGCCGGTCGATTTCCCCGAGCCGATCTGGATCGAGGAGGAACCGGAAGGTGATGAAGACGAGCCGATCGAAGAGACCGTCGTCAGTTTCGGCTCGTCACCGGCGCTTCAGCGCGAACTGACGGATCTGGAGGCGATGATCGATCAGGCTGGCGTCAAACCCGGGCACCCGGTTCGGCGTTGTCTGAGCGTCCTGCGCGAAGCTGCCGATGTCAGTGTCGCAAATGGCTTGCCGATCATTGTGTGGTAGCCTTACCCGGTATTCATCAGCCCTGCCGCCAGCCCGCTGATGCTGAGCAGGATGGCATCCTCGATGGCGGCATGCTGCGGTCCGTCGGGTGCGGCGCGCAACCGGCGCAACAGTTCGATCTGCAGGTAACTCATCGGATCGATATACGGGTTGCGACGCTGGATCGAGTGTTGCAGCACCGGGCTATTGTCGAGCAGGCGTTCGATCCGGGCGATCTGGCGGATCATCCGGTCGGTGCGTCCATACTCGTCGCGGATGGCGGCGAAAATGGACGCCGCCGCTTCTCGATCCGGCGCAAGTTCGGCGTAACGTGCAGCAATATGGAGGTCGGCTTTGCCCAGAATCATCTGGGCATTGTCGATCATGACCCGGAAAAAAGACCACCTGGCGTACATCTCCTGCAGCAGCGCGAGACGGTCGATGGCTGACCCCACGTGGTCGGTCGTTCCGTCGCCGGTCACGTTCCCGCTGTCGCCGCTCATGTCCAGATCGATGCCATCCCCTTTGTACACGAACGTTTCGAGTGCAAACCCCATACCGTACCAGCCCGGAAGGGTGTGGCGACTCTGCATCCAGCTGAATACCCACGGAATGGCGCGCAGGTCTTCGATGCGCCCGGTATTGCGGCGGCTTGCCGGGCGACTGCCAATGTTGAGGCGGCTGATTTCGGTGATCGGGGTAACGTTGTGGAAGTATGGAACGAAATCGTTCCGTTCATACACAAGCGCGCGATAGTGGCGCTGTGATAGGTCCGCCAGACGTTCGAGCGCCTGCATCCACTCTACTGGAGGATCGTCGCGCTGCACCAGACCAGCGCGCAGGACGGCATTCATCACCTGTTCGATATGGCGGTGCGCCAGCAGGGGCAATCCATATCGGTCGGCGATGACTTCACCTTGCTCGGTGATTTTGATCTGGTTGCCGATGCTGCCAGGCGGTTGCGCCAAGATGGCGTGGTTCGCCGGTCCGCCGCCGCGCCCGATGGCACCACCCCGCCCGTGGAACAGGCGCATGTGGATGCTGTACCGTCGCCCAAAATCACGCAATTTGCGCTGCGCCTGGTAGAGTGCCCAGTTGGCGGCGACATATCCTACGTCCTTGTTGCTGTCGGAGTAGCCGATCATCACTTCTTGCAGGTTGCCGCGCAGCGCTAGATGATTGCGGTAGACTGGCAGACGCAAACACGCTTCGAGCATCGTGTCGCACCGTGTGAGGTCGGCGCCAGTCTCGAAGAGTGGCGCAATGTTCAACCGGCTGAAACGGAAGGGGCGGAACAATCCTGCCTCTTTCGCCAGCAGGAGCGGCGCCAGCAGATCGCTCGCGCCGCGCGTCATGCTCACAATGTACGTCTCGATGGCTTCCGGGCTGAGACGGTTGAGGATCGCTGCGATGGTGCGGAATGTTTGAATGACTTCGACTGTGTCGGGTGAGTAGTCAAGATGAGCGGGAATAAGTGGGCGCGGGTTGCCGATCTCGCGCGACAGGAGATCGATCCGTTCAGTTTCGTTGAGCGCTGTGTAGTCGGCGCATACGCCTGCGGCTGCCAGCACCTCGGCAAGCGCAGCGGTATGCCGCTCACTATGCTGTCGAATGTCCAGAGTGGCTGTGTGCAGACCAAATACTTCGACCTGTCGGATGAGGTCGCGCAGTGCACCATCGGCGACCACTGCGGCGTTATTGGCGCGCAGACTCTGTTCCATAACTCGCAGATCGGCAAGCAGATCATCGCTTCTGACATACGCGCCGTTCGGCAGCGGATCTGATCGCCCCCAATCGAGTGACACGGTATTGGTATCGTGGAGAGTGCGCAGCAGTTTTTCGCGGATGTAGGTGCACTTCTGACGGTAGAGTTCGTAGGGATTGCGTTGCGCGAGCATATTGGCGACATCGGGGAAGAGAGCGGCATCGTTCGCCAGCGACGCACGCAGTTCATCACTCACAGGCGCCTGTCGCGTCGATTGACCGAGACGATGGCTGAGTTCTTCAATGGCGGTTATGTGGCGCTGTACCGCAGCAGCGCGCAGCAGGCGAACCGTCTGAAGGGTGACAGCGTGAGTGACGTTCGGGTTGCCATCACGGTCGCCGCCCATCCACACTCCGTAGCGTAACAGTGGCGGCACGCGCCACTCGTGATTCGGGTACGCGATGCGCAGCGCATACTCCAGTTCGCGGTAGAGGCGCGGGATGAGATCAAACAGGACGCTTTCAAAGTAGAACAGGCCGTTCTTAACTTCGTCAATCACGGTCGGCTTGACGACTCGCACTTCATCGGTCTGCCACAATGAGACGATTTCTTCACGAATGCGCAGCGTGTTCTCTTCAAGTTCAAACCCCTGTAAACCGCCTGACCGTCGGTCGAGCAGGGTTGCCAGGCGACGGACCTTTTCCAGTGCGGTGCGGCGACGCGCCTCGGTCGGGTGAGCAGTGAACACCGGCTGAATGCGCGCGGTTTCGAGCCACTCCTGCACCGTAGTCGCGGTAACGCCGTGGGCGTGGATCTCCGCAATTGCGGCAGCAATCGACTCGGTGCGTGGCACTGTCGGGCTTGCTTGCTCGCGGTCGCGTAGAGTCCAGACGCGCTGCATCTGTTCGGCGAGGTTCACGAGGAGAAAGTAAGCGTTGAACGCCTTGATGACAGTTTGAATATCGGTAACGGACATCTGCGACGCGAGTGTGCGGAGAGATGTGTCGGCACAATCTGGTTTGTCGTTGCGCAGTTCTTTCCCCAGCGTCCGCAACTGTTCGACCAATCGAAACGCCTCTTCGCCTGCCTGGTTGCGAATGACTTCGCCGAGCAGGTTTCCCAGAAAACGGATCGTTGCTGAAAGACGCTCGTTTTCACGACGGGTTGGATGTGACATAGTCTATCCACTGAGCTATGCTGCGGGACGGTGATGGTGCCTGGAATTAAAGCGGCGGGGTCATGCTTGCAACTCATTATACTCTGTTTGCCGTATCAGTTCGCCTATCGACTCGATGACATAATCTGGTTGAATAGGCGAAGTGATCAACGCCCGGCGATCAGTTGCGCCGGTGAGGGTCAGCGCTGTCGCCATGCCGACGGCGCGTCCCATCGCAATATCGGTTTCGAGTCGGTCGCCGACCATAAGGCACTGTTCAGGCAACAGTTGCAGGACATCGGCGATGGTCTGCGCCATGATCGGCGATGGTTTGCCGACCACCACTTCGACCGGATGTGAGGTGCACGCTTCAATCGCAGCAATGATTGCTGCGGCATCCGGTTCGCCGCCGGTTGGCGTCGGACAGTAGCGGTCGGGATTCGTGGCGACGAAGCGTGCTCCAGCGCGAATAGCATCGAATGCGATCTGTAACTTGCGATAGGTGAAGGTGCGGTCGAACGACGCAATGACGAATTGAACGCCACCGGCATCTGTCGCCAGGTCGAAGCCGGCGGCAGCCAGTTCGTCGCAAAGCGGTTGCTCTCCAATAACGAAAATCCGGCTCCCCGGCGCTTCTGCGCGTAACCAGCGCACCATCACATACGATGAGTTGATCACCTCGTCCGGCGTCGTCGGAATGCCGAGCGCGGTCAATTTTGCCGCGTATTGGGCGCGCGTGCGGGTCGGATTGTTAGAGAGGAACAGAACCTTCGACCCGCCAGTGCGTAGACACGCGATGGTTTCGGCAACGCCGGGCAGGAGCGCGTCACCGAGATAAATCGTTCCATCGAGATCGAAGATGTATGCGCTATAGTGTGGGAGTGGCTTCTTGCGATGTTCCAACGTCTACCCTCAACCTTCCACCTTCAACCCCTTCTGCACTGCAACCGGCGTCAGGTACCAGAGGAAGACAGCAATGTTGATTGCCAGCGCAGCACCAAAGGCAGCGATGTAGGCTTCTACGGGATAGCGTCCTGCCTCATCCGGCGTGAATGCACCAATAATGACACCCATCCCCCACTGGATTGCTGTGGCGCCAGTGAAGCCGAACAGGTTGACAGCCGTCACAGCACGCCCGACCATGGACGGCGGAAACAGGATGCGTACTTCGGTGAGCATCAACAGGTTGAATGCGCCGGTGAACCCGAACATGAAGAACGCGATCGCAAGCGCTGGTGGCGGCAGTGGTATGGGTAACAGCAGAGGTGTTTGCGATACGAGAAAGAGCACCATGCCCCCCTGCACGGTGCGTCGCACGCCAAAGGTGTCAGCCAGCGCGCCGCAACTCGCGTACCCCGTTGCTACACCGGCGCTGATGAGCAACAGGAGGTTGCCAGTTTCGATCTGCGGCAGGCGCAACACATCGAAGAGGTAGGGTCCTGCCCATAGAGTCTGGACAGAAAGCATCGTCCCGAGCCAGACAAAGTTGAGCGGTGCAATGCGCCAGAACTGACTGTTTCGGAAAATCCGGCCGAATCCGCCATTGGCGGCATCAGACGTTACGCGCCAGGGAACACCCGGCGGTGCGTTCCGAGTGCCAAGGGCGATGCCTGCTGCGCTCAGCAGAACGACGCCAGCGCTACCAAGGAATACAGCCCGCCAGCCAAACTGCTGGTTCAGCCACGCGAGCGGCGTTGCCGCCACCAGTGCACCCAGCGCCCCAATGCCAACCATCAGGCTGGTGAATGTCGCCACCCGGTTTGGTGGAAACCAGACGCCAAACGCCTTGACAGCGCCCATCAGGTTGCCTGCCATGCCGATACCGATTAGGGTGCGCCCAACTGCTACCTGTGGCAGCGCCGTTGCAGTGGCGAATAACAGGCATCCGACGACTGTCATCAGCATCAGGGATGGCACCGCAATACGCGGACCGATGCGATCCAGAGCGACCCCAAGGGGCAGCTGAACCGCAGCGAATCCGGCGTAGAACAGACTGGTCATCATTCCCAGGTCAGCGGCGCTCAGTCCTAGGTCGCGCATGAGATCGTTAGCAATCACCGCATTGGCAGCGCGGAAGAAGTTTGAAAGGAAGTAGCCGATGCCGAAGAGGATAAAGACCGCAAGTGCGCGATTCATGGCATCTTGTTCTCATGGCGAATGGCGGTATCGAGGTCGTTGATCAGTTGCGCCAGGCGTTCCGGTCCGATACCACGCGCTGCCGCCGCCTGGTGCAGCGGTTCCCAGAATGGAACCTCGACCGTTTCCCACGGGATGCCGTATGCGTCAAGAATTGCGCGGGTTGCGGGCCATGCTGCGGCGATAGCGGCGACCGGCGTGGTCGCTGTGATAGGAAGATGCGGCAGAGGCGAGGTTTTCTGGTGTGGTACGGGGTTTTCTGGTGATCCTCCGACAGGCGGCGTCAATCCCAGCAGGCGGGCAGCGTTGCGTCCAAGAATGTCATCGCGAACGTCTGGGACGATGTCCAGTGCAATGATTTCGTTGAGAAAAGCAGACATATCAGGTTCACGCGACCGGCGCGGATAGAGCGGCAGCGGATAATCACTGCCAAACAGGATTTTATGAGGCGACAGGCATCGCAGCGCCACCGCTATAACATCGTCAGTTGGGTAGAGAAGCGGCGATGCCGCTGTATCGTACCAGACATTGCGCAGTGCGCGGCGCACCGACGGTATCAGTTCGTAGAAGAACAACCCGCCGCCCCAGTGCGCCAGGATAAGTTTGAGTTCCGGATAGCGCACTGCCAGGTCGTAATACTGCACCAGTGGCGTAACAGCTTTACCAGGGTAGTAGCGTCCGACTGGTTCGTTCACGTGGAGCAGGATCGGCAGGTTGAGGTCGATACAGCATTCCGCCAGGCGCAGGAATGCTGGTGAGTCGAGCCGAAACCCCTGCGCGTATGGGTTGAGTTCACCAATGCCGACTGCGCCTGCCGCAGCGCAGCGTCGCACTTCATCAAGCGCGCGTTCATCAGCAGGCTGCACAGTTGCAAAGACCAGAAACCGCTCAGGGTATCGATGTTGCAGCGCCAGCGCGCGGTCGTTGGCAGCAACGCACGACTCATGCTGACGGTAGTATTCACCCTGAATCACAGCACGATCGATGCCAGCGCGATCCATATCGACGAGCATACGATCGGCGTCAGGGGCAATAGGATGTCCCGTTGTCGGGTTGGGCGCTAGCAATAGCGCCCAGTAGGGTTCACGCCCTGCGTGCGTTGCCAGGTACGCGATCAATTCAGGCGGTTGAAAGTGGATGTGGACGTCGATGCGCACGGCTACCTTAATGCAGCAAGCAACTTCTCGACTTCCGCAAGGTCTTCGGTGCGCCCCTGTGTGCGGTACAACTCGGCTGCACGCTGATAATCTGCACGCGCTTCGGCGACATTGCGCAGCGCTTGGTGCGCCCTGCCCCGTTCTCGATACGCATCGGCGTTGTCGGGGTCACGCGCAATGACAACATCGAGATCGGCGATGGCGGTGCGATAATCTCTGAGGGCAACCGCCGCTCTGGCGCGGCAAAGGTAGGCGTCGATCTCGGTGGCGTCGAGTTCGATGGCGCGCGAACAATCGCTGAGCGCGCCGCGTGCATCGCGCTGTTCCAACCGCAGCAGCCCACGACCGACGAACGCCCGGCGATACTCCGGTGCAATAGTCAGCGCGCGGTCGAAATCGGCGCGCGCGCGGTCGAGTTTGCCAATTGCCTGGAACAGCAGCGCCCGGTGGTAGTAGGTAAAACTGACATCCGGGTTCAGTTGCAGCGACTGATCGAAATCTGCCAGCGCCTCGTCGTACTGTCGATTGTCACGATATGCAACGCCACGTCGCATCAGAATGACATCATTGTTGGGGTCACGCTCCAGCGCCTCGGTAAAGTCGCGAATAGCCGCATCGTACTGGTTCAGACGGTAGAACGCGCGGGCGCGTTGATGGTATGCTTCGACATTGTCTGGATCGAGAGCAAGCGCTTTGGTGAAGTCATCGATGGCGCTCTGAAAGAGCGACAGGTTGAAGTTGGCCTGAGCGCGTCCGAAGTATGCCTCGAAGGAGGACGGATCGGCACGAATCGCCTCGGTGTAGCGTTCGACCGCCTGCCCAAGGCTGCCGATTGCGGCGAGTTCGCTGGCTTCGCGGATCAGTTCGCGGACGTCTGCTGGCGTCGGCGTTGGAAGGGGCGTTGCTGTTGGGATACTCGTCGGGGTGGGAACCGGCGTCGGTGGAGGCGGTTCGGGTTCCGCAGTCGGTACGGATGCTTCTTCAGGTGATCGCAACGGCGTGAGCAGTTCAGGATACAGATACACACTGCCGACGATTAGGAGCGCAACCACTGCCAGCACACCCAAAAGGGCGACGACAAGTGTACGCGAGCGTCTCTTTGGCTGAACGGTCGTTGTGTCTGTCGGCGTTGCGCTGGATTCAATCTTGCCGGGTACGCCGGGACGACGCAGCAGCGAGCTGCGTTTCGCGCCTGAACCGGGACGCAGCGATGCCAGCGGATCGACGGGTGACGCCGCAGGGGGCGACTCTGTCAGGCGTTGCCGTGGTTCTGCTGGCTTTGGCGTTGCAGGGGGAGCGCTGCCGGGAAGGGGGAGCGTGCTGGCAGCGTGTCTGGCGCTTTCTGCCAACTCTAGCGTTCCGGTTGCGGCGCTGCCGGTTGCCTGAGCAGATGGTCGCGGCGCGGGGAGAGGCGACGAAGCAACGGACGCAGCTGGCGAGGGCGCGCCGGTTGGTCGGTCGCGTTTCGCGGTGACATCTGGCGCGAGCGGGTCGAAGACGGGTTGTGAGCGCGGAGGCGTGACCGGTTTCGGTGCACTTGCAGACGGCGCTGCCGGTGGAGCGGCGGACATAAGGCTCGCCAATCCGCGTTTTGCTATTTCGTTCTGCGGATTGATGGCAAGCACGCGCTCCAGGCAATAGCGGCGCTGGGCGGCATCCGGCAGTGCACCGGAAAGCCATAACCATCCACGTTCGTTCTGTGGGTCGAGTTGCACTGCCTGGCTAAGCAACTGGCGGGCACGCATCTGGTCGCCAGCACGGATCGCCGCAATTCCTTCGTCGATCAACTGCGCAGCGCGTTGGCGGGGGTTTGCAGGTTCACTCATGGTCGTTCGGACAACAGTGGGCATGCTTCAGCCCAGGATCGGATCGCAGTATAGCACGATCCCGGCAATGAAACAATAGGACAGGGGGTTGTACAACTTGGCGCGCGGGAAACAAGTGGACATAAGCGTTATCAATGCGGGGTCTCATGTTACGTCTGGTAGAACACAATGCACTATCTACGTGCTCATTCGCCATCTGCGCTGGTTGCCCAGAGCGAGAGCGTCCCGCTCTCCTCAACAGGAGCAAGTTTTTGGGGAAGCTCCTGCGTGTCATCTTCTGTTTCGGGCATCAGGACGCCCACACTCCCCCTCTCCCCTCGCGGGAGAAGGAGGCGGAGTGATAAGGGGCAAAAAGTGCACGGAAATGCAGAAAACTGCCCATTTTTCCCTAAGAAATCTACCTTCGAGAGGTCCTGCTCCCACGGGGCGGTCAAGGGCGCGATGCCCTCGCTTCCGTAATGGGTCGCATCTGAATGCGGGCGAGACGCCTGCGCACCCAGGCAGTGCAGGAATGCGCCCCAGTTCCAGCTTGCCACGAACGGTGTCCTTGCTCTCGTGATGGGTTGCATCACTGCATGCAGGTGAGACGCCTGTGCGTCCGGACAGTGCGGGAACGCGCACTGTTCCGGGATGCCAAAGAACATTCCAGAACAACCATAGAATGGTTCAGGCGAAGCATTATTTGCTTGGCTCGCGTGTGCTGTGATATTCTCCCTGGAGATACAGCCTGTTCCGCAGAGGGGATGCGACGCTTGTGTTCTTAGGGGAGGTGCGAGATCGTGTCATCCGGCACGCTACACGCGACAGCGTACCGGATGTCCCGTGACGCTATAACGAACATTTCGGGCATTCTTCGTCAGCGTATGGTCCGTGATCGGGGCAATCGCCACCCGGTGCATCGTCTGGCAGGTCGTCGTAATCCATGGCGCTGAGTCCTCCCTTTGACAATCACATTTGGGAGTACCATACGCGCCGGGGAGGATTACGACCAAGATAAGGACATGACAGGAAGATTAATGCAAGCTAACCAGAAGATGTCACACTTCTCCCCAACATACGTCGCATAAGCGCTCGCTCTTCCGGTCCAAACGCCCCAAGCGCCCAGAGCGCCGCGAGGTAGACCGGTATCCCGACCGCGATCGCCGCACCTGGCGAAAAGGGGAGTGCCACCCACATCGACGCTCCCATCACGCATGAGGCGACTGCCGGGCGCCAGGCAAGGCGCAGTAGTGGCAGTGCAACACCTTCGCGTCGCAATGTGCGCAAAAACGGCAACAATAGGACTGCCTCGGTTGCCACTGTGACCGTCGCAGTGGCCAGGTAGCCATACATGGGGATGAGCGCCAGATTCATGCCCAGATTGAACAAAGCACCGATGGCGAATGCAACCGTGATCGATTGCTGGCGTCGGAGGGCGACCAGGACGTACTGGGTCACGCCGTTGGCATACGAAAGCGGCAGGTACCAGATGAGGATCGCCAGCGCCAGCGCTGCCCCCGGCAGAAACGCCTGCCCGCCGATAATGGCGATAATCGTTGGCGCCAGCAGCGTTCCGCCGACTGCGCCGGGCCAGGCGAGGAGTTGCAGGAAACTGAGCGCGCGGTGATACATCCGTTCGAGTGCAGTGCGATCCATGACCGCATACTGCGCTAGCAGCGGAAACAGCGCGGCCACAAAGTACGGCGGAATGATCTGGGTCATGTTGATGACTTTGTAGGCTGCATCGTACAAACCGAGCGCTTCGGCGCCAGCCTGTGCCCGGAGTAGCACGACATCGAAACGAAAAAAAACCGCCAGCAGCAGGCTGTTCAACAGTAGTGGAAACCCCTCGCGCAGCAGTTCGCGTCCGGTGGGCCAGTCCCACACCAGCGACGTGCGAAACAGCATGCGCCGTTGCAGGGCAAAGAACACCGCAGCATTTAGCGTCGTCGTTCCCAGTGCCACCGCTGCCAGTGCCACCACCCGCGCGGGGATGTCGGGCACGATGAGCAGCGCTCCAACACCGACGAGCGTCTTCACTATATTCGTCAACAGCAGAACCAGCGCCGTTACTTCCATCCGCTGATATGCCTGAAATGACGCCGAACACGCTGCGGCGAGCGCTGCCGGGTAGAGGTGGATCATCAGCAGCGCCAGTGCGAGCATTTCAGCATTGCTCAACGGGCGTTCGATCAGCGAGTATCCGATCACCAGGATTGCAGCGACAGGCATCAGCAGCGTGGCGATGCCAAAGCGGAGGAGGAGCGTGATACTGAACAGGCGTGGCGCGCGTGCGAGATCGGGCGCTGCCTCGCGCACCGCCAGGTCGTTCAACCCCCAGTTGGTGATGGTCAAAAAGTAAAGACCGGCTATCAGGGCGACGAACGCATACGCGCCATTCCCTTCCGGTCCCAGAAAGCGGAGCGCAATAACCGCAAAGCCAAAGTCGACGACCTTGTTGATCAGATTTGCGGCGATTGGCAGCAGGCTGTTTTTCGCAACCGTGCGCGCGGGGTCGGTGTGATCATCCCGGTAGAATCGATGCCATAGCCAGGCTGCGATTAGCAGCAGAGGGATCAGGGCAGCGACGACGATCAAAAAAATCCGGGCATTTACGCTCAGCATGCGGCATATAATACCACACCTGTGCGCCCGCTCCCGATGGCATCATCGCCGCACAACGGCAACGGCCAGAAAGGTTGCGCCAGCAGCGGCATCCTCGGTATGGGCGATTGCGAGGAGCTGGTCACCATTGCGCCACCCGGCGTAACTGATCGTATCTCCTTCGACAAGCAGGCGGGTGTCGGCGCGCCATCCGTTAGGTTCGAGGCGTCCAGCATAGAACTGTTTGACCTGCTCCCAGGCAATGTTGCCTGGTGCCCGAAAGAGCCGGATTGCAGAAGCGTTACGCTCGCCAACGATTTCATTTGTGAAGCCGCTCATCATCGCATCTGCGAGCGGCGACTCACCACGCACGGCAGGTGTGGCGTCAGGATAGATAGGCGGTTCCGCCAATGGCGCGCTGCCGCATGCAGCCAAAAAAAGCGCCAAGAACATGAGAAGTAATCGAGCGTTCATGATCGATCTCGGAATGCATGTATGGTATGGTTATTTCCTGTGGAGATGATACGCAAGCAGACAGGGGGAAGGATGTTGGTATTGGGCGATTGTAATAGGAGCGGGGTGCGGGCGCAGCGATGGGTGCAGCGGGCGCAGCAACGCTGTACCCATACAGGCTCTCAAGGTAGAGTTACTGGTGGAGATCAGCAATTCTCTGCGTTCCCGTGCGTTTTTGCCCTTCATCCTCCCCGCCCCCTTCTTCCACAAGGGAAGAAGGGGGAGTTTAGGCGTCCTGAAACTCAAAACCAGAAAAGGAATGCAGAATCTTCACAAAAGCCTACTCTTGTAAGCCTATACGGAGCGGCAGGAGCAAGGCACGGACTTGGCGACGGGCATTCTCTGACAGGGGTGCTTCTCAGGTTAACTCGACAGGTTCGAGAGCCGCCTGTTCCCGCCCATAATCGATGATGACAGTGGCGAAACGGGAGAGGAGTTGCATCCCGATCGTTGCGCGCGAGCGCCGCCCCAGGTCGCCAGCCCATGTTAGAGGCGCATCAATATCAACGTCCTTTAGTGTAAACGGACCCAATCGCACCTGATCGAAACGACGACGCACAACCTCTCCACCGCCGCCAAATCCTTCTCCATGCACAATCCGCACATCAGTCCCATCCCGGTGCAACCCCAGACGCATCGCCAGGTCTGGTCCAACGGTAATAGCGGTATTCGAGCCAGTGTCGATTGCTGCATTGGGAAGCGTCACACCGTCAATAACTAGATCACCAATTGCCGGGAAGTGTTCGAAGAATGAGACAGGAATGATGGCGCCTGAGTCGCCAACAGGTGGAAATCCCAGGTCGGGATGCGCCAGCGTTAGCGTGCGCGACCGGAAATCTATCCGCAGGGTCAGGTGACGGAGCACGCTATAGCCAATCACCACGTCGACCTCAAAGGGGAGACTGCTGAGGTCGAGAGCCGGGGCGTAGAGATCGCGGATGGTCAGCGCCTGATTGCCAGGGGCGTCCGGATTGCCCAGGCGCAACCAGGGGAAGATAGTCTCGGTAAAAGCGACGGTATCGCTGGCAGCGCCATGCCCGACACCGCTGCCACCGGTGCGCAGCGCCAGACGACGCGCGAGCCGGGCATCAACGGCTGATGGGTCGGTGCCAGTGTCGATCAGGACGCGCAACGGGTGACCGCCGGGACCGGATGCGCGACAGCACAGAACGCCAAATGGCTCACATAGCGCAATTGTGGTAATTCCTTGCGCCGGAAATTCGATCTGGGTGCGATCCTCGACCATACCCGCAGTTCAGAAGAACAGATCGGCTCACCCGCGCGACGGATGAGCCGACAAAACCCTTTTGGACTCGGACATGCAGGCGATGCTCAAGCGATAGACTTCTGAAAGCATGCGCGATGGTGATACGTCTTGTTTCGCCGCCGCCCATCCATCACAACCACCATCTCGCGGTCGTTCATAATGCGCTCCCCGCAGTTTACGCAGTTGTGATTGGTGGGCTTGCCGCTCTTATCGCGCGCAGTAACATCGGTCTTCGATTTCTTCTCTGCCATGATCTGGTCTCTCCGTTACCTGATGCCAGGTTGTGGGTTGTTTCTGTTCCTGCACGTATTATAGCATACCTTGCATTGGTGCGCGCCGTTTCACGTATTGAACAGGCGTCGGCGACCTGCCGCTCGTCATCTTGACGGGGTCTTTGCACGGGTTACATCCATTACTTGCACAGAATCGTAGATCATGGTACGTTGCAGATACACACCCTTGCAACCCTACTACGTGCAACGCTCGTCGTATTCGTGGCGATGGCGGCAGTCCGCCGCATGGAGGCGCACAATGAGCATGGTTCGACCCGGTGATCTGACGTGGAACAAGACGAAAGAAGCAGCGACCAGAGGCGGTCCGGTCGTGACTGTCGAGCGTAGCCGACGCATTGCGGCGAGCGCGAGTCGCGTTTTTGCGACGCTGTCCGATCCGCAGACACTGGCGGGGTTGTTGCCGCGCGTGAAGAAAGTTGAGGTGTTGCAGCGCGGCGCATCTAGTGCGCGCGTCGCCACCCATATGGCGATGGGTCCGTTCGCTACCATTCGCTCCGAGGGGGATGTGTTCTGGCAGCAAGACCAGGAAGTGGTCTTTACGTCACGCCATCCGGTCAGTGTCGAGTCGCGCTGGTTGTTTGTGCCGGATGGGAGGGGAACCGATCTGCGGGTGACGTTGACCATCGATCTTGCGCCGATGCTCGGACCGTTTGCAGCAATGGTTCCGTCAGATCAGGTCACAGCGATGATCGGACCGGACCTCGACCAGGCTTTGACTGCGATTGCCCGACGGATTGAGGGAATGCGGTAAGTGTTCGCATTTCTCCTGGGAGCGAGAGTATCTTGCCCTCGTAGACGCGACGAAAGCGTTTCGCCCTCGCTCCCAGGCGCGTGTGTTACCCCAGGTGTGAACAGTTACGGAATGCGGTGATATTGTGGTATGATAGATGGCGTTTCGATCCTGCCATCTGTCATTATGTTTGATATTCCTCGTATTGCTGCCGGATTGGTGTTGAGCGCCTTCATTGGGGCTGTGGCGTATCGACGCCATTCGCTTGATCGGAGTGGATGGCTGGGCGCCATCATCACTGGGACAGCAACCTTCGGTTTTGGTGGTTGGACGTGGGGAAGCGTACTGATCGTCTTTTTTGTAACGTCCAGTGCGCTTTCTCATTTTCGCCAGGCGCAGAAACAGCGTATTGCCGGTGAGAAGTTCGAGAAGGGCGGACGACGCGATCTCTGGCAGGCGCTTGCCAATGGTGGCGCAGGTGCGGCGCTCGCGCTGGCGTATGTGCTGACTGGCGAGCCGATAGTACTGCTCGCAGCGTATGTCGGTGTGATGGCAACGGTCACTGCCGATACCTGGGCTACCGAAATCGGGGTTCTCAGTCCGCATCCGCCACGCCTGATCACGTCCGGCAGGATTGTCGCGCCGGGCACTTCGGGCGGGGTCACGCTGTATGGAACTGGCGCATCGGCTGGAGGCGCACTCCTAATCGGCGCTGCAACCCTGCTGTTCATGGCTGCTGAACGCGGGGTCTGGCTGGTTGCACTGCTGCCAGCCGCACTTGTCGGCGGGGTTGTCGGAAGCCTGGTCGATAGTCTTCTTGGGGCGACGGTGCAGGCGATGTACCTGTCGCCGACCGGCGAAACCGAAAAGCGCGCCTCCCGCGATGGGGTGCGCTATCCGCTGCTGCGCGGCTGGCGCTGGATGAACAACGATATGGTCAACTTCCTGAGTTCGCTGGCAGGCGGCGCCGCTGCATTCGGCGTGTATGCCCTGACGAGTGGCGGGTAAGCACTATACTGCCGGAACCTGCTGCGTCAGACAGTGCCAGGCACCCAATCCCCAGACGATGTCGGTGCAATCGATACCCACGATGTCACGGGTCGGAAACAGTTCCGCCAGAATTGCCGCTGCGCGTTCGTCGTTCAGATGGTTGAAGGTGGGCATCAGCACGACGCGATTGGCAATGTAGAAATTGGCGTAGGACGCTGGCAGACGCCGTCCTTCATACACAATCACCGGTGGCATCGGCAGTTCGACGATCCGCAGCGCGCCGCCGCGCAGATCGGTCATCCGCTTCAGACGACGCAGGTTCTCCTGGAGTGCGTCGTAGTTTTCGTCGGTGGGATCGCTTTCAACAACGGTTACAACGGTATCGGGAGCGACGAAGCGCGCCAGATCGTCGATGTGCCCGTCGGTATCGTCACCCACAATGCCATCGCCAAGCCAGAGGATGTTTGAGACACCGAGGTAATCGCACAAGCGCTGCTCGATCTGTTCACGGGTCAGATGCGGGTTGCGGTTGGGGTTGAGCAGGCATGCTTCGGTGGTGAGCAGCAACCCTTCACCGTTGACATCAATCGAGCCGCCCTCCAGCACCATGCCGCCGTCGAAACAGGGCACGCTCAGCGCCTCCGCCATACGCCGCGGTATCTGATTATCCAGGTCATACGGCGGATATTTGCCGCCCCACGCGTTGTACTCCCAGTTGATCGCAGCTAGGGGATCATCGCCCGCGCGCACGACGAAGATCGCGCCGTGATCGCGGCACCACGCGTCATTGGTTGGAAAATGGTGGAAGCGAATGTCGCCCTGTGCCCCAGCTGCGTGCAGCAACCGACGCGCCTGATCTTCCATCGCTTCATCGTTGACATTGATATGCACAGTTTCAGAGCATGCCAGCGCTGCAACCATGCGGGCATAGATTGGCAGGACAACATGCAGTTTGCCGGGCCATGACTCCTCGTTGTGGGGCCAGGAGAGCCAGGTAGCCTGGTGGGGCGCCCATTCTGCGGGCATCCGGTATCCGAGTTGCGTCGGCGTTGGTTGGGACGTTGTCATACCGCTGCTTCACTCCTCATCAATGTAGCGTCTGGTGATCTCGCCATACGCATCGATCCGCCGGTCGCGCAGGAAGGGCCAGTGGGTGCGCTGCTCGTCAATGCGCGCCAGATCGATCGGGACAACTAGAATGTCCGGCTGATCAACGGCAGCCTTTGCCAGGATTGTTCCACCCGGATCGGAAACGAAACTCTGCCCCCAAAACTCGATGCCGCCGTCGGGATCACCTTCGTGACCGGTGCGGTTGACGCTGACGACGTAGCACCCATTTGCGATACCGTGCGAACGCTGGATGATCTCCCAACTCGCGTGCTGCGCCGCGCCATATGCTTCTTTTTCTTTAGGATGCCAGCCGATGGCCGTCGGGTAGAAGAGAATGTCGGCGCCGCGCAGTGCGGTGAGACGCGCCGCTTCGGGGTACCACTGATCCCAGCAGATAAGCACACCGACCCGCGCATAGCGCGTGGCGAACACTTTGAACCCCAGATCGCCGGGTGTGAAATAGAACTTCTCGTAGTAGAGCGGATCGTCGGGAATGTGCATCTTGCGGTACTTGCCTAGATAGCGCCCATCGGCGTCGAGTACGGCAGCGGTGTTGTGGTACAACCCTTCGGCGCGCTTCTCAAACAGACTGGCAATGATCACAACGCCGAGTTCGCGCGCCAGTGCGCCCAAAGCCTCGGTTGAAGGACCGGGGATCGGTTCCGCCAGTGCGAAATGCCGGTGATCCTCGCTCTGGCAGAAGTAGAGTGACCGAAACAGTTCGGGCAGGCAGACGATCTGCGCGCCGCGTTTTGCCGCTTCACGGATACCCTCGACGGCAACAGCGAAGTTCCGTTGCGGGTTGTCGGTCATTCGCATTTGTACGAGACCGAGAGAAACAATACGTGACATTGAATGCTCACTTTCGTGGAATGATGTTCAGGGCAACAGGTCGCGCACAGGGAGACGGGCAACCTCCACGCCATCGAGCACAACCGGGATCATGCCGTCTTCAGCAACATCCTGACGCTGCGCATAATCGGCTTCCCCTTCAGCCGTGAAAGGCCGCGTGTACCATTCGATCATACGCTCAGCAAGGTTGATGATCCAGTAGACCGGAATCATTGCGCGGGCATACATCCGTTTCTTCAGCGTTCGGTCACGCTGAAGCGTCGCATCAGCCACCTCCACAACCAGCGCAACATCCTGCGCCTGCAGGTGACGCAGGACATCCGGTTCTGGCTCGCTGTCGGCAGTGGTGAACGGTTCCTGCGCGTCGACATACCACTGCGCTGGCACAACCCGCGCAAGCGCGTCGCGTGTCAGATAGGTTGTAAGACTGCGCGGTGGATTCTTGGGCATTTTTGTCACCAGCAACCCTTCGAGAAACTCGACAGGATCATCGTCGGTGAGAATGCCGGTCTGGATCATCCGGTGGTACTGCTCAAGGCTCAAGCGCCAGACCGGTGTGTCTGGAATGGTCATCGCCAGCGCGAGACGCTGATCGGTAGTGATTGCCATAACCTACCTCGTTTGTCTGGAGCGAAGCCACTCAGCGCGCAGTGTCGCAATATCCTGACGCCACGCCGCCACTAGCGGGTCGGTTGCCGGGTTGCCGCCTTCGCGCGCGACATGCCATTTGCGAAATGCCAGTTCGTTCTGCGCCAGCGCAAGACGCCAGGGTATGCCACGGCTGCCGAGCGCGCCAAACATGCGGTCGTTCACAATTGCGGCATACTCCTCAGGGGTAATGCTGATCCCGACTTCATCCGCTAGATAGGTGCGGATCACATCACGTTCCCAGCGCGAACTAAGCGCCAGCAGCACTAGCAGGGCAATATACAGCACACCCTGCACCACGATATTCATTGCCGCCGCTGCTCCCCACAGCGCAACCGGCGGGATGCTCTCCAGTCCGCGTTCGACATCATACCCCATAAGTACCACGAAAATACCAAGCAGGAACACCCCGACCGAATTGTTGAGCGCGTGCCCGAAGGTTGCCGCCAGGTACCCGGCAACCGGTGCACCAAGCCGGGCGCACCCCTCGCGCGACTGACGCGCGAAGCCAACGCCAGCGCCGCAGATTGCGCTCCAGAGCATATGCCCGTTGAATCCCAGAAAGACGAAACGCCCGGCAAACTGCTGAGCGAAAGGAGCAACGCCAGTTTCAGCGTACCCCTGCATCACGTAGAGCGCGTACTCAGCAATGTTGAAGCCGATACCGACCAATGCCCCGTAGATGATTCCATCGCGCACATTATCGAACTCGGCGCGCAGAAACCAGAAGAGCACCAGAACGGCAAGCCCTTTGAAAGCCTCCTCGACCGGCGGCGCAATCAGCGCAGCAGCGAGCAATTGCCCAATGAGTTCGCTATCGACGCTGCCGACGATCTCCAGGCCGACAGCGATGAATCCGAAGCCAAGTGCGTTGAAAATGGCGGAAAGACCAGTGCTAATCACTGCACCCCATACCACGGCGCCGATCGCCAGCCAGAGCGACTCGCGCTCGCGCCGATCCAGCCAGCGCAGCAACGCCAGTAGTGGCAGTGATGCGACCGTACCGATCAATGCGGCAGTCAGGAAAACGCCAATACGTGCAGCTGGCTCCAGGACCCAGAGCGCCAGGTGCCCCAGAAACGCAAAGCCAAGGAGCAGCAGCATACCGCCGACGAACAGACATCCGCCGAAGGGTCGCGCAATTGGCGACCCAACCATGGCACGCGCGACCAGTTTTGCCGAAGCGGGCATAGCAACCTCAATTACATATCCCACGTAGCATCACCGAAGAAATCAGCCGGCGCGCGCGCCAGAAAGCGTTCAATCGCTGCGCGGCGGTCTCCCAGGCGGAAGGAAGGACCATGGCCAGGGTAACAGATCGTGGCGTCACTCCAGGTCAGCACAACGGTACGCAGCGTCGTCAGGGTGGTGCGAAAATCCTCCACCGACCAGGTGCGCCCTGGTCCCTCATCAAACAGCGTATCGCCCACAATTGCAATTGGTGCACTGTCGACTAGGTAGGAGATCATGTCTGCGGTATGACCTGGCGTATGCCAGGCGCTGATCGTCGATGCGCCCACTGTGATAACTTCTCTATGCGCTAGTGTGCGATCAACTGGCAGCACAACGCTGCCAGCGTGTGATCCGGCATGGGCGAACACCGGGACACCGAGCCGGTTACGCATGTCATCCAGCGCACCAATATGATCTGGATGGGTGTGGGTCAGGAGAAGGGCGACTGGTGTTGTGCCGTCGAGCATTGCTATCAGTTCGTCTGGCTCTGCTCCTGGATCGATCAGGACACTGTGTCTGGTCAATGGACAGACCAGCGCATAACTGTTCATGGGCCAGGGACCAACGGATCGCATGCGTAGTTCCATGAGTGCTCATTCGCTCCACAGTGATTGAGCCTCGCGCTCTCGCCAGCGTTGATGCGCTTCGTGCACCAGCATACTGTCATCTATGCGCTCATGTTTGCATCTTAGCGTACTGTGATGAGGGATGTCAAACTTTAGTATTCGCGTTCAGGATTGCTTTGCTAGATGCATTGATAGCAGCGGTCGGAATGCAGCGAGTGGTCGCTGGCAAGTGGGGCGTCGCGCCTGCAACCGATGTTCAGCACAGGCGCGCATCAAATGTGCTCGCTGTTTGCTAGTGATCGGGAGCGCAGGCGTCTTACTCGCAGTCAATGGGCAGTGGTGTGGCGTTCCCCATCATTGCGATGCAGCGCTGCGCTCCTGCACCGTGCCTGAACCATCTTTGCCAGAAACGCTCACTTCCGCTGCTGGCAGGAACAGGTGCACCTCGTGCCGCAACCCGTCGTCGCGCAGTGGGATGATCAGTTCATCCGCAGGAACGCCATCGATCGTCAGCGCGTACCCGTTGCTGCCGCGCTCGACAATGATATGGTACTCACTCGAACCGCAGCGGTACCACGCCTCGTAACCTGGCCAGTCGGGCGGCAGGCAGGGCGTCAGAGTCAAGTGATCACCATGGCGCTGGATACCCAGGATACGCTCGATGCCAAGCCGGTAGAACCATGCTGCCGAGCCAGTGTACCACGTCCATCCGCCACGCCCCAGGTGCTGCGGCGCGCTATAGATGTCTGCCGCAATGACGTACGGCTCGACGGCGTAGACGCGACCACAGGATTGTGCGTGGTGCACTGGATTGAGCATCCGCAGCATTTCACCTGCGCGTGCGTGTTCACCCAGTATTGTCCACGCCCAGGCGACCCAGATCGCAGCGTGAGTATATTGCCCGCCATTTTCACGGACGCCAGGCACGTATCCCTTGATATAGCCGGGGTTGCGCGGTGTCTGATCGAACGGTGGCGTGAAGAGCTTAACAATGCCGGTTTCGCGGTCAACCAGATAGCGGTCGACTGCCTCCATTGCCTGCCGCGCCCGTGTCGGGTCAGCAGTGCCAGCAATGACTGCCCATGACTGGCTGAGGGAATCGATGCGGCACTCATCGTCACGCGCTGAGCCAAGCGGCGTGCCATCGTCGTAAAAGGCGCGCAGGTACCAGTCGCCATCCCAGGCATGACGATCAATCGCCTCACTTAGGCGACGCGCTTCGGCGCGATAGCGTGCAGCGCGCTCGATGTCGCGCCGCTGCTCGGCAATCGGAGCGAAGCGGTTCAAGATTACAATCAAAAACCAAGCGACCCACACACTCTCGCCGCGTCCGCCGTGTCCTACCAGGTTCATGCCGTCATTCCAGTCCCCCGATCCCATCAGTGGCAGTCCATGCGCGCCCATGCGCCTCAGCGCACGATCAATCGCGCGAATGCAGTGGTCGTAGATACTGCCCGACTCGTTCGCCTGCTCAGGAAGGTCGTAGTATTCGGCTTCGTCCTCCGCGAGCGGTCGCCCTTTGATGTACGGCGCAACCACATCGAGCAATGCCCAGTCGCCAGTCGTTTCGACATAGTGACACACAACGAAGGGCAGCCACAGGTAGTCATCGGAGAATGCAGTGCGGATGCCACGACCGAGCGGAGGGTGCCACCAGTGTTGCACATCGCCTTCGACAAACTGGCGCGCCGCGGCGCGCAGGATATGGTCACGTGCAATCGATGGCTCGATCATGGTCAGCGCCATCACATCCTGCAACTGGTCGCGAAAGCCATAGGCGCCGCCCGACTGATAGAATGCTGATCGCCCCCAGATACGGCAGGAGAGGGTCTGGTAGAGCAGCCATCCGTTGAGCAACACATCAAGTGCCGGGTCGGGGGTGCGCACCCGCAGCAGGCTGACCAGATTGCGCCAGCGTGCGATGGTTTCTTCGATAGCGCCAGTCGCAGCAGCGGGATTACGGTAGCGGTCAATCAGGGTGAGTGCCTCAGCCTCATCTGCTCCCTGACCCAGCAGGAAGAACAGGTCGCGTGTTTCACCAGAGTTAAGGGTAAATGTCGCCATAACGACGCCACACGGGTCAAGACCTGCGCCGATCCGATTGTCGAAGGCGCCATCGTGAGCGCCCACCAGCGCGATTGGACGCGCCAGATCGCTATTGCGCCCAATGAATGCTGTGCGATCACCACAGAATGCGACCTCTGACTCGCTGCATGCTAGAAATGCAACCCGACCAGCAAAATCGTGGCTATAGACGTTGCGTGCCAGGAGTGCACTCCGCTCCGGAGCGGTCGATGTAACGATGAAGAGCGCCGTCTGCTCACGCAGGACACCAGACGCCCAATCCACATACATGGTCGCGCTCAGACGACGCTCGTAAGCAGAGCGATTGCGCAGGCGCAGGCGAATGATCTTCACCGGATCATCGGGCGCAATACTGAGCGTAGTTTCGCTCTCGATGCCATTGGACTGCTGCAGGAAGCGGGAGTACCCCATCCCATGGTAGACGCGAACGCGCCCGCTTGCGCACGGACGCGGCAGCGGCGACCAAAGCGCACCGCCCGCTTCGTCGCGCAGGTAGATTGCCTCGCCGGGCGGATCACTGACCGGATCGTTCGACCAGGGAGTCAGACGGTTTTCGCGGCTGTTTTCTGCCCAGGTGTAGCCGCAGCCACTCTCTGAGACGATGAAACCAGCGCGTGGATTGGCAACAACATTGACCCACGGCAATGGCGTGGGGTTGCCGGGTACAACCTCGATAACGAACTCACGTCCATCAACAGTAAACCCGCCGTACTCTGTGGTTAATATCAAATCTTCTGCTGGTAGCGGAGCATCATCGAACGGCAGCATCGTGATCGACGGCGGGGGTGGCGCCTTATCGGGCAGGCGACGGCGCAGGTGGTAAGACAGGTCGCCACGCCGACTGTGGAGTGTGATGCGACTCACCGCCTCGAAGAGAGTCTGGTCGGCTTCGGGCATAATTCCGGTGCGCAGCACAAAAACGCCGCCACGCTGGTTGAGCCAGCGACTCGATCGGCTGCTGCGCATCAGCGCCATGATCTGCTCATACCGCTCCTGACGATAATCGGTGCCATCTTCGACCAGCAACACCAGATCGATGAGTACCCCCTTCAAGCGCCAGTACTCGTGCGCCTGGATCAGCGAGCGCGCCAGTGAAGTATCGGAAGTGGGCGCGATGCGCCCGACGACTATTGGGTAATCACCGGAAACGCCGTATGCCCACAGCCCTGGCTGTCCTTTGGTGTTGCGTAGCAGTGCATCGGATGCAGCGCGGCGCACCGGATCGGGCAAGAGGGTGAGTGATGCCAGGCGCTGGAACTGATGTGCTTGGTCGGCGTTGATGCCCAGGTGCGTCAGTTCAACCTGTGCCTGGATACGTGCCATATCGAAGGCGCGCATTGCAATGACAGCATCGCGGTAGTGATCCGCCAGGCGGATTGCATCCTCGCGTGTGGCGGCAACCGACAGGGTTATGATAACCTGTGCCTGTCCGCCGGGTACGATCCGCACCCGGCGCCGCTGGCTGAAGATTGGGTCAAGCACCGAGCCAACACGACCGTTCAGCGGACGGTCGAGCGCCTGTGGACGTGAAGGATCGTGCCCGCGCCCGATGAATGTCATCCGGTCGGTTTCGTACTCCAGCTCACCCAGGGTGCGCCCACGTACGCCGATTGTCTGAGCAACCCACAGGCGTTCATCGCTCGGCGCGCGCGGTCGGCGCGTCGCCAGCAACGCTTCGCTCATCGGATCGAACGATGTTTCGATGAATAGGTTCGAAAAGACCGGGTGGGCAGCGTCGGCGGCATCGGGCGCCAGCACAATCTCAGCATAGGTAGTGACCTCCAGTTCGCGAGGTTGCGACGTCAGATTCACCAGGGTCAGAACGCGCACCTCGACGTGGTCTTCGGGCGATACAGTAATCTCCAGGCGCGTGTCGATGCCAGCGTAGTGCTGGCGGAACTTGACCCGTCCGGCGCCGCAGGTGACGCGGTAATCGTCGCCGAGCGTTCGGAGCGGTTGGTACGTCGGCGACCATGTGACGCCGCTGCGTATATCGCGCACGTAGACGAAACTGCCGGACGCATCGCGGGTCGGGTCGGGTCGCCAGCGGGTAAGCGCAACGGTCGTTGTGCGTTCGGGCAGGGTAAAGCGACTCCCGCCGCCGCCAGCATTGGTTACTATCGTGGTCAGGACGCCGTTCGAGAGGATATAGGCATATGGTGCTGCGGTATGCGGCGTTGTGAAGTGACGTTCGAGCGTGATGTCTGGTGTAGTTATGATTTCGCTAACGGCGCTCTCCTGCGGCAGCGGCAGAGGCCGGTCAGCAGGAATCTTCTCCTGGAGCAGCAATTCAGTCGCCTGCACGATTGGCTCGGCGTGGAAGCGACGCTGCATGATGTTGTCGTGCAACAGATTATCGAGCGCCAGAAGTCCCATCCCTTGGTGATGCACCATATACGTCTGAACGATAGCGTGCCTAACGCCAGGCGGCAGGCGTTCAGGCGTAAAGTCGATCGCTTCGTAGAAGCCATATGTGCCAAATGCACCATACTCCATCAGAGTACGGAGGTTGGCGATAGCTTCGTTGGGTGCGACCTGCAATGCTAGCAGCGTTGCATATGGTGCAACTACCAGATCGTTCGCCAGTCCGCTCTGTAGTCCCAGACCCGGCACGCCGAATGCGCGATACTGGTAGTTCATCTGCGAATCGCGCAGATTGAACGCCGACTCTGAGATGCCCCACGGAATACCGCGCCCGGTAGCATAGGCGATCTGACGTTCGACCGCCCCGCGATAGGTCGAATCGAGCAGGGTTTCGGGGAAATTGCGCATCACCAGCAGCGGCATAAGATACTCAAACATTGTGCCGCTCCAGGCGAGCAACGTCGGAGTTGCCACTGCTGGCGAAATCTTGCGCCCGATGTAGAACCAGTGTTCCTGCGGCACTTCGCCGAGTGCAATGGCGATGAAACTTGCCAGTCGGGCTTCAGACGCGAGCAGATCATAGTACGAATTGTCGCGCCGTCCTTCGCTGACATTGTAGCCAATGGCAAACAGGCGGCGACGCTCGTCGTAGAGGAAGCGGAAGTCTATCTCTGTGATCAGAACAGTGCACACGTCTGCAAGTCGCTCAACTGCGGCGCGGAACTGCGGATCTTCCGCTGCTGACGGCACATCGTCGTGCGGCATATCGTTGAGGAGGCTGTATGCCTGACGCGTCAGTGCTTCTGCCCATTCAGCCACACGCGACTCCCGTGCCAGGATGATTGCCAGGTCGGCAGCCTGCAACAACCGTGCGCGGTACCCCTCCAGCGTATCCGGAGTAGCGTCGAGCGCTTGAAGGAGTGCAATCAGCGAGGTGCGCCCGCGCGCATCGGTAGGCAACCGTTCCTGAATAATTTCCAGGATGTCACGCAGCCCTTCAATAATCCATGGTCCGTATGTCGGGCGTTCGATAAGTGCGCGCAACCCCTGGCGTAGGGTGAGCAGATGAGCGGCGAAGTTGCCGCTGTCAACTGTCGAAACATAGAGTGGCGGCAAGGGATGCAGGGTGCGCGTATCGTACCAGTTGTACAGATGTCCGCGGAAGCGCTCCATCCGCTGAATCGTGTCGAATACACGCTCGACGCGCTCCACCAGGCTGCGCGCACCCAGGTAGCCAAAATCGACAGCAGCCAGGTCGGCGAGCAGTTGCAACCCGATGTTGGTTGGCGAGGTGCGCTCCGCCACCACCGGTCGCGGCGTTTCCTGAAAGTTATCCGGCGCCAGGAAGTTCTGATCCGGTACAATGAACCGGTCGAAATATGCCCACGTTGCGCGCGCCACGCGGCGCAGCATCCGGCGATCATTGGCGCTCAGCGGCGCAACGTTGCGCGGGATGTACTCCTGATCGAGCCAGCGAGCGAAGAAGGGCGCCGCAACCCACGACGCCACAACTGGCAGCGCAGGAAGCCATGACGTGCGTAGGCGATCAATGCGCACTACTGCCAGTGCCAGCGCTACAACTGCCGAAGGCGCCATCCGCCTGATCAGGTAGTCGAACGAATTGGTAAGGCGTCGCTGCGCCTGTGCCGCCGTCTCCCATTCGAGCATCCGCCGATGGGTCACTCCCATGCGCCAGAGAGTGCGGACGATAGCGTCCATGTTTAGCCATGCCTGATCGGGAAGCATGGCAACGTTCAGCAGCAGTTGCAATGCTGGCCAGCGCAGACTTCCGATCGTCATGATCAGATGAGTGCGCAGGTAGCGCCAGTTGGCTGGCATCAACCGCAGGTTTATGACAGCAAAGGTTAGCGGCGCAAGGTAATGCCCCAGTGCCAGCAGCGTCCAGACGGCAGGGCGACCGGGAAGAACGAACCATCCAGCGACCAGGAGAGCAAGCGTTGCTGGGGGAGTCAGACTGCGACGCAGGTTATCGGCAATTTTGAAGCGACTGATCAACGTTAGGACGTTTGGTGCGCTACCGCCTGATGCACGTGGAACACGCGGCAGGAGCCATCCTGCAATCTGCCAGTCGCCGCGCACCCAGCGGTGCTGACGCGCTGAGTAAGCCGCATACGTCGTCGGGTAACTGTCAAGCAGTTCGACATCGGAGAGAAGCGCTGCGCGCGCATAACATCCTTCAATCAGGTCGTGGCTGAGGAGCGTATTCTCCGGGAAACGGTCGTGCAGCGCCGTCCGCATTGCGACCGGGTCGTAGATGCCTTTCCCAGCGAAAATCCCCTCGCCGAACAGGTCCATGTAGACGTCGGAGACCGCAGTGGTGTAGGGATCGACACCGACATTCCCCGATGAAATGCGCGCGAAGCGACTGCGCAACGCACTCGGCAGGTCGATGCCGACACGCGGCTGAAGAATACCGTAACCCTGCACCACACGCTGCGTCTGCGGGTCGATCACCGCCTGATTAAGCGGATGCGCCAGTGTGCCGATCAACGCGCGCGCCGTATCGCGCGGCAGTTGCGTATCAGCGTCAAGCGTGATAACGTAGCGAATTTGTGGCAGAATGCTGAGATCACCGATGAACATCTCGTAAGTAGTGTCACGTGCGCCAGCGAGCAACCGGTTGAACTCTTCAAGTTTTCCGCGTTTGCGCTCCCATCCCATCCAGCAACCCTGTCGCTCGTTCCACACGCGGTGGCGATGCAGGAGAAAGAAACGGTTGCTGCCGTAGCGTTCGTTCAACCTTTCGATGCCACTGACTGCCAGTGCAAGAAGGTGCTCATCTTCCGGCATATGCTGTCGAGGCGCATCGGCGAAATCGGTGAGCAGTGCGAAATGCAGATGTAGATCCTGATTAGCAAGCGCCAGCACTTCCAGCGACTCGATCTGTGTACGAATGCTATCGGGTGTGAGCAGCAATGTTGGTACGACAACCATTGTGCGTAGTTCGCGCGGAATACCATGACGAAAATCGAGTCGTGGCAGGACACGCGGGGGTACCAGGCGCGTGACTGCGCGATCAACCAGTTCTTTCGCCAGCGCGAATGCCGGAATGACCGCCGTAAGTGAAAGGGCAGCGGTAAGGATCGGTGAAACAGCAGAAGGCTCGCTGCGTCCAGTCGAACGGGCAAGGCGCATACCGGCAGCTGTGATGGCGACGGTTCCTGCTGTGATTGCGCCAAGATAGACTGCTTCGGGATGACGCAGCACTGCGCGGCGTACCACCTCGCCGGGTGTCAGGCGACACCCCAGCGACGCCTCAAAGGCAAAGCGCCCTTCATCGACCAGGTAATACCCGATGTGCGTTTCGCGCAGCGGACGTCCCTCTTCGCGGGCGCGTGCGGCGACGTGGATCAACCGTCGCGCAATGGCGTCTTCGCTCAATCCACTGCGGCGCGACAGACGCTCCAGTTCGTGTCGGTAGCGATCGCGGGTGGCAAAGGTGCTTTGACCATACGCGCCAGCCGGGTCCTGACGCAACACCTGTTCGACCAGACTGACACGCTCGAACCAATCGGGCCAATCGACCGCGTCCATCGTCCGCATGCTGGTGATTGTATTGGCGACCGATACCTGATTGGCAGATTGACGCCGCTGTTCGGCGAGAATAATCTCCTCGGCAGTGTTGTAGGGGATGGAAGGTTGCTGTTCCAGCCAGACCATCAGTTGGGCGATGTCGAACTCCCCTTCCTGATCGCGCAGACGCTGGATCAGTTCGACAGCAAGCGGCAGTGGAAGTTGGGGGTACATCCGCGCCAGTTGTCGAAAGGCAGTATTTCCCTCGAAGGATCCAACATGTTTCTGCGCCAGAATCCGTTCTGCCCAGGTTGCTCCTTCAAGGCGCAGGCGACGCTCATCGATCATCAGGCGCGCCAGGCGCCCCAGGTTTTGGATCAACCCGACACGCAGCATAATCGGAATTGCCCAAATCTCACCAATCGAGAGCGGCGCTACCGCTTCATATGCCAGGACAAAGCGAGTCAACTGTTCGAGATCGATCCGACCGTCAGTATGCTCGATCAGTTCGAGCGCCAGCGCATAGACACGCGGTTTGCCGTCGTGTGGTCCACCTTTCAGTTTAGGAAGTTCGTGGTAGTACCCTCCGGGCAGGTCCTGACGAATTTCGCGGATCTGACTGACAATAACGTGGTAGTTGTCAACCAGCCAGGCAGCGGCAGGGGTGAGCGGCTGGCGTTGCGCAGCATCGGCAGCGAGTGTCTGGTACGTCAGGCGCAGCAGGCGATGGTTGCGATCCACTGACGCAAGCAATGCGCGTGCCTTACCGGCTTGCATAACGACCGTGTGTCCGGCTGCGAGCGCCCGCGCGCGTTCTTCGAGTTGCCCGGTCGTCAGGATCACTCCGCGGATCGGACGATCCGATAGCGGCTGGCGCCGTTGGATGAAGGAAAATGTCTGCTGCACAGCGCGGGTCAATGTGTTAAACCGGTGCGAGAAGTCGCTAGTCAACGTGGCAAGGTTCATAGAAACACTCCGACAACAATGTCACAGTCGCGCCCGGTTGTGGCGCATAGGACCCTGTCTAGAAAGATCGGGAAGGATGCGCGTAAGACTGGCGCTCTGTGGTAACGGTGGCGCATCCAACGAGCGCCAGTTGCCGGACGGCAATGGCTAGCGCTTAATGATCGGCGTGCTGCGCCGCTGCACCATGATCCGCGCTTCGTTGGGAGGCAACATGCGCGTCATACCTTCAGCAGGACCAAGATCGACGATCTGAACATGAAAGGTATGACTGGGATTGGCTAACTCTGCGTTATAGGCAAGCTCGTCGCGCAGTACTTTGGTGATCACATCGTTGCTCAAGCCTTCCGTCCGCGCGCGATGGATAAGTGCGCTGATCTGCTCGGCAAATTCACGTACACTGAATGGTGCACGCTTTTGCCCGACAGCAGTCGCCTCGAAGCGGTAAAAACAGACTGGACAGGTGATGTAGTCACCAGTGATGGGTGTTGTCGGGCGCCACTCTGCGCCACAGTTCGGGCACCGCTGCACGTTGCGCTCAGTCTGAGTCATCGTCCCCTCCTTAAAACTGGATTTCGCAAGCCGCGCCTTCCCTGTATCAGCGACCATAGTCGCTGACATGCTTCGCCACCCAAACAATCGAGCGTGAAGTCACCAGAAACGCGGCGAGGAACGATACCGACGCTGGGATCGTGGTTTGGGTCACAATCGGTAGTATAACACAGAATAGCAGGTAAATCTACATATAAAATAGCGCAAATGCGAGTAATATGTGACAGAGACGTAACAGTGCTGCGCTCTACTACGGAAGGATGCCAGGCGAAGAGCGATCAACCGACCCTTTCCGCCACGAATGTATAATTGCCTGACACTAATCGGTACACAGCCGTCTCCTCGTCGCGCTGGACAAAGGTGACATCTTCTGATTTCCTCTGCCGGGCGACCGCTTTCCTGTACGATGGTTCCTTTAATAGCAGGAACATATGCGGTGGCTGTTGTGTTGGGCGGCACGACAATCGTCCAGACGAAACGATCTCTGTCAATGTGCCAGTCACTCACTGCGCGCCCATACAGCGTATCAAGCGCTGCACGCGCCGAGGTCAGCCCACCGCCAGGACGCGGGCGCAGCACCAGATGACGGTAGCCAGGACATTCGGGGTCGATGTCGATGCCGGCAACGGTGGCATACAGCCATTCTCCGATTGCGCCATACGCATAATGGTTGAACGAATTCATGCTCGGATCCTGGAACCCTTTGTCGTGCGTCCAGCCATCCCATCGTTCCCAGATGGTGGTTGCGCCCTGGGTCACCGGGTACAGCCATGAAGGGCAGGTTTGTTACAGCAGGAGCGCATAGGCGAGATCAAGACGTCCAACAGAGGTCAGGACATGTGGCAGATAAGGAGTGCCGACGAATCCGGTTGAGAGGTGCACACCACGTGCCAGGATGTCGCGTACCAGCGCATCTGCGGCAGCCGGACGCAACTCCGGCGGCAGCAGGTCGAAGTGCAGCGCTAGGACATAACCGGTCTGTGTTTCGCCTGTTACCCGACCTGCTCCTGTCACAAAGCGCGTGATGAATGCCTGGCGCACCCGCTCGAACAGGCGACGATAGCGGGTTGCGTCGCGCTGGCGCCCGATGATCGCTGCGATACGACTGAGCAGCCGGGCGCTGTGAGCAAAGAAGGCCGTGCCGATCAGGTCTTTCGCGGTGCCGCCATCGGTCCTGCCGCTCCCATCAAGCGCCAGCCAGTCGCCGAATCCGCGAAAGCCTGGATACTCTTCGTAGCAGCGGATGAAGTCGCGACTGCTCCGTTCCAGATATTCGACAAAACACTGGATTGAAGGATAGTGATCTTCCAGCAAACGTGTATCACCATAGCACAGGTAGATTGTCCAGGGACAGATAATACCCGCGTCTGCCCATGCTGGTCCGCCGTCGGTCAATCCGCTGATGCCCGCCAGCGGCGCAACTGGCGGGTATGCGCCTTCGGGGCTTTGTGCATCCTCCAGGTCGCGGATCCATTTGGTAAAGAACGGCGCAACGTGCGTGTTGAAGGCAGCCGTGCGGATGAATACTTGTGCATCACCCGTCCATCCCAGACGCTCATCGCGTTGCGGGCAATCGGTTGGTACATCAAGAAAATTGCCCTTCTGCCCCCAGACGATATTGCGTTGCAACTGGTTGATCAGCGAGTCGGAACAATTGAACTCGCCGTTGGCGGAGTCGCGGAGTGGATGACAATACCGGAGACAGCCTCCATGTCGGGGACGCCGGGATACCCGGAGAGTTCGACATATCGGAAACCATGAAAGGTGAAGCGCGGTTCCCACGTTTCACCCTCGCTATCGCCGCGCAGCGTGTAGTGATCCGTCGCGCGGGCGCTGCGCAGGTTGGCGGTGTAGATCGTACCATCCGGGTTGAGCATCTCGGCATGTCGGATCGTTACCGTCGTGCCTGCCGGACCCCGGACGCGCAGGCGGACCCGCCCAACCATGTTCTGCCCCAGATCGAAGACCCAGCGTGTCGTTTGATGAGTATGAAAAGCGGTCGGCAGTGCGATCGGGCGCAATTCTTCGTGGTGCCGGACGGTCGGACCGCGCATTGCGACCAGGGCAATATCGGGTGCGGTGAAGAGTTCCACAGGCTGCCAGGAAGAATCATCGAAGCCGGGTGTGTCCCATCCAGGGATCTCCAGTCTGGCATCGTAACTCTCGCCATGTAGGATATCGCTTTCCAGGACCGGACCGAAGGCATACCGCCAGGAACGGTCGCTCACAATCGTCTGGGTTCTGCCATTGGCGAGCGTTACAACCAGTTGCGCCAGCAGTTTGGGGCGATCTCCGTAATGTTGCCGACCAGACCATGCCACATGTCCGCAGTACCATCCATCGCCGAGGATGACTCCGATGGCATTCTCACCGGTGCGCACCAGACCCGTCACATCGTAGACCTGATACTGCACTCGCTGGCGATAGTCGGTCCAACCTGGAGTGAACACATCCTCACCGACGCGGTGCCCGTTGATCGTACACTCGTACAACCCTAATGCCGTGATGTACAGACGAGCCTGAACAATCGGCTCGTCTAGCGTGAATGAGCGCCGCAGCAACGGCGCCGGAATGGTCGTCCAGCGTCCGCCGACAAGCGTCGCGCCGATCCAGGATGCCGACCAGTCAGTGCGACGCAGCAACCCCATTTCCCACCAGGCAATCGGACTCATGGCGAGGTTTCCGATTTCGTCCCACACCTGAACACACCAGAAGACGCGCTGACGCGAACGGAGACGTGCGCCAGCATAGACCACGTGGATCGACTGATCCGACTCAACGCGACTACTATCCCAGATCAGGTTTCGTTCCGCCGTCACATCGTCGGCAGATGGTGCGGCAATGATACGGTACGCTGTTTGCCGCGCGCCGCGCCGATCACTGAACAGTCGTCAGCTCAGACGCGGCTTGAGAACATCGATACCCAAGGGGTTTTCCAGGTACTCACAGCGGAGATGTCCGACGTTGAGATGTGTCATGCTCCCCTCGTATCGTACTTTTGTTGTGCGAGCGCCCGTGCAATCGGCGCGAGTTCCAGCCACCACTGTTCCTTTGGTCGGCGGTATGTGGCATCAACCATATGCGGCAATTCGCCCAGGTCGAACACGCGCACCTTGCCATTGACAAAGCCAATAAACGCCGCCGCCGCCGTGCCTCGGTCGAGTTCCTCGCTCAGGAAGTGAATGCAGCGCGCTGCTAGGCGTGTCGCCTGGATGCGGTCGTAGGGTGACGGACTGCCTCCCTGCTGCAAATGACCCAGCACGGCGCGGCGCACGTCGAATAGGTCCTTTCCCTCTTCCTCGAACAGAGCGCAGATGACATCGGTCGTGTAGAGACGGTTCGCATATTCGTTGCGAATGATCAGGCTAAGACGCTTCCCGTGGCGAAATCCTTCGATCATCGTCTGAATGTCGGCGCGCAGATTGTCGAGCGTAATACCCTCTTCGTGCAGATAGACCTGTTCTGCGCCCGATGCCATCCCGCTCATTAACGCCAGATAGCCACAGTAGCGCCCCATAACCTCGACCACAAAGGTGCGTCGCACCGCTACTGCCGACTGCTTAATGCGGTCGAGCGCTTCAACGATTGCATTCAGCGCAGTATCGGCGCCAATGCTCAGCTCTGATCCTGGCAGATCATTGTTGATCGAAGCGGGCAGACAAATGATCGGGATGTTGAACGGTTCATAAGTGGCGCGTTCCTGATAGAGACGATGCGCTGCCTGGTAGCCGTTCCACCCGCCAATGATAAGCAAGCCGTCAATACGATGCGCGGTCAACGCCTGCGCAACCGCTGCGAGATCCTCACCAGCAGGTACCCGTCGGCTGGTTCCCAGTTCGGCGCCACCCATTGCCCCCCAACCATCAACCGCCTGCCACTCGCACTCGTCGATTTCTCCGGCAATAAGACCATCGAAGCCGTTGCGCACCACCAGCATGGTATGTCCCTGATTAAGACCGAGGCGCACTGCTGCGCGGACGGCAGTATTCATACCAGGTGCGGGTCCGCCAGCGTGCAGCAGTGCAATCCGACTTTTGCGCGCACGGGTGACACCCGGCAGAGCGCTGCTGAGCGCCTGGAAGGTCTGGAACATCTCTTTGAAACTGCCGCTACGCAGTTCCATCGCACGCTGATAGTCGCCAGAGTTGATCGCTATCGCCACCTGCTGCGTCTGCTCTACGCAATACATCAATGGTTGACGGGTGATACGATGATAGCGCATACCGATCAGCTGCGGCTCACTTTCGGGTGTGGCGCTCAGCAGTTCTTCGACAGCCGCATACCCGACAAGCGTGCTCATCCAGCGGTCGAAGGCGCTCGGTGTTCCACCGCGCTGCACATGTCCCAGGATTGTGACGCGCGCATCTTCACCCATGCGCTCCTCCAGTACCCGCCGAACATAATCGGCTGAGATCGGATTGCCATCACGATCGCGCGCGCCCTCAGCAATGACAACGATACTTTCGCGCCGACCGGACGCGCGTCCGGCGCGCAGCAGTGTGCACATGCGATCTTCCCAGCCTGATTCGGGTGGATTTTCAGGGATGAGCACATAATCAGCGCCACCGGCAATTGCTCCCATCAGCGCCAGATACCCGCAGTGCCGTCCCATCACCTCGACAACGAATGTGCGCTGGTGGCTGGCAGCCGTGCTGACGAGTGCATCGATGGCAGCGGTAATGCGGTGCAGCGCCGAATCGGCGCCGATCGTCATGTCGGTGCCGTAAAAATCGTTGTCGATCGATCCGACCAGTCCAACCAGCGCCAGAAATGGGTACTGTGCGGCGGTGTCACGTGATAGTTTGCCAGTTTCCACCAGTTCCGCCACCAGACTAGACCATTCGCGACGAAACGTATCGGCGCCGGTCAGGCTGCCATCGCCGCCGATAACCACCAAACGATTGATTCCGCGTGCGATCAGGTTCGCAGCAGCTTGCAACCGTCCCTCGCGGGTACGGAACTCGCGGCAGCGCGCCGTGCCGATGATCGTTCCGCCACGATGCATAATGCCGCCGACATCATCCCAACCAAGCGGGCGAATACGGTCGCCACCTTCCACCATACCGCGGTATCCTTCATAAATGGCGTACACTGGCACGCCGCGGCTCAGCGCGGTTCGTACAACCGCGCGTAAAGCGGCATTCATGCCCGGCGCATCGCCACCGCTGGTCAGCACGCCGATCCCTGTTGACAGCATCATACGACTCTCCTTCCCTCACTGCGCTCATTGAGCATTCAATATGATCGCATACTTCTCCGCTCCACCAGCGTGTATGATACCAGTCTTTCATCACCACTTTTTGCGTTCTCAAATGCTTAACATCGTATCAAAGCGAGCAAGGAAAAGTTCATGGTATCATGAAAGAACACAGAAGCTTGTGGCATTCAGGCGATCCGCACCACTCGCTGCAATATCGGCATCCCTTCTGTCACTCCTGTGTGAGGCTATGAGTGCGAGTCTCAACTGCTCAACAGGCTTAGTCGTGCAGTTCTTGCCTGGTTGCCCAGTAAGAAAGCAGGATTATATGACAGAACATCAAGGTGAAGCAGACAGGCGAGAGACGTGCTGGCGCCTCCTTCTATCGGATGGCTAAACCTGTTCTCGTATCACTGCTGAGCGAGAGGAGGAGAGCAATGGCGCCGATACTTGTGATGGGATTGGGGAACGTTCTCCTGCAGGATGAGGGATTAGGAGTGCGCGCATTGCGTCGTCTGACGGAACGCTACATCCTGCCTGACGACGTCGAGGCTATCGATGCAGGTGCGCTTGGATTATCACTCCTCTCGTTCCTCGAAGGCGTCGAGGAAGTGCTGATCATCGACGCTGTTCATCGCGGTCAACGTCCCGGATCGCTTATTCGTCTTGAAGGAGAGGAGGTTGCCTGGGCAGAAACTATGCACCTCCTGCCGCAGGATGTCCGTCTGCACGAGTTGATCGCCCTTTGTGGCTCAGCGGGTTCATCACCGCAGCGGATCGTGCTGTGGGGAATGGAACCGGGAACTTCCGAACCGGGGTTGGAATTGACTCCTGAGTGTGAAGCACATCTCGATGATCTGGTGGATGCCGTCGTGCGCGAACTGCGTGCCTGGGGCGCCGATGTGCGACCGATCCCGGAGCGATCTGCAAACTAGCGGTTTCTTTAATTTCAAGCATCAGGACGCCCAGCTGTCTTCTTCTCTCGTCGCGGAATAATTACTCAAAGACCATATGCCCTCGGCTATACGAGGCAAAGCCCGCCTGCGCGGAACGCGAACTCCGACAGTGACCCTATCGGCTCTCGACTATCTCGGCTATTCAGGACAAAGCCCACCTTCGCAGAAAACGAAAACTACTGGCGAAACTGCCCCGGCAGGGATACCGCTTCCCAGTGAACAGTTGTCTGGGGGGTGTACACCTGCTGTGGAACCGACGCCGCCGCTGCCTGACGAGCCGTTGCGAGATCGGGGAGATGACCTGTCGCAATCGCCTGAACCAGGATATTTCCCAAAGCTGTGCCCTCGGCAGGACCGGCGACTACCGTGCGCTGGCATGCGTCGGCGGTCAACTGGCAGAGCAGCGCATTCTGGCTCCCACCCCCTACGATCCGCACAGTCGAGATCGATTGACCGGTGAGCTGTTCCAGGGTGTCGATCACCTGGCGGTAGCGTAATGCCAGGCTCTCCAGACAGCACCGCGCAATTTCGCCCACTGTCTCGGGAACAGGTTGACCGCTGCGCTGGCAATAGTCACGAATGCGCGCTGGCATGTCGCCGACCGGCAGAAACTCTGGCGCGTCGGGATCGATCAGGCAGCGCAACGGCGGCGCCGCTGCCGCCTGGGCGACAATCGCATCCCAGGTGAGATGCAGTCCCTCTTCATTCCAGCGCCGCTGGCACTCCTGCAAGAGCCATAGCCCGCTCACATTTTTCAGCAGACGAATTGTGCCATACACGCCACCCTCGTTTGTGACATTGAACTGGCGCGCCTCCTCGTTGATAAGCGGTTCAGTTCGTTCAACACCGACCAGACTCCAGGTGCCGCTGCTGATATAGGCGCTGTGATCGTCAAGACCCGGAATAGCCGCCACAGCGCTGGCAGTGTCGTGGCTGCCGACGGCGATCACTTCTGCCGGGGAACGGAACCCAACTGCCTGCTGAACATCCGGCAACAGCGGACCAAGGGGTGTACCCGGCATCACCAGTGGCGGCAGAATGCGGGTTGGCAACCCCAGCCGCTCAAGCAGGTCAGTGGCCCATGCTCGCCTTCTGGCGTCGAGGAACATAGTTGTCGTGGCGTTGGTGTACTCTGCCACCTGTTTGCCGGTCAGGCGGTAGTGGAAGAAGTCGGGGATGAGGAGCAGCGTTGCTGCCGCCGCCAGGCGTGGATCATTCCGTTCGGCGTACAACTGATAGAGGGTGTTGAAGGGCAGACGCTGCAAACCAGTGCGTTCGTACAGTTCTTGGGGCGGGATCATCTGGTCAACCAGTTCCGCCATCCCTTCGCTGCGCGGATCGCGATAGGCGTAGGGATCGCCGAGCGGCGCACCGTGGGCATCGAGCAAGACATAATCGACTGCCCAGGTATCAATGCCGATACCTTTCAAGCGCACATCATCCTCACAGGCGGCGTAGCGTCGCATCCCCGCCTGGATTTCGCGCCAGAGCCGGTCAACATTCCAGAACAGGTGACCATCCCGCTCCTCCATACCGTTAGCAAAGCGATGGATGTCCTCCAGGGCAAAGCGACTGCCATCCCAGCGACCCAGGATCACCCGACCGCCGGAAGCGCCAATGTCAATCGCCAGAAAATGCGCCTCTTCACTCATAGTCGTACCTCTTTAGTGCAGGAATGCCTCATGCAAGCCGCCGTCAACCGTGATGATCTGTCCAGTCGTTTGCCCCAGACGCTGTGTGAGCAGGAGGAAGAACGCTTCCGCCTGATCACCTGGCGTCACCGGTCGCTTGAGGAGCGAGCGATCAGCGTAGAACTGAGCCGGTTTTGCCGTCAGCGACTCGGTTGGTTCATCTGGTGCAAAGGGGATGCCGTACTTTGTGAGTGAGGCGATCACCCGTTCGCGGGGAAACATACCGCTGCCCTGTACGACGGTTGCCGGGGCGACACCATTGACCCGCACCAGCGGCGCCAGTTCGATAGCCAGTTCGCGGATGAGATGGTTGGCTGCCGCTTTGCTGGCGTCGTAAGCCAGTGATCCTTTCTTTGCCACCACTGCATTGACCGACGTGGTCAGCACCAGACTGGCGGGCAAGCCCTGCGCGCGCCAGATCGCCGCCGCTTCGTCGGCAACGATGTAGTGCCCGGTAACACTAATAGACATGGCCATCAATTGTGCAATGTTGCATATATGCTTCAAATGCAGCATGGAAGATCGGAATTAGCGCGTGAAACTCATTAGCGGTCAGTCCGGTCACAGAACATCATGTCGTCGGATGTTCGATGATATACTTGCACATCGCTTCTCCCTCCATGTCAGTTCATATGAAAAAATGGTATACCATTAATCTTGATGAAGTCTATAGAAGACAAACCGCTCTCGCTTTCACCCTGTGGTCAGGACGACCTGATGGCATTCAGCTGCGTCGCCATAGGTGACACAGAGCGAGTGGCTGCTCCTAATGCTTCAGATTATTAGTTTTCAAGAACTCCTCAACGGTATTGAATGCGTTGAAGAACAACGGTGTCCCGGCGAATGAAAGTGGGGAAACCGGGCCGATTGTCATAAAAGAATACTCCCTGCTTGTAATATCAAACGACGAATGCGGATCACGAAACAACTGATAGAGATCAAGGGCTTTGCTTCGCCCACCTACCAGCTCGCTCAATGCTTTGAACTCCGCTCCCATTCCTAGACCAAAACCAAAGAAAAAGATGCGCAATTGCTCCAGAATTTCGCGGTGCAGACTGGATAGGGTCTGGCTAATGAATAGCCAGCCTACTCCGTACTTACGAGTGGTGCGTGCCGCATCAATCAAGATGCCCCGTACAGCTTTCTTCTCTTCACTCTCAGGTTCTTCACGGGGTGCAAGGCGGTGAGCTTCATCTATCAGCACCAGTGTGTTGAGACCTTGGCTTTGCCGATAGGCATATTCTGCCGCTGTGCGAGTACCTTCCAATAGCCGTTTGATCACCAGCGCTTGTATCGTCTCATTCCAGAACAAGGGAGTACTTTGCGGCTGGGATTGATCTCCACCAAAAAGGGGGAGCGTATTCCAACTCGCAGCAGTTTGAGTTGCCTGTTCTATAGACAAGTCTATCACGACGAGAGGCCGCTGATTTCGATCAGAGTTAAACAGGCTGGCCAACAGCTGCTCTACTTTCTGTGCTCCTGATCGATCTTCACGAAACAGTTGCGTAACAGGAAGCCAAATTGTCTGATATAGGTCATTCTGATTGGCACCAGCCATCTGCTGACGGACTCGTTCCCTAGCCTCCTTCGAACCATAAAATCGCACCTGAATACGCTCTTCCTGCAAATATCCCCACGCTTTATCGAAACTCTCACGTTTGTGTAACTTGGCAAGATGTACACTGTCTTTCTGCAACTGCTCACTTATGGCCTCTGCGGCCTGACGCTGGTTTTCGACTGCTTTAACGCCAAGCCGCTGAAAGAATCCTGACTCCAAGAGGATCTGTTCAAACAAGTTCCACCGGTCCAGCACCAAATTCCTCACGCTATGCACATTGGTCGGCTTTCCAAGCCTGTCCAGGACTTCTTTCATTCGCAACTGGAATGCGCCTGGAACTGCCTCACCTCTCGCCTCTTTAGCAAATTCACCCTGCGGATCAATGACCAGGAGTGCCATCCCGGGATAGCGGGCATAGGCCAGCAGGATCATCTTAGCCAGCACCGACTTTCCAGAACCGGTTTTGCCAAAAATGCCCAGATGGTAGGCTTCGCCAGCACCCTGGGGACCAGTGTCGAAATGTTTGAACCAAAGGGGCAAAAGCGGTTTTGAGCCATAGACATGCCCCAGGTAGAAAAGCTGGTCACGATAGGGCGAGAGCAATTCGGATAAAACGGCATCATTGACAAGATGAATGGGCGTGCCTGTAGCCGGGACAGTGCCCAGGATACTGGGACGGTAGCCATTGGATTCAGCAGAGAAGACGGCGCTGATCGTCATCTCCCCCGTATGGGTATCCTGGCGTTCGCTGACCGTATCCACCCGCCCACGCTGACGAATCAGGCTGCGCATGGTGGGGTCTTCGTGCCAGACATTGCGCAGTTTCACCTCAGTAATCTGTCCCAAAGCATAATGAGAAAGCCCATCCTGGTAATAGCGAAACAGGGCCAGTTCCCCCACAAGCTTCTTGCTGACGGCTCCGGCCAAGATGTCCAGCGCCAATTCACTGGTAGAGGATGGTGACCCCACCACGCCAATCCGTTCCGCTGCATCCACAAGCTGATCAAGATTATTCGTTGGCATAGGATCATACTCCTGACTCGGTGCGATAACCATGCAGGCCTAGAAAAACCTCACTAACGTCCCCCGAATACGTCTCAGCGATATGCTGGCTGGTAACCTGCCGAAACGTAGGGATGGCCTTGGGCAAGTGCTTGACCATACGATCCGCCATGTAGAGGGGATAGGGCTCCATGACCGCCGGTGTACCGCATTGATGACGAATGCCATGGAGCACTGTGGCCAGGCGCGCCCGATTTTCAGATACCCTCGGGTTCATCTCCACTCGAAGAGCGGGAAGCCAGGGATAAGGACGATAATAAACGACCCGGATTTCACCCAGTAGAGCAACAATCTCCCCTGTTACGCCCTCTGCTTCTTGCTTAACATTAGATGCGAGTGGAGCCAGATTCAAGTGCCAGGGTTGAGAAGGCTGTTGGAGAACCATAGGGCCTGTGTATTCACCCGGCTCCAGCACAAAACTTAGAAGTCCGCGATCGTCGTATGTATCAGGCCAGCCCATTTTCTGTCCAATTTCCCGTCTTGTCGTATATTTGGGTATCGCTACCCAGCAACGGTCGCTTCGAGCTGAGGCCAATACTGTTCGGTAGGCTTCCAGGAACGAGAGCACGCCCTCAAGAAAGTGGGCCGTCGTATGCAAATGTAAAACATCCTGACTCTTGTTCAACGCCTGATTAAAGTAAATGAGAGGGGTCGTGAGAGAGCCATCTATGAAGACAACCTCGTGCGGCGCTTGTGCTGCCAGTTCTAACTCCATACCGATCATCAGAGCGCGCAGGATGGTGCCTGTTTCGGCTTCGTGCGCCTCCGTCTCTATCCAAATTCGGTGGCGAGGTTCGGGCCAGTAGCGCGTTTCTGAAGGTGGCGTCAAGCCTTCGACAGCCACAGCAGCCGCTGCAATCAGGTCGCTGGCTAACAATCGCTCAACAGCATAGGAACCATCTACACCGCAGGTTGTTGGAACAGACGTATAGGGAACCTCGGCATCGCGATGAAGCAAGCCTGCTCTCTTGAGGCCCTCTCGCCATTCCTCGCGACGAGTGCGTACTTGCTCAAAATTATCCAGCAGTTTCTGACCAAGATCCGCTGTGCGTTTGAGAACCTCATCAACTAAAGCAGCAGGAAGTTCGCCAAAGGGACGCTCTCCAGATTCCATTACGAATTACTCCGTCGTTACTCTGTGGCCTTATTCTGTTCCATCAGAAGTATATTCTTGATTTCCTCTTTGCGCCAAGCCCGCCATCCATCCACTCGCCCTGCTCGCGGCAGCAGCCAGCGCTCCCGCCACCAGGCGACCAGTTCCGAGAATGGCAAATTGCGATAGATTGGTTCAGTGTCACGGCCTTCCATGTATGCTTCCAGATTGTCCACCAGGCGAAACAGAAACACTTCCCGCTTTACGCC
>JAGHYV010000118.1 GCA_017743475.1 Roseiflexus sp. | reverse complement strand
GCTGGCCCGCCGTCGATATCTGGGTTTGCCCGCTCGACCGACCGCTGCCCACCGTGCCTGTGCCGCTGCGCCGCCCCGACCCGGATACGCCGCTGCCGCTCACCCAGTTGCTGCACCAGGTGTATCGCAATGCGCGCTACGATCTGCGGATCGATTACCGGCAACCGCCGCCACCCCCCGACCTCACTCCGGACGAAGCGACCTGGCTCGATGCCCATCTGCGCGCCTGCGGCTTGCGCCCGTAGTCCTCTCAAACCTACCGGCGACTGGCAGGAATATTGCACAGCGTCTTGACAGTCGCCGTCATCATGCGTATACTCCATATCGTTCCGTAGGGGCGCTTCGCTGACAGAGCGAGGCTGAGAAGTTACCCTTCGCACCTGATCCGGGTAATGCCGGCGTAGGAAATCGGAACCGAATCATCGGCTTCTTCTGCCAGTCGCCGTTTTCACCTCCTTCACGGTGCGCAGCCTCTCCATTGTGCGTTCCCCGACGGAAACACGGTTAAGCCTTATTGACCATAGGAAGAGGAGGGAACGCGATGCGCTTCACCGAAATGCTCTGGTCGTCCATCACCGACATCTACCAGGCGATCATCCGGCACCCGTTCAATGAGGAACTGGCGCAGGGCACGCTGCCGCGCGAAAAGTTTGCATTCTACATGCAGCAGGATGCGCTCTACCTGTCCGATTTTGCGCGCGCCCTGGCGACAATGGCTGGACGCGCTCCTGATGAAGAAGCGTTGCTCCAGTTCGTGCGTTTCGCCGAGGGCGTGGCAGTGGTCGAACGTTCGCTGCACACGTCATACTTCCACGAGTTTGGGATCGAGACGCCAACCCGCCAGCAGTCGCCTTCGTGCTTCGCCTACACCAACTTCCTGCTGGCGACAACCGCCTGTCGCAGTTACGAAGAGGGGATGGCTGCGCTTCTCCCCTGTTTCTGGATCTATCGCGAAGTGGGACACGACATCTACAAGCGCGCAGCGCCGCATAACCCCTATCAGAAGTGGATCGATACGTATGCCGGTCAGGAGTTTAGCGAATGGGTTGATCGCGCCATCGCGCTGACCGACAGAATTGCCGATCACGCCTCGGAGACGCAGAAAGAGCGAATGCGTGACGCTTTCGTGTATTCTTCGCGGCTGGAGTGGATGTTCTGGGATAGTGCGTACCGGCTTGAAGCCTGGTTGCCGTCATGACACAACGCACGCTGCTGGTGCTGGACTTTTCCGGAGTGCTGAGCCTGGAAGCGGTCTGCTATGGAACCGCCGCTTCCAGGGATGGATCCGTATCTTGAAGATCTCGGCTTATGGCCCGATGTTCATCATCGTCTGATTACGGTTTTCTGCGACCAGATCAATGTTGCACAGCGTCTTGACAGTCGCCGTCATCATGCGTATACTCCATATCGTTCCGTAGGGGCGCTTCGCTGACAGAGCGAGGCTGAGAAGTTACCCTTCGCACCTGATCCGGGTAATGCCGGCGTAGGAAATCGGAACCGAATCATCGGCTTCTTCTGCCAGTCGCCGTTTTCACCTCCTTCACGGTGCGCAGCCTCTCCATTGTGCGTTCCCCGACGGAAACACGGTTAAGCCTTATTGACCATAGGAAGAGGAGGGAACGCGATGCGCTTCACCGAAATGCTCTGGTCGTCCATCACCGACATCTACCAGGCGATCATCCGGCACCCGTTCAATGAGGAACTGGCGCAGGGCACGCTGCCGCGCGAAAAGTTTGCATTCTACATGCAGCAGGATGCGCTCTACCTGTCCGATTTTGCGCGCGCCCTGGCGACAATGGCTGGACGCGCTCCTGATGAAGAAGCGTTGCTCCAGTTCGTGCGTTTCGCCGAGGGCGTGGCAGTGGTCGAACGTTCGCTGCACACGTCATACTTCCACGAGTTTGGGATCGAGACGCCAACCCGCCAGCAGTCGCCTTCGTGCTTCGCCTACACCAACTTCCTGCTGGCGACAACCGCCTGTCGCAGTTACGAAGAGGGGATGGCTGCGCTTCTCCCCTGTTTCTGGATCTATCGCGAAGTGGGACACGACATCTACAAGCGCGCAGCGCCGCATAACCCCTATCAGAAGTGGATCGATACGTATGCCGGTCAGGAGTTTAGCGAATGGGTTGATCGCGCCATCGCGCTGACCGACAGAATTGCCGATCACGCCTCGGAGACGCAGAAAGAGCGAATGCGTGACGCTTTCGTGTATTCTTCGCGGCTGGAGTGGATGTTCTGGGATAGTGCGTACCGGCTTGAAGCCTGGTTGCCGTCATGACACAACGCACGCTGCTGGTGCTGGACTTTTCCGGAGTGCTGAGCCTGGAAGCGGTCTGCTTCGGAATGCCGGATCGCCTAGAGCAGGCGCTGCGGCATTCCGGGCTGTGGGAATTGGGCGTGGATGGTGCGCACTACTGGAACGATGTCGTGAAACCGACATGGGACCTCGGAAGCACGACGCGTACTCCGTATGCGTACCTGATGGCGCAGCATGTGCATTCCCCGCACGTTGCGTTCGATGATGCGCTTCGCCGCGCCGAACAGTTCGTTCAAGCGTATATGCAGGCTTCCGTCATCGACCCGGTATGGCGCGCGCTGTTCGATGCGTTGCAATCGGCGAACAGCGTCGCGCCGCTGATCGCCACCGACCACTATGCCGAAGCAACGGCGCATATCGCACAGCAGATCGAATCGATAGGATGGCGCGCGGCAGCACTGCAGATGGATGCATCGGGTCGGGTAGTGATTGAGGGAGGCGCGTCTGACTCCCTTCCACCCCACACCGTTGCGCTTGCCAACTCTGCCGACCTTGGCGCGCACAAAGAAGGTGCGCTGTTCTGGAGTCGCGTGCGTGCCGGACTTGCCATCGAACCGGATCAGATCCTGGTGATCGATGATTTCGGTGCGAACGAACATCTGCTCGACTTCTACGCCGATCCAGCAAAGGTCACCCGCCGGCAGGCGCAAACGCTTGCCGCAATCAGTAGCGCCTTTGGCGCGCCAACTCACACCCTTCCTTTTATCATCGAACGCCCCTTTCCCGATCTGGAAGCGCTGCGTGCCACGTATCGCGCCCAGGCGGAACAAACAATCCGGCGTGTGATAGAGACGATCCGGGCATAGTCATTCTGCACACAGTTGCCCGTTCCCGGTAAGGAAAACGTATTTGCGTCGCACTCCCGGCGTATACTGATAGCAAGCAGACGATCGTCCTGGTGTACGCAAGGGGTCGTGCGATGTCGAACCCATCCTCCGAAGATGCCGCAATGCTTCGTTTGCTCGAATGCTGGATGCCGCTGGTGCAGGAGTTGAACCAGACCGAACGGTGGGGCGACGATAGCGCAGCGCTCGAACGTCTGATCTGCCTGGCAGCGCCTGTCCTTGCTGCTGTTGATCACGTTCAGTCCGCTCGTGCTATACTCATGGTCTATCACGCCATTGCACGAAAGGAACCGTTATGACTCGCTACGGAGGCGGGATCAAGCGCAGTTCGCAACTGACGTTTCGCCGCCGTCTGCTCCTGGTTCGATTGCTGCTCCGCGGTCCGGCAACTGCTGAAGAACTCATCGAGGCGATCCAGCGCGAACTCGGAACTGAAGGGTATCCCGCTGCGGCGCAGGTCGCACTCCGGCACGACATCAAAGCGCTCAAGACGGAGTACGGTTGCCGCATCACGCTGCGCCGCGATGTCGGCGGTTATGTGCTCGAAGACCTGGGAGAACTGGCGCTGCTCGATCTGTCGGACGAAGCGCTGGAAGCGTTCAGTTTCCTTGATGCCAGTTTTCCGCCCGGCGCAGCGATACCGGAACTCGCAAACGTGCGACAATTCCTCGATCAGGTGCTGCGCCTGCTGCCGGTTGAGCGTCAGGAAGAGCAGCGTCGCAGGCGCTCTACGCCGCGATTGCAACTACCAGCGCAGCCGGAGTCGCGCGTCGATCCCGGTGTGCTGCGCGCGGTCAAACGGGCAATCAATGAGCGCCGCGAATTGCGCTTTCTGTACTGGAGCACGTTCGATATTGACGCGTCGCGTCAGCATCGTGTCGCGCCATATGGCATCTTCTTCCGCCCCGAAGGGCATACCTATCTCGATGCAACCCTGCTGGAAGTGAAACCGGTCGGCGGTGAGACGATCCACGCGGCTATCGACTACCGTCTTGATCGGATCGTGCCCGGTTCGGTCAGGGTGCTGCCAACGATGCTGCCGCCAGAGCGGATCGTTCCGCGCTTCTACCCGTTGCGCTACTACCTGCTCCCGGTTGTTGCCCGCCGTCGTGATGTCGCAGCCTATTTCCCGAATACGCAGATCGAGTATCACGACGACGGCAGCGCAACTGTGACTGCCACGGTGACCAATCTCTGGCAGGCGCGGCAGGTGCTGCTGCGCTACGGTGACGCATGCACGGTTCTGTCGCCGCCGGAACTGATCGAGATGTTCCGCCGCACGGCACAGGGACTGTGGGAAAAGTACGGACCGGCAACTGAAGGGTAAGGGTTCACTCTGCAACCTTCAACCTTCGACCCTCCACGCAAGCAACAGGACATTGAGCGCCCCGATGCGCAGTTGCCCGGCGCTGCACACCATGCGCACGATGGCGCGGAAGCGTTCGCGCGGAATAGGGGTGGTGTGCGCTGCCTGGTTGCGCGCCCGGCTCAGGTGCTCGATCTCGTCAATAAACTGATCGACCGTCACAACAACGTTCGGGTCGGCGTCATCCACAACGCCGTTCCAGATACGCCGGAGGTGCGCCTCGATCACCTGCCAGGCAAGCGGATGTTTGCGCCGGACGCCGCCGAGTGATCCAAGCGTTGGTTTGCCATGGGGAAAGGCGTCCGGCGGAATGCCGGGGATCGCCATGAGACGCCGTTGCAGTTCACGCTCGAAGACGCGCGCAATGTGGATCACCGGCGCCGAATAGTCGCCAGCCTGCACCTCGTCGAGTTGATCGCGCAGGTAGATCGCCAATGCCAGCGATTCGCGCTCCGACGGCGCAAGCAGGTGCAGCGTGCGATCCAGTCCCATGTCTCCCAACTGCGCTTCATACCGTCCCAGATGGTTCAATGCGCCAGTGAACTGCGCAAAGCGACGGGTGAGCGACTCGATCCGCTCACTCACCTGAACGACCGTCTCTTCTGACAGATCGTCGACATCGCCGGTCAGGAACAGGCGTTCCATTTCGGCGAGCAACTCGACGGCGGTTCGGGGCGGACGCACCGGCGGCACCGCTGCCGGTTGACCGATAATGTGACAGAAACGCGCGTCGCGGCAACAGTGCGCAGCGCGACTGACCAGATCGATGCGCCAGGCGCCGATGTGCGGCTTCGGGCAGACGAGCAGATCGTCGGCTGCAAGGACGGCGCCGTCATATCCTGTCAGTGCGCCGCGTTCCACCAGGCTCGAAGTATCGAGAAAGACGCCATAACAGCGTGGAGTGCGGGGCGTTCGCAACCGCGCATGCGCAGTGTCGATCAGGGCAGTCAGGGTCGCGCGCACGGGGCGCGGATCGAGCGCCGGGCGCAGCGGTTGCACCACAATCTCCTGATCAGGCGTGACTCGCTGATTCCAATCAACCGGACGAAGCCGATACCCGGATGCTTCGCCTCCGTCCATGAGAAAGGCGAACAATAGCACGCCCCACACTTCACCCAGGAGCGTCAGGTCGGCGATCATGCGTTTGACCGGCGATGATGGAGCGTTGGGGCTTTCGCGCTCCCGATAGTACTTGGCGTCCCACACCATGCCCGGTTCGCGCCAGATCAACGCGCCATTGTGCTCGACCCGCTCCGACGGCGGATCGATCCGCCACAGGTAGAAATCGGGGCGCACGCCGGGAACGGCGGAGCGCTGGCGCGGTTCCGCCTCCCATCCGTCGGGTGCACAGGGAACGCTCTGATCGTGGCGCAGTTCGTAACGGCGCACATCATTCCCTTCCCCCCAGCGGAAGCGCAACATCATCTGTCCCGGCGTCGGATCGAGACTGTCGAGACGGGCGATGTCCGGCGCGGCGAGCAGATCGGCGAGTTCGTAAAAGATCCAGACCTGGTAGAGATAATTGTCGCGCGCCGGGTCAGCGCCGAGCGTTTCATCGCGCGCCAGCTCGTCGCGCCGCAGCAGACGCAGCGATGCAAGACGCGCACGCCAGGTCAGCAGGTCCTGATAGGCGCTGTTGGAACCGGGTATCAACCATTCACGCACCCGACGTTCGAGTTCGGCGACGCCGCCTTCATCGCCTTCGACGATGCGCTGCGCTCTGGCGCGAATGCCTGCAAACTGCGGAAACGCAAGTTCGCGCTCACAGCGCTCCACCAGTTCGCGGAGCGGATGGCGCAACGCCGCCGATCGCGAGACGCGCGCTTCTTCCCACAACAGGTCCTGCGCCGCAGCGCGATACTCCAGCAACGTCGCAACCGTCAGCAGATTTTCCGGCGTGGCGAAGTCGCGCCAGCGTTGTCGCGCATACAGCAGCAGCGGCGGCTCTCCTGGTCGCTCATCCCACGCGGCGTCGAGTGTGCGTTCCCAGTGAACCCGACCGCGTGCGGGAGGTTCTTCGACCACCAGGCGGTGTGGCGCGGTAAAACTGAGGCGGCGCACAATGCGCGGCACAATATCATCGAACAGGTCATCGCGCAGCGCAAACAACGCGCCGAGCACGCGGTAGGGCTTAAGCAGGTGTTCATCGCGTTCAGCCGCGTAGTCGCGCCTGGCGCTCACGCGCCGACGAAAGCCCGCTTCATCGTAGCGCAGCAGCAGCGCCACCAGACGCGCCTGCATCGCGCTGAAGGCTTCACGTTCGAGCGGAGAACGTGTCGCTGCTTCCATGTCACAACCCGCGTTCGGCAACAAACGTGCGCAACCGTTGGGCGAACAGACTGCGCCCATCGATGAGCAGCGACGAGTCGAGCGCAAACATGCGTTGGAGCAACGCTGCGTCGATCAGCTGAAGATCGAGATCGGTGAGATTCTGCGCTGGATCGGCATCGCTCAGCAACGCCAGATGACTCCTTTGCCGCGCGACCGGCAACTCGCTCAGGATAGCGCGCACCTGTTCGGTGAAACGCTCCGCATCACCGGCGTGATCGAGGTATGCCAGTAGCACCGCCTGTTCATCACGGGTCAACACCTGAAGTTGATCCGCCAGCGTATCCGCCAGCGCCGCATCGAGCGCAGCATCCCACGCCATTCCAACCACCACGCCGCTGATCAGCGCGGTGCAGACCGCCTCCGCCTGCGCGACGCCGAGACGCCGGTAGACGCGGATCGCGCGGAAGATGCGCCAGAAATGATCGAACGCCCGTTCGCCATCGGCATGATGCCAGGTCACCCGGTAGCGCGGCACAGCATCGCCCGCATCGTCTTCCGCAGTGATTGTGACGAACCCTTCCCACGCCAGATTGCCGCCATCAGTCGCAACACGTTCCACAACCCGCAGTTCGTGCAGACGCCGCAGCGCATTCCGCAGCGCCACTGCTGGCTCGGCAGCCGCAAGTGCGCCGGTTGGCGGCAAAATATCGATAAACACAAAGCGCCGTTTCATAGCTTCGCTGATCTGATGGAGAAAATGGCGGTCGAAACTGTTGAGCGTGGCAATCATGCGGAAATCGCGCGGCAGTGGAACCTGCGCCTCGCCATCGTCGGCGGGAACGGCAAGTGGCGCGCGTTGACCGCCAAGCGTCGTCAGCAACCCGCCGAATGCCGCATCGATCGGGGCGCGGGTCAACTCATCGATAACCAGCCATTGTCCACGATAGCGCACACCATTGTGGCGCACCTCACAGCGCCGAAACTCCGCCGGAAGCGTGGCGCCGTCACTGCCATAATTCGCCAGCACCGCGCGCGTCAGGCAACCGTAACGCACCTGATACACCAGCGACGTGCGCCCCTGATCACGCACGATCTGCGGCGCAATCCCGCCGATCACATGCCGCACTCCCCAATCTTCGGTGGCCGTCGTCAGGTCGGCGAAGTACCCCTGACGATACACCGGCGTCGGTTGCGGCGGCGCATCGGGCGGCAGACGCGGATCGGTCACCGGCAGCATGACCATTGTCGGTTCGGCATCGCGCCAGAGCACCCGCGGCAACAGGGTCGCCAGATGCGTTTTGCCGGTGCCAGGCGGACCGCTGAGAACGACGTGCTGCCCGGCGATCAGCGCCCGATAGATACGCAGGATGACATCGCGTTCGATGAGCAATTCGCGCTGGATCTCGGCGATACGCTCATTCAGCAACGCCGGATCGAGCGGCGGCAGCACATCATCGACCTGTTGCGCCGCAGTCTGCCAGGCGCGCGCCTGGCAGACCTGTTCGAGAAAGGCGTTGAGCACGCGGATGCAGGCAGTATCGGCAGGTTGCGGTTGCAACGCATCAGGGAGCGATTCCCACAACCCATCGTGGCGTTGCCTGACCAGACCGGCTTCGGCGTACCAGGGCAGCAGCGTCTCGTGGTGGGGCCAGGCATCCGGCGGATGCGGCAGACCGTCGAACGGCGCGCGCAGCACCGGCAGGTCATACGTGCCATCGGGCAGCGGCACGAGCAGCGTCAGCGCCACATAGCGCAGCGCCTGCACCTCGATCGCCCCCGCAAGATACCCCCAACAGCGGTACATCCCGTTTTCCAGCGGTTCGATCAGGCGCAGATGGAGCAGATCGCGCACCAGCGCCTGTGGATCGGGCGGCGCGGCAAGGTGAGGCGCGAGCGGCGGACTCACCCGCATCAGACGATCCACCATCTGTTCGGGCGTCGCAACGACCCCTTCAAGCAGCGCCGCCAGTTTAACGTAGGGCTTCAGCGCACTGCCAAGGGAGTGGGGGAGAAGATTGCCGTTCATCGTCAACCTGTTGCAACCAGCACAGAACGAGCGGGTGGGGAGCGCCCCACCCTGCTCAAGACTCTTCATCGAGGAGGGTTACATTGCGAGGATTGCGCAGAATATATCGCTCACCGGATTGCACCAGATCGCCGGTGCAGCGGATAACCTGACGCCGATCAAAGGCGCGACGGGCGCGGAGGTAATGCGTTCCTGCGAGATTGCATTCCACCTTGTGCAAATCACCATCGATGAGACCTGCGATAATCGCCCGTCCCTGCCGATGATCAGACTCTGGTTCCAGATCAACGACGAACCCTTGCAAGACAAAACCTTCACGCGGCGTCGTCTCACGCAGGATGCGGCTCGCTTCCTGCAAGAGCGGAACAACGCCCGCCGGGATCGTCACATCCGACACAGCATCATGCGGGACGCGTCGCAACGGCGACCAGGTAACGCTGAAGCGAATCTGATCCGCCTGGCTCCCCCGGTACAGATCGACGAGCGCATCGCACAGATTGGCGCTGATGCCGCCGGGCGCCACCTCCAGCAGTGTCTCGATCGTATCACCGGACGTCGAGCGATCAAGAGCGTCACGAACGACGCTCAGCGACTGCATGAGGATCAGCGTTGTCCGACGGGCGAACGACGCCTTTCGCTTCCCAATATGCGTCTGTGTCGCTTCCAGATCAACGGGCGCCTTGATGGAAACCATAAAACTGCCGCGCCCCATGCTGATCCGCACCTGCTGCACATACGCCATCGCCGCTTCCGGCACAGGATCATCGAAGACCGGACGCGGCTGCACAGCGCTGCACGCCGCCGCCAGCATAAGATTCTGCACACCGGCGATAAACAGCGTCCCGCCGTGCAGCGAAATGGCGCCGCCTGCCAGCGCCTCCCCCTCCGCCGACACATGGATCGTATCACAGCCAACCGTCTGAATGTCGGCAAGAATGTCGAGGTGCGACCGCTGCTCGACCGCTTCCAGCGTCTGCAACACCCCGGCGATACGCGCAGCATAATCGCGGTATGCCGTATTCAGCGGGAGGAGAATCTCAACCGGCTCATCATCGGCGGTGCGCTGCCAGATGGCATACTCACCTTCACGACGTTCCTGCTCACGCCAGCGTCGCGCCTGCAGATAAACCGCCACATCCTGAGGACGAACAGCGCGTAATACCGCGCTGTTGCGAATAGTTGACGTCATGGTCGTCGACCCTGTCCAATCTCACACATGATATCTCTCAGCGCCGCGACGGTGAACTGCTGACGACGGGGTATCGGCACCGTCACCGAAGCCTTGCCGTCGCTTCGGGCGGGAAAGGTGCGCAGTGACAGAAAGTATCCGCACCGCTGGAGTATCATGCGCTCCTCGTTCTGATCCAGCCACTGATTGACTTGATCGGGAACGCATACGACGATGAGCATTCGTGGCACCAGCACATCATCGCCGCGCAGGTCGTCATAGTTCTTCTTTTTGAGGGTAAACCGCATCGGATCGGACTGCCATATCGGCTCAGCGGTGCATTTGAGTTGCACCTCCAGCCGCGGCGAACGAACCGTTCCCCTGCCGCCGCGCACTGCGATCCCCAGGTCAACGCTGTCGTCATCGACTTCCGGCTGGTAGACAGCATACCCGGCGACGCTGACAACAGCGCGCACCCAGGCGATGCTGAACTGCTCTTTCTGTCGTGACAGGTCCATTATAATCACTCATCAGGCGGCTGTCACCATGAAACGCAACATCCCACAAAAATAGAACATGTTTTCTATTATACTCCTACTTTCACAAGAATGCCCGCGTTGATCATACAGAAACCGCTGCCTGTGCATGCTACGACAAGCCTGCGCATGCAGCCTGTTGCACCCCGTATGCGCTTTAGGAATAAACCACGGATTGCCACGGATTGAACGGATGACCACGGATATTTTTATTTTTAATCCGTGCTCATCCGTCACATCCGTGCAAATCCGTGGTCTATTCATCAAGCAACCACGGATTGCCGCGGATTGAACGGATGACCACGGATGTCGTTCCATTCCGTATGCGCTTTAGGAATAAACCACGGATTGCCACGGATGATACGGATTGCCACGGATATTTTTATTTTTAATCCGTGCTCATCCGTCACATCCGTACAAATCCGTGGTCTATTCCTTCCGCGCTCATCCGTCACATCCGTGCAAATCCGTGGTCTATTCCTTCCGTGCTCATCCGTCACATCCGTGCAAATCCGTGGTCTATTCATCAAGCAACCTCCGTGCCAATCCGTGTTCTATTCCGAAGCCCATGCTATAATTCGCGTAACGTATCATCTGGTTGATGGGCCATCGCACAGCACAAGGCGCCTGCCTTGTACCATCATCGCACACCCGGCAATTATCGTTGCACGTCGTCTTGCCGTGCTGGAAAGGCTCTGCACCTGTGCCTATCTCACATGCTGAACCGATCACGCTCACCTGCCCCGCATGCGGCACATCACACACCGCCGACATCTGGCTGATCGTCGCCCCCGACGAACGCCCCGACCTGGTTGAACAGATTCGGAACGGATCCCTGCATACCGTAACCTGCCCGCAGTGTGGACAGACCCACACCCTCGACGCGCCGCTGCTGATCTTCCGCCCCACCGCCGAGCCACCCATCCTCTTCTCACCTGCGCAGCAAACAAGCACAGAGCAAGATCAACGGCATGCCGCAGAATTGATCAGCATCCTGCGCCAGCGCCTGGGCGCAGCGTGGAACGACGCCTGGCTTGGCCAGGGACTGACAGTCGTGCCGCGCCCGATGCTGCTGGTGGCGCTGACTGATGATCCAGCAGCGGCGTTGCAGGAGCTGGCCGCCCGGATGCAGCAGACGCTCGACGAGTTGC
>JAGHYV010000117.1 GCA_017743475.1 Roseiflexus sp. | reverse complement strand
AAGCCCTCGGCCAGGCAGAGCGACGCCCGCCTGCGCGGGCGATTCCCGACCAACCTGCATCCGTGCTTATCCGTCATATCCGTGCCAATCCGTGTTCTATTCCGGCTCTTCGAGGCGAAGCCCGCCTGCGCGGGCTATACCGGATCATTTATTCAAAGACCATATCAATGCAATCGTACATCATATCTATGCACGCGGTTTGCTGCTCCGTGTCCGCAGTGCGTTCTGTGGCGAGACGACGGCGGGTGCGCAACGTGGTACCGCGCGTTGCCTGCATCTTTCCGCCCCCTTGCACAACCGGTCGTCGGAATATGGTATAGTACACTCGTTCCGCATCCATGCTGCCATCAGCATTGTTGGACGAGAAGAGGCGGAGGAGAGATATGACTGTGCCCACCATTTCGCGGCGAACTTTCGTGAAAACGATGGTGGTCGGCTCAGGCACGATCGCCTATCTTGCAACGGCATTGACGGTCCATGGCGCCGGTCCGGAAGTTTACACGCTTCGGATTATTCACACGAATGATCACCACGCGCGCATCGAGCCGGTCTTCAGCGGGAACAACCCGGTGCATGGCGGCGTCTCGCGGCGCAAGACTCTGATCGATGCGATCCGCAGGGAAGGCGGCAATCAGTTGTTGCTCGACGCCGGTGATGTGTTTCAGGGAACGCTCTATTTCAACCAGTACCGCGGTCTTGCCGATCTGGAGTTCTACAATGCGCTCAAATACGATGCCATGGCGGTTGGCAACCACGAGTTCGACATTGGGCAGGGGCCACTGGTGGATTTTGCGCGCGGTGCAACGTTCCCGCTGCTCAGCGCGAATATGCAGATTGATCGCTCGTCGCCACTGTTCGGGTTGATCAAGCCGTGGGTTGTGATCTGGGTCGGCGGGCAGCCAATCGGCATCATCGGCGCGACAACCGAGGATACCCCGGTGCTCAGCAATCCCGGTCCCGGAGTGCGATTCACGAACTACATCGAAGCAGTGCGTCTGGGAGTAGAGTCGCTGCGCCGCGATGGCGTGAACAAGATTATTGCGCTAACCCACGTTGGCATCCGGGCAGACCGCGAACTGGCGCGCCAGGTGGACGGTTTGTCAGTGATCATCGGTGGACATAGCCATACCCCGATGGGTCCGATGATCAACCCGCCTGATCCCAATCGCCCCTACCCTGAAGTCATCGCATCTCCTTCCGGCAAGCCGGTCATTGTGGCGCATGACTGGGAATGGGGGCGCTGGCTCGGCGACCTGACGATTGGGTTTGATGCCAATGGCAACGTGACGCGGGTTGTGGCAGGGCGCCCCACTGAAGTGCGGCCCAGCATCGATCCAGATGGCGGTTTCGAGAACCGGATCAGGACGCTTAGAGGTCCGCTGGATCAACTGCGCGCCACGCCAGTGGGAGAGACGCGCGTAGCGCTCAACGGTGCGCGTGCCGATGTGCGCTCGAAGGAGACGAACCTGGGGAACCTGATCGCAGACTCGATGCTGGCGAAGACGGCCCCGGCTGGTGCGCAACTGGCGATTATGAACGGCGGTGGTATCCGCACTAGCATTCCCGAAGGACGCATTACGCTCGGTCAGGTGCTCGAAGTGTTGCCGTTTGGCAACACGCTCGTGCTTTTGACCCTCACTGGCGAGCAGGTGAAGGCAGCGCTGGAAAATGGCGTCAGTCAGGTAGAGCAGACCGCCGGGCGCTTCCCGCAGGTCGGCGGAATGCGCTATAGCTGGAGCGCCTCGGCGCCAGTCGGGAGCCGCATCACCGGCATCCAGGTTTCGGATGGCCGGGGCGGGTTTGTACCAATCGACCCGAATGCCAGCTACCGGGTGGTTGTGAACAACTTCATCGCTGGCGGCGGCGACGGCTACAGCGTGCTGCAGCAGGGAACGAACAGGGTAGACACTGGCTTCCTTGATTCCGATGTGCTGGTGGAATATCTCCAGGCACGTTCGCCGGTTAGTCCACAGGTCGAAGGGCGCATCGTGCAGGATGGCGTGTTGCCGGGCGTAGCGGACGTGACAGCGCCAGTGCCTGCGCCGGTCGAAACGCCAGCCGCGCTGCCGCGCACTGGCGGCGAGTCGCTGCCTGCCTGGTTGCTGGCGCTGGCAGCAGCTGGCGCGATTGGCAGCGGTCTGCGGTTGCGTGAACGTGCGGCGCGCATTGCGGCAGCCAGCGAGCGTGAGACGGTAGAGGTCGAGTAGCAGCATGGTGTAGTGCGGGAGAGACGTGACAACGCTGCGTCTCTCCCTATCTTGCAATTCCGATTGTTGAGTCCACTGCACAAAGGGCATGTCACCGCAGAGGCGCAGCGTTCGCAGAGGAAGATGCCAGAGCGAGTCGCTCCAGCGCATCATGCTTCGCCGCACATATTTTTGAAGCTCTCTGCGCTCTTGGCGTCTTGGCGGTGCGTTTTTGCAGCGAAATCAATGTTCATCCAGCACAGGAGCCATTATGACCGCCGCTGACGTCATTTCTGCCGAACAACGTTACCTGCTGCAAACCTATGCGCGACCGGAGTTCGTCATTGAGCGTGGCGAGGGATGCTATCTCTATGATAGTGAAGGTCGTCGCTACCTGGATTGTGTCGCCGGCATCGCCGTCAACGCACTCGGCTACGGCGATCCCGACATTGCGCGCGCAATCAGGGAACACGCCGACGGACTGATCCATCTGTCGAACCTGTACCACTCGCGCCCGGCGGTCGAACTGGCGCGGACGCTGGTCAATCATACATCGTGGGCGGATCGGGTCTTCTTTTGCAATAGCGGCGCAGAGGCGGTCGAGGGCGCACTAAAGTTCAGCCGCCGCTACGCGCGCGACACCCACGGCGAAGGGAAGACGACGATTGTGGCATGCAGCGGCTCGTTCCACGGGCGCACGATGGGCGCTGTGGCGGTGACGGCGCGCGAAAAGTATCGTCAACCGTTCGAGCCGGTGATGCCAGGGGTGCGTTTTATCCCCTTCAACGATAGCGCCGCCGCAGCCGCCGCCATTACCGACGATGTGTGCGGCGTGATTGTCGAACCGGTGCAGGGTGAAGGCGGACTCTGCGTGGCGACGCCGGAGTTCCTGCGTGCGCTGCGCGAACAGTGCGACGCAGTCGATGCGCTGCTCATCTTCGATGAAATCCAGTGTGGCATCGGGCGCACCGGAACGCTGTGGGCGCATGAACCGTATGGCGTAGCGCCCGATCTGATGACAATTGCCAAACCGCTCGGCGGGGGTCTGCCGATCGGCGCGATCCTGATGCGCCAGAAAGTTGCGCAGACGATCCACATTGGCGATCACGGCACAACGTTTGGCGGCGGTCCGTTCGTTACCGCAGTCGCGCAAACGGTGTTCCGCAAGATTGCCGACCCTGCCTTCCTCAACCACGTGCGCGAAGTCGGCGACTATCTCGGCGAGGCGCTGACTGACCTGCAGGCTGCCCGCCCCAATGTCGTGCTGGAAGTACGCGGGCGCGGTCTGATGCGCGGTGTGGTGATCAATGGTTCTGCCAGCACAGTGCGCGAAGCAGCGCACAATGAAGGCCTCCTGATCGCCACTGCCGGTGATGATGTGTTGCGCCTGGTACCGCCCCTGATCCTGACCCGCGCTCAGGTCGATGAAGCCGTCGAGAAACTGAGCAGAGCGCTGGATGCCGCGTCCTGAGCGTGTGGTTGAACATGGAGATTGAGCATTTATAGCAGTTCTCAGATACGTTGACCTCTGTCCGGGTCTGCCATGTCGTGCGAGGCGCCCGTTTCCGGCAGAGCGTAGACCGAAATTCATTTCGGTCACCATGTCGGGAGCGCGATTCTGGGAGCGTTCAACCTCTATGAGAACTGCGATAATCCGATATGCGCCCTTGCTGCGGGGCTGATGGAGATTGAGAAATAAATCCGCTATCCCGCGCTAGCCGTGGGGCTTCGCCCTCGGCTAGCCAGGGCGAAGCCCGCCTGCGCGGGCTATACCGGAATAATTATTCAAAGACCATAAGCCCTCGGCTATGGAATGCAAAGCCCGCCTGCGCGGGCTATTCCAGACAAAACTCCACCCGTGTTGATCCGTCGTATCCGTGCCAATCCGTGTTCTATTCCAGCTTCTGGGGCAAAGCCCGCCTGCGCGGGCTATACCGGATTATTTGTTCAAAGACCATAAGCCCTCGGCTATGCAAGGCGAAGCCCGCCTGCGCGGGCTGTGGCGGATTATGTATTCAAAGACCATATCCAAAAAGGGTTGCTGGCGTGGATGCGGGCCAACCGTCTGACCATGACGTGAACCATTGCCGCGTCCATGAGCGCTTCGCGTGTCCCCATCCCGGTCGTGTCTCCCGTCTGCCTGGACACCCATGCTCAGGAGCAAACCCGAGGCGCCAGCGAGCAGATGTCGATTGCATCTGTTGCTGTGCTTGCCTGCACATACCCCTGCGCCCTCCTTTTCCGTCGTTGTGACCGACTGGCTATCCAGCATGGCAGCGCGCGGCTCTGTCTCGCGTTCTGATGTACGGCACACCTCCGTTCGGAGCGCATCAGTGCACCATGTCCAGGTCCCGTCCTGCCGCTGGCGACGAACGGAAGGATAGACCGTCTGCCGTGGCGGGATGTCGTGAGGAAGCATCCGGCAGGCGAACCCACGTGACAGGACGGAGACGATAGCACGCACCGTCCCGCGGGAGGAATGCACCCGATAGCGCCCCTGAAGTGGAGATTTGGATGGTCATCCCGTCTCTGTAGCCAAAGGGCAGCCTCAGGTTCTGGAGGATAGGGGACCGCGTAAGCGTTTGCAGGCAGGCGCCTGGCCTTCAAGGTAATGCTGAGTGGTGCGAATGTCGGCATGCCCCATGAGTTGTTGGATATCGTCGAGCTGGTAACCGGCCTCTTTAAGCCGGTGAGCGAAGGCAGCGCGCAGGGTGTGGGCGGTGGCGCGTTTGGTCATGCCTGCGGCATGGACAGCGGCGGTGATGGCCTTCTGAACACCGCTGGGGTGGAGGTGATGCCTCTTGACGACAAGGGTACGGGGGTCTACGGAGAGGTCACGGGAAGGGAAGACGTACTGCCATTCCCAGGAGGTGGCTGCTCCCGGATATTTGCGCGCCAGCGCTGGCGGCATGGAGACCGGAACGTCAAGGTGAACCTCATAAAGGCGGCGGACCCCCTCCAGGTGGGCGCGGAGGCGTTGGAGAAACCGCTCCTCGTCTGGGAGGAAGGTCACGCGGTCGCGGTTGGACTTGGTGTTGCGAACGGTGATGAGGGAGTTCTCAACATCGAGGTCCTGGATACGCAGGCGCAGCGCTTCGAGCAATCGCAGTCCGCTGCCGTAGAGAAGGCAGGCGACGAGGTAAGGCGTGCCGTCCAATTCGGCGAGGATGCGCAGGCATTCGTCATGGCTGAGGTAGGGCTGGACGTAGGTGCTTTTCCGGGCGCGGAGGGCATGCAAATCACCGAGGGGGATGCCGAGGACTTCCTGGTAGAGAAACAGAAGGGCGGAGAGGGCCTGGTTTTGAGTAGAAGCAGAGACCTGCTCATGTACGGCGAGATGGGTAAGGAAGGCTTCGACCTCTGGCGCGCCCATGGTGGCGGGGTGGCGGAGTTTGTGGAAGCGGACGAAGCGTTCGTACCAATGGAGGTAGGCTTTCTCGGTGCGGATGGAATAGCCACGCAGGCGGATGGCGTCGCGGATGCGATCGGCCAGTTTTCTCTCCGGCATGATAGTGCTCCTGCTTTGACAGAAATTTCCGTTGTTATGATAGCATGAGCGTGTAAGTCCATGGTCAACTGTGTCTGTCGTATGGCATAACATAGAGAGTCACGCAAGATAACATAGAGAGTCGAGATAAGTACAAGTTAGCCCGCCAGAGAAAACAAGGAGAGATAGATATGCCAAACGCTCAAGGCAACGAATTTGCGTTTCTTCTGGAAGCCTATAAGGTGGCCATCGAGTACTTCGATGGGTACGCAACCAGAGTTGCCACTCGTTTTAACATATTGCTTGGAGTTGATATTGCGCCGGCAGGTTTGCTTGCAAACTCTTGGCTGTCAGCCACAACCCTATCATCAAAAGGAATGTTCATCATATCCCTACTTGGTTTGTTTATCTCTATTTTTTTGTATGTACAAAGCGCTCAGGACAAGTTTGTATTAAAACGTCAAATCAAGCGAATCAATGACCTACGAAAAGAAATTGAGACGAAAATAGGCAGGCAAGATTTACCTGCTTTATTCTCGCCCCTAGATGAAACTGACTTAGAAACGCGCAGTTTTGTGTTTGAGGGCATTACGTCTTGGCGATCCAACTACCTGAGTCTAACTCGAATTCCAGCAGTAGTGTCTATCTTGCTTATAGTCTTTTGGTTAGTAACGTTTTTTCTGAACCCCTGAGAGAGTTTTCGGCGGGCTAACATGCGCTTGCACCTGACGCCGCTCCGCTGCGCTTCGCGGCGCAGGTGAAGCGCCAGCCGTTGGGCGGCTAAGCCTAGAGGAGAGTGTGAGCCATGAAATACATGTCTAATATGGCAATTATCCTCGTAATCAGCATTGGTCTTTTAATAACCATTCCCTCTGAACGCACATCAGCTCAATGTGGGTATGGGGGTGGTTTTATCTGTGGAAAGTTTGAGAAAAAGGAAGTTCCATTTGCCAATACCGTACATGTCTATTACTTTTTCACACCCTACGGTGGGACCCAATGGGCTGTGGATCCTCTTCTTAGTGACGCTTCGGGGCAACAGATTGATCTGGATGCCTTAGATGGAAAGTTTGTGCGTATCTGGATGCCAGACTTCAATCCTGCTGGTTGCGACTTTCCTGATCTGATGTGCTTAACAAGCATTGCGGGTTATGAGATTGCTCCTGACTGCGAGCCTGTTGTGAATTTCTCCGTGGATCGTGATGTCATTTCAGCCGGAGATTGTACAGTCCTTCGCTGGTCTGTCGATAATGTCTCGGGGTTCGACGGTGTAACCTTGGATGGTGAGTGCGTTGATCCTGAGGGAAGTAGAAAAGTATGCCCTTTATCCGACACTACTTACACACTTCGGCTTTCCCCCTCCTATGGGGAAATTGTGAGGGAAGTAAGAGTTCACGTGATTGCTCCCACACCAACCCTAGTTCCCACCCCAACTCCCGTTCCCATGCCCACCCCTGACTTTACTGAAGCCCGCCACTGGCTAGACGAGAAGATGGCATTGATCGCCAGTCTAGAGACGGTGGACATCCCGGCTAATCTGTTTACTGTCCCCGGTGTTCGTGCTTACGACGAATCTGCCGCTCGGGAGTTGCTGAGCCGCTTAAATGCGCAGCTGGGCCAGGGAACGTTGACGCCAGAACAACTGGAAGCCCTGCAACGCTTAACGCTGGAGGAGCGTGCTCTGGCTCAAATGTTGCCGGCTTACACGAGTGTTGGTGCTTCACTGACCGATGTCTATGCCGACTCGGTTGAGACAGCATTAGGGGTGATGTTCGCACTGCACCCTGCTTGGAACGTTTGTCGGAGTAAAGTCCCGTTTTGTGACAGACTACAAGAGGCAACCGAGGCAACAATCTGGCGACTGATTGGTGATGGGGGTAGATTGGCCACGCGCACTATCGGAGCATCACCGGATCAGCGCGAAACCGCTGCACAGGTATGGGACTTTACCATTCGGCTCACCGAAAACCGGCTTTCAGAAGGTGGATCGCTGGCGGAGTTGCTGGCGGATGACAGCATCCAGGCAACATCTACGGCTCTGATGATTCAACCCTACCTGGCACGCACGCAAGGGTTAATAGACCGAGGTGTTCGCACCGCCGATCTGGACTTAGCTGCGACGGATCGTTGGGCAATCACGGGTGACACAGAGCGGGCTACTTTGCTGATTGAAGAACTTACCCAGAAGGCTCAGTGGGAAGTGCAGGATGCACTCGATCGGCATAGAGATTTCCAGGCTGCCGCTGATATTGCTCGTGTCGCCGAGGACACTGCTGATCTCGCTACCCTATCCCCGTTTGCCCTGATGGCCAAAGTCGTCGGGCTGGGTGCAAGGCTAGAGCATCTCTTCATCGTCAATGTCCCGCTTATTTATATGAACTCACAAAACCTGCGATGTGTAGAATACCTGAGTACTCGGGCTGCAGAGATGGCTTTCGATTCGGCCCAACCTGGTGATGATTGCCGTTACCATCAAGGGATGCTCCCTCACGGTGGTGGACAAATCATTTTTACTGCATATCAGCCTGCTCCTTCTATGCACCCTTTGCGTTCCCAATTCCGGGATGCAGCTGATGATTACCGCCAGGCAGTTCAGGACTTCACGCAAGCTGTGCAGGCTGGCGATCTCGACGCAGCGGGTCGAAACCTGGATCGGCTGCTTCAGGCTGAGCAAGCTCTCAAAGAAACGTTAGGCACCATGCAAGTTATCATATTGGGCCATGAGGCACTCGACCAGAACGAGCTGACACTGATAGAGCGAAGCAATGCTTTTGCTGTGACCAACTTTGTGCTCTATTTGGCATCTGCGGAAACGCTGATGGCACAACAAGAGGGACAACAGCCCCAAACCGCTCTTTCTCAGACTGCTCAGGCTGCACTGTCAAGCGTAGATGAGATTGAGCAAACTGTGGCCCTGGTCAATCTGACACCTCCAGCAGGCCAACCAATTCTTACGATCAGGTCAGCAAACCCTCAAATCACACCTGATGGACAGTTACAGGTGAATGTAAGGGTAAGCAATGTGGGCACAAGTGATGCATCCAACGTAGAAATCTTTCTGTTGGTTGAGGCAACACAGGTGGGCTCACCAGCAGATCTCGGTGTTCTGAGAGCTGGTGAAGAGACCAATGTGGTGTTAAGCGCACCCGCGCCGACTGCTCCCTTTTTCACTGTGCAAGTGTGGAACCAGGGTGTGTTGATGGACTACCAGATAGAGAGCCTTCCGGCTACGGCATCTGCGCCGACAGAAGCCGCTCCCACTGTTGTATCCATTTCGCCCCCGTCCTCGCGACAGCCGGGAGCCTGCGGAAGCTTGCTTGGTATAGCTGCCTTGCTATCTGTCGGATACTTGGTTGGGCTGCGGCGCACGAAAAACGGGACTGCTAAGTGAGTTGAAAACTAAAAATGCAAGTTACCCGTAATCTGTTTGTCTTGAAATCAAAAAGCCGCCCAACAAGCGCATCCAGCCGACCCGCTTCGCTCGCGCTTCGCGCTCGCTTAGCGGGCGGCTGATGCGCAGGCCGTTAGCCTGCCTTCCACAACAACCATCGGTGCTCCAAAATGGACATTCTGTTTCCCCACATTTCAAGGTGGTTTCTGGATAAGCAAGAACATTTCGCGGTTTTTGCACAAGCAGATAGCCGTATAGAAGGTTGGTTCAAAGCCGAGTTGCTTGTTTTGTTCAACCGACTTGTAGCGGAAAAAGTGATTGAAAGCTTTGAACGAGAAGCAAACATTCCTTCACCCAAAGACGCAAAGCGCAATCAGGTTGACTTCAGGCTTCGTATTCAGGGACAAACACACCTTTGCGAACTCAAGGCACTGTGTATAAGCCGAACGGCAGGCACTCCACGTAATCTACACTTTTACTTTCGCGATGACCACGTTGGGTTGGTAAAGGATTTCAAGAAGTTGGATGAGATTGTTGGCACAAACAAATGGGTCATTGCTTTCGTCTATCCCGCTCCTGATTCAAATGAGTGGAGCAATGCTATAGCATCATTGCCAAGCACATTGAGACATTGGCGACCTATAACAAGTCCTAGCGATTTTCCAAACTGGGTTTACATTGCGCTTTGGAAAGGATGATCTTGTAAGAAGATGTTTTTTCAACCAGAGACGGCAGGCTAACATGCGCTTTCAGCCGACCGCTCCGCTCGCTGCGCTCGCTTCGCGGCGGCTGAAGCGCGTGCCGTTGGGCGGGCTTCTCAGAGGGCGATCAGAAAACCGGATTTGTGGTATCATGATGGCGACCATGCCGTTCTGATGAGGAGCAATCTCGTATGCCACGACGTGCACGTCGATCCTATCCAACCAAGTATGCGACCGATCTGACCGATGCGCAATGGGCCGCCATCGCGCCACTCGTCATCACCCCGTCGCCCAACGGCGGGCGTCCGACCGAAATCGATCGCCGCGCGATCGTCAATGCCCTGCTGTACAAAAATCGCACGGGCTGTCAATGGCGCATGCTTCCAAAAGATTTTCCGCCAATGAGCTCTGTTCGGTACTATTTCGACAAATGGAATCGTGATGGAACATTCATCAAAATCAATGATACCTTGCGCAAACTGGCGCGACAAGCGTTGAATCGCGACCCGGAGCCGTCCATCAGCGTCCTGGACTCCCAATCCGTCAAAACGACCGAAGCAGGCGGAGAACGCGGCGACGATGGGGGAAAAAAAGGTCAACGGGCGCAAACGGCAATTCTGGGTTGATACCAATGGGTTCTTGCTGCGCGTGCTCGTCCATCCGGCAGACATTTCTGATACCGAAGGCGCGGAGTGGCTTTTGGCCGCGCATCATCAATCGTTTCCTCGGATGCAAGAAATTCGGGTGGATGAAGGATACAAACAAGGGTTAAATGAATGGATGCAACAGAACACGACGATACGCCTGAATGTCATCGAAAAACCGCCTGGACAAAAGGGATGTGCGGTCATCCCGAAGCGATGGGTGGTAGAACGCTCGATTGCGTGGGCGGGACGCAATCGGTTGGCGAGCAAGGAATACAACCGCAACCCAGAATCAAGCGAAGCCTTTCTTTATCTCGGTTCTATTGCAATGCTCCTGAATAGGCTTTATCCGAGGTGTTAGTTTTTGATCACGCTCTCACTGCGAATTGTAACTATGCCAAAAGGTTTATCTGAGCAAGCGCTAGAGAAAATAGTGGGACGTACACCGAACTGGCTTAAGCCGTTTGATGTTAATGACTATTTGAATAATCGCCCAATGATAGAGAAATTGTATGAAGAACGCCAAATGGCACTTGCCAAAGTAATCGATTTGGAAAGTAGGATTACTGCCTTGTCGTCCCAAGTGCGTCAATTGGAGCTTAGTGAACAAAGACTAAGAATAACTCTCGCGGAGAAAACATCTCGCTCATTGTGGGCTTTTGGAATTTCGCTTATTGCTACAGTTACAGTGGGTATTGGCGTTAATTTGGTAACATCATCCAGCTCCTCTTGGATTGGTTGGTTTCTGATTATTATTGCAGTGCTATTGGAGTCAATAGCATTTGTCTTAACAAAGTTCCGCAATGGTGATAGCAATGATTAAAGCCCAGTCTGAGCCTTTCCTGTTCGAATCGTTGAAAATAGCTCGCGAGATTAACGACAAAGCGAGTGAAAGCGAAGTATTGGGCGAGTTGGCTAATTTGTACGCCAGATTAGGGCGCATAGAAGAGGCGATTGCCTATTATCACCAAGCGTTGGAGATTGCGCGGGCAATCGGTGACCGACAGAGCGAAGGGAATCATCTAAGTAATCTTGGGCTAGCCTATAGCGACTTGGGACGCATAGAAGAAGCGATTGCCTACTATCACCAAGCGTTAGAGATTGCGCGGGCAATCGGTGACCGACGTGGTGAAGCCAGCAGACTGGCGAATTTGGCTAGTGCCTTCGCCGCTTTAGGGCGCATAGAAGAAGCGATTGCCTATTATCACCAAGCGTTGGAGATTGCGCGAGCGATCGGCGACAAATACACTGAGAGCCAAGTACTTATAAAACTTGGTCAGGCTTATGAAAAATCAGGCAATAGGAAGATGGCCCTAATAAATTATGATTCCGCATCGTCCATTGCTAAAGAGATAGGTAGCCCTTATATTGAACTGATTGAACACTTACGTAAAACGGTAACAGATGCTAACGTATGATTGAGAAATGCCCGCCTAACCAGCGCATCCAGCCGACCGCTTCGCTCGCTGCGCTCGCTTCGCGGCGGCTGATGCGCGAGCCGTTAAGCCGACCGCTTCGCGCTCGGCTTAACGGCGCGGTGGGCTGCGCCCGCTGGCAGGCCTGGCTCGCTGCGCTCGCGGCGGCCTAACCAGCG